>JAKBMM010000036.1 GCA_021831565.1 Planctomycetota bacterium
CGCAGGTTCTGGAGGCGGAGAACCACCTGCCAATCGCGCGTCAAGCCGGCAACGCCGGCCAGGATATTCTCGAACATCAGCGGATACAGATTGCCGCCGCCGGCCACAACGATTTCATCCCGGCGTCCGCGCAGGCGGCTCATTCGCGCTCCTTTACGTCCGCAGGCGCAGCGTCCGGGGATCAGGCGCGTCACGTCGCGCGAACGATAACGGATCAGCGGCATGACGCGCCTCCTTAGGGTGGTGTAAACCAGTTCCCCGTAACCGTCCGGAGTTACGTCCGCCGCCTCATGGTAAAAGTCGATGTCATCCAGATGATAACCGTCGAAATCACAGGGTTGATAACCCAGACCGCTGCCGAGTTCCACACTGCCGTAGCACATGCGCACGATGGCGCCCCGCCACACCTTATGCATCCAGCCGATGGCCTCGCGGGGCATTTCTTCGGCGCCGCCGACGAGAGTTTTCAACGCAACAGAGCCGTCGCGCTCGGCCAACTCGGTGAGCCGGATCAACCAGGTTGGTTCCCCCATCACAACATTGAAGCGATAGGTCCGCAGCCGCCGGTATACTTCCACCGGATCGACCTTTCCGAAGGCCATGCAGAAATTACCCGCCGCCATCAAGGCGTTATGCGTCAACATTCCGGGAATCCACATCGAAAAGTCGAAGGCGTTGGCGACGCGATCCTCCGGGCCGATGCCCATCATGGGTAGTCCGGCGGCCATCACCTGGCCCATCTGCTCCATCTCGCGTTGATCGTAATAAATCCGCTTGTTGCGTCCGCTGGTTCCGGAAGATTCAAAGACAATCGCGGGGGGGCGGCATAAAAAAGATTCCGGATCAGCAATGATGTCCTCCGGAGTGGTAAAAAAATCGCCGAGGTCCCCCGGCGTTTTCACCTGCCGTGGATCAATGCCCAGCCGCCGAAACGCAGCGCGATAAAACGGCGAATGCTGCGCTACCCAGCGAAGCGTCCGCCGAAAACGCGCGGTTCGAACCTGGTCAATCAGCCGGTCCGGAAGGCGCTCGTAAAAGTTCGCCAGCAGAACCGGCGGTATTCGGTCAGCCAGGGAATCAAGCGACGCCAGTATCATTGTTCCAAGATGCTCCCGTGTTTAGAGCCTGCCCGGATAGGCCCTTGCGCCCCAACAAGATTCATCGGACGGCGCGCATGGCCTTTTCAATCGCCGCCGTGGCAATAGCCAGATCGTCGGCGCTGTGTACCGTGCTGATGAACCAGCACGCGGACCCGGAACCGTTCAGATGCACGCCCTGGCGTAGCAGGGCATGGCGGAACGCGCCGTAGCGGGCCATATCCACGCCGCTCAGATCGCGATAATGACGCAACGGCTTGCCGTCGCGGTTGAATACCACCTGAAACATGCCGCCACTCCCCTGCACAACGCACGGAACGTTCCAATCCCGACTGCTTCTCCGGATGGCCTCCATACACGCCCGGCCATGTTCATGAATGGATTCCAGAACACCGGGACGGGCGATCTGGCGGAGAGTGAACAGGGCGGCCGCGGCGCAGAGCGGGTTGCCGTTGTAGGTTCCGCCGTGTTTGACAGTATTGGCGCCGATCAATTCCATGATGTCGCGCCGGCCCGCAAAAGCACTGATCGCGAACCCGCCGCCGAGCGCCTTGCTGAAAACCGCCAGATCGGGCGTAACTCCGAATGCCTCCGCCGCCCCGCCTCGCGCCAGACGGAAGCCGGTGACGATTTCATCAAATATGAGGATGATTCCCAACCGCGCGCATTGCTCCCGCAACCACGGGAGAAATCCGGGTTGCGGTTCAATGCAGGCGTTGTTGGCGACAACGGGTTCCAGAATCACGGCGGCCAGGTCGGAGGCATGGCTTTCGATAATACGGCTTGTCCGATCGCGGTCATTGAAGGGGGCGATGATCACGTCGCCGACTACGCCGGCGGGTATGCCGGGCGAATGGGGATAACTTGCCGGGGCGTCCAGCGGACCGGCTTGCGCCGCGGTGGGCCGGTTGCTTACCGCCAGCACATCCACCCAACCGTGATAATGTCCCTCGAACTTGAGCACGCGATTCTTGCCGGTAAAGCCGCGGGCGGCCCGAATGGCTCCGCAGATGGCTTCCGAACCGGAGTTGGAAAAGCGGACCAGCTCGGCGCCGGGAACCATGCGGCATATCTGTTCGGCCAGTTCCACTTCCACGATATTGCACGTGCCGAACATCGTACCATCCGCAAGCTGCTTGTCCGCGGCGCGAATCAGGCCGGGGTGGGCATGGCCCAGGATCACACTGCCATAACTAAGCAGATAATCGACGAATTCGTGCCCGTCGGCGTCCCAAATATGTGAGCCGCGACCATGCGTGAGATACAGTGGATAGTGCCAGGAACCGGTGGTGGTGGTGCGGGCGGAACTGCTGATTCCACCGGCGAGAACTTGCCGGGCACGGGCGAACCACCGCTGCGATTGCTCGGCCGCCGAAGCGTCCGCCAATCCAAGAGGGGCCGTTTGGGTTGGTACGTCGCCCATCAGGAGTTTTCCTTATCATGCGTCCAGTAATACGCCAGCAACGCCAAATGTACCGCCGTATCCCGAACGGCGGCCAGATCCACGAATTCGTCAACGGCGTGCGCCTGCTCCAGGCTGCCCGGTCCCCACACCAGCGTGGGAACGCCCTGGCGCCGCCAGCGCAGTCCCGCTTCACATCCGGAATTAAATGCTTTCCAGCCCTTCCATGCAAGCTTTCGTTCGTTTATTTGCAAAATTCGTTCGGCCAGCCGGCACAGGGGGTGCTCCGGCGCCGTGGCGTGTCCGGAGTATTCTTCAATAAAATCCGTCTTCATATCGCCGGCGGCGAAGGCCTTACCCATGCGTTGCTCAAGCTCCCGCTGAAATCTGCGTTTCCAGACGGAAATATCCTCATCGGGCGGAAGTTCGAAATACCCCGTGCACAAGGCCTGATCGCAGACCATGCCCGGCCAGGAACCGCCTTGGATTTGATCCACTGTAATTGGCCGTAGAATAGGATAATCAGCGAAGAGCTGGTTTGATTTTTTCCGGTTGAATTTCCGTTCCATTCGCTCCAGGGCCGCAAGAACACGCCGCAGATCCGCAATGGCGTCGCGCCCCAGCCACTTAAGTGTTCCATGTACGGCTCGGCCGGCGACGGTAATGCGAAATCGCAGGCCACTTCGTGATGCGCAGCGTGGTTGGCCCTCCGTCGGTTCGAGAATCACCACGGCATCGGCACGATAACCCCGCATCAGACTGGTAAGCGTGCCCAGCCCGACACAATCTTCTTCGCCCGGAACCAATTCCAGCAGGATATCGCCGCGCGGCGCGTCGGCACCGGCGGCAATTTCACGCAGCGCCTGCATCGCCAGCAGGGCACTGACCAGCGGGCCTTTGCTATCGCAGGCGCCGCGACCATAAAGGCGGCCCCTGGCCATGAAACCAGACCAGGGGCCGTGCCGCCAGCGTTCCGGTTCCGGCGCGGCAACCACGTCGCTATGGGCATTGAACAGCAGACTGCGGCCCCGTTCCCGGCCAGGATGGCGGATGACCAGGGTGGGCCGACCTTTTAAGGGGAGATGGCCGGCGGCGGCTTCGGGAAAACCAGCCAGCGATTTCTCATCCGTTTCGAACACGTCAACGGAAAAACCGCATGCTCGCGCCCATTGGGCCAACCGTCGCACCACGGCCTTTTCCCGCCCGCTGATGCTGGGAATCCGGACAATTTCCGCCAGCAGACTTTCCGCTTGCGGCTGGAGCCGTTGCACGGCCCGAATGAGTTTTTTCCTCAAATTCGCCGGGGTAGGGACAGCGAGTTTCGATATTATTGGCATGAGAGTTTCCAAGGCTTCGCACGGGCAACCGCATGGCTGAAGTCTTTCTAAATGGCTTCGCCGGCGAGAGAATCGACGTAAAAATCCGGGCCCCCTGCGCGGCGGGATATTCTTTTGTTCATCGCGGTGCGCCGGGATGGGAGTTTATCACCGGCAATCCGGCGGCGATGTGATAAACTGTCCCGCTTTTTATCTTGTCCAGCTCTCCGCGCCAAGACTTCCGCGTCGGCCGGCCACACCATCGTGCGGTTAAATCACCGCCGCCCTGGTCGACCACGCCTGCCGGAGGGCCGAGGCGACATCCCGCAGTGAAACAAAAGGAATATAGGCGATGTGTTCGACCGCCAGCGCCCGGGCCAATACGCCCTTGGCGAACACCCGGTCAGCTTTACGGGCCGGGCATAAATCGCTCCGGCCATCGCCAATATAAATCGTCTGTCTTCCCGGCCGTCTTAATTGTTCGGCGCTGGCGCATTTGCAATGGGCGGCGCCCGACTGGCAATGTGTTTGCGAATGCGGACATATCAGCCGCAACCGTTCGCCGCATTGCACGATCCGATTGGCGTAAACTTCCAGACGGGCAATCCCCCGGCGGGCCAGAATTCTCTTAATGAATCGCTCGATGCCGTCGCTGAGAATCGTCACCGGAACACGATGTTGGGCCAGATATTCCAATAAAAGCTCCAAGCCGGGATCCACCTCAATTCGATCCAGGAACGCCTCAAGTTCCCGGGCGGAAATTCGCACCAACGAAAATTCCTGCCGCAGACATTCCCGCGAACCGATCAGACCCGCCTGCCAGCGTTCTTCAATGAGCCTCCAGGATTCATTAACGGCATATCGGTTGATAAGCTCATCGAGCACGTCCACACGGGAAATAGTCCCGTCAAAGTCGAGCCATACCTGGGCCAAATCGGGAGGCGGTAGCGGAAAGTTCGTCAATTGGGTCACCCTTGTTTACTACCTTACTTTTTATTGCTTACCCAAATCATAATAAAGATGTAATGATTTTTGAAGTGCTTTCTCCATGCTGCTTGCTCCATTTTCAATAAGAATTCCCAAAGATTTGCGTAAGCGTTATCACTTCCTTGTTGTGAAGCGTAAGACCACTGGGGCCAAGGGCACGCCGCCGCTGCTTTGGAAGCTTTTGTAGGACGGACTGTTGATGCCCAAGCGATAAGTGTGGCCCGGTTCCAGCTTCACCGGCAGCACACAGGTCTTGTGATCTTCGGTCCAGTAGGGCTTCTTCCCTTTGGGAATCGTCGGGAAATCAGGCCCCCCGCCCGTCCAGGAAAACCCCGCGCCCATCGGAACACTGAACGTAACGCTGATTTCCGTCAAATTCGGGTTCACGTCCTTCGCACCGTTTTTAGGAATAAGCCTCATGATCTTTGGCTTGGCGGCCAGCCGTTGCAATTGTCTACCCGCACCTCGAGTAGTGAAATAAATAGCCGTTGGTCTTGCCGATAAACCGCCTGCGCTTCGAAAATTCCTGTAGCTCTTGGAATTGATGCCCACGCGGTAATAGTGGGCGGCTTGGAGCTTGACGGGCAAAACACAGGTGCGTTTGTTGAGCCAATGCGCGCGTTGCCCCGCGGGACTTGGAGGATAATCCGCCCCGCCGCCGGTCCACGAAAATCCCTTCCCCATGTCCCGGTCGAATGTGACAGTGATCTGAGTAATCGCCGGATTCACATCCGTTTCCCCCACACGCGGTGATGTGGCGATGATGTTCGGCCGGCCTTCCGCGGTAGCAGGACTGTTTTCAATTGCGCTTCTGGGATTGGCGGCGGTCGGCCCGGCGCCCGCCCCGGATTGCGCGCCGGTGAAACCAACCAGTGCAAGGCCAATGAACAGCGCTACCGCCGCCACTGGCCAACCATTTGTTTTCTCGAATTTTTTGATCATACGAATCCTCGCTTTCATTTGATTTCTGTTTTCCAGTATTCCGACCATGTCCGGCGACCTGGCCGGGCAACTGAAATGTTCGAGCACTTTGATGACCGTGCGCCCGTAGAACTGCCTTTCCCGGTCCCCGCTGTACGACAAAGCCAGCGCATCGCATGCCAGCTCCCTGTCGGCCTGCATTCGGCGGAAGGCATACCATACCAGAGGATTGAACCAGTGCAGGATCAACAGCAGCGTCGTGAGCCAGTTCAGTGGAATGTCGCCGCGCTTGACGTGGCCCAGTTCGTGTAAAAACACATGACGCAACTCCGGCAGCGAAAAACTCTCTGTCAACCCGGCCGGCAGGAGCAGGCGGGGCCGGATGAATCCGTACAATGCCGGGCTGGCTGCGGCATCGGTCTCAATCAGGGCCAGCGGCGCATAGACCCCCATCTCTTGCTTGCAGTCCTCAAGCAAATCCAGCACTTCCGCAACCGTCAGAGGACGTTTGCGCCGAGTTCTCCATCGCCTCCGGCAACCCGTTGTCAAAAGCCCAACCAGCAGCGCCGCGGCGCCGGCCAGCCAGACCCCGACCAGCCAGTTCCGCCAGGATTCGAGCCAGGAAAATGCGGTCGCAGTGGTCCGAACCGCCAATGAAACGAGGGCGTCGCCGCTGGCCGGTGGGGCGGAATGTTTCAACGAACCTGGATGCCCTGGCATGGCCATCGCCGGGCTTGGTGAAACGCTGGAAAAAACGGGCGGATGGTGCTGGAATAAATTCAAGACACCGATTTGGACCGGGTAACGACCACGGCAACGCCAGCCGGAGCACCACCAGCAACCAAAGCGTATGGCGCCATTTCGGCGGGAGCTGCTTGCGAAACAGCCGTTGCGCCAGCAACACCAGCACAATTAACGCGGCGGCCTCCGACGAAAGACGCAGCAGGCAGAAAAAGAAAGCGTTGGTTGAGTCGAGCAGCGTGTTCATTGTTCCTCCTTTTCTTCAAGCAACCGCTTCAATTCACGGATTTCCGCGGTTGAAAGATTTTTGCTTTCCACGAAGTGCGCCAGCATGGGCCGCAGCGCGCCGTTAAAGACCCGATCCAAAAACGTTTCGCTCGCCTCCGCTACACATTCCGCTTGCTTCACCAACGGGCGATAGAGATAGGCCCGCCCTTCTTTGCGGAAGCCCAGGGCCTTCTTGGCGACCAGCCGGCCCAAAAACGTCTTGATCGTCTTGGGATGCCAGGTGGGATCGGCGCGGGTCAGGGTGGCGATGACATCACGAGCTGAACAGGGACCCTTGGCCCAGACGACTTTGATGACCTCCCACTCGGCCTCGGAGATTTTAGGAATCTTTTTCATCACCATCCCATGCGATTACAACTGTAAACGCCCATAGATTACATTCGTAGGCGATCTCTGTCAACCAACAAAAATGTTCCGGGTTTTTTACCTGTCCGCCGGTGAGAGTTTCTATCCAACAGGTCGCGCCGGATATCATTGACTTAAATAGCAATGTGCGGTAGGATACGATAATGGCCCACGTGGAAATATCGCCCGCCGCCGACGCTGATATAGCGGGATTGCCGCTGGTTATTCGTGGACGAGTATGGGACATCGTTGATCGCCTGGAGCGATGGCCCGTAGTAAGTGGAGCCAAGCCATTACGCGGCAAGCTGGCTGGGCATTACCGGATACGCACGGGCGATTATCGCGTGCAATTTCGCGTGGCTGGCGGCATGGTGATTATTGAGAAAGTCGGCCACCGCGACGGATTCTATGAGGATTAAGCCATGAACATGCATGTGCAGACAATCGAAGTAGCCGGACAACGCCTGACCTTGCTTCCCGAAACCGAGTATCTCAAACTGCTGGTGCGGGCGGGATCACCGACGCCGGAACTGCACATGCCGCCCATGCCCGCCAAGCTGCCAAGCGGCAACTATCCGGCACGGGAATACTTGCGGGCGTCCATCGCACGGGAGATTATCCGCACGCGTCGCCGGTTGGGACTCTCACAAGCCGAATTGGCCCGGCGGGCCGGACTGGCGATAGCGCACTTGAACCGCCTGGAACGGGCCAAGGGCAATCCCACCGCCGCCACGGTGGCGAAGATTGACGCCGCGTTGAAGGCCGCCGAGAAAGAGGCATTGTCTGGAAAGAAAAGAGGGGCATCAACGTGCGGTGATTTACGGCGGGTCAGGCGGTGAAAGCAAGGAAAATAAGAGTGTTTTTTGTCCGCTCTACAAGGACAAGAAAACCGGAGAGCCGCGCCGTAGTGGCAAATGCTGTTTGAGCTTCAATGACCACAAAGGCATTCGCCGGGCGGTTGTCGCGCCCTACTTGGATTCATAAACGATCCTCCCCTGCCGGGCGGTCTCCCTGTAAATCAGCCCCGGCACATCTTTGAGCCTCTCCCACCTCGATTGCGGGACAACCAGGATATCCATGGGCATGACCGGCTGCATCCAGACGTTGAAATCCAAACCGAAGAATTTTCTCAAATCGATCACACGGAATCTCTGTGACACTGCATCGGACCGTTGGGTAATATTTCACTTCGGCTTGTGCGATTCATGGTTGTTCTCCGTGATCCCCTGCTCTAAATTCACCTGCTCTATTTTGGCCTTTAGCCAAAATCGGGGCGACAGGACACCAATAGAACTTTTTGCGGATGGGTGTTGGGAGATTGCCGGATTGCGGATCTATACGACCGTGAAGTCTGGTCGGCGGGGGCTGTTTGTTAGGCCTCAGGGCATCAACCGCCGTGACGTTGGCAGTGCGGCTGTGTCGTGCTTTATAACCCTTGACGCATATCACCCATAGGTTATAATATCACAATGTGGCAGGTTGAGTTCACGGATGATTTTGGGCGATGGTGGTGCGATCTTTCATCCGCTCAGCAGACCGCCATCGATGCGAATGTGCGGCTGCTGGAACAACTGGGGCCGCACCTTTCCCGTCCGTACGCGGATACGGTGAAGGGTTCACGGCACTCGAATATGAAGGAGTTGCGAATCCAATGTCAGGGGCGGCCCTTGAGAGTATTCTTTGCTTTCGACCCCCGCCGTTGTGCGATCCTGCTCATAGGCGGCGACAAAACCGGGGATAGCCGGTTCTACGAGCGTATGATTCCAGTGGCCGAACGGTTGTACGACGAATACCTTGATCAATTGAGGAAAGAAGGTTTGATCTCATGAAGCACCAATCTTTTCGGAAACTTCGGGCGAGGATGACCCCTCGCCAGCGTGTCCGGGCAGAGGCACGGGCCAAAGAAATGATGGCGGAAATGCTGCTGGCTGAAATTCGCCGGTCGGTCGGGCTTACCCAGCAGGATCTGGCCAGATCCCTCGGCGTGACCCAGCCAAGTCTGTCCAAGCTGGAGAAGCAGGACGACATGCATATCAGCACGCTCCGGCGGCTGGTCGAAGCGCTGGGTGGGCGGCTGGAAGTGGTCGCACACCTGCCCAAGGGCGATATTCGCATCAGTCAATTTGCACAGACTATATAGCACAAGGGGCAATTGCCTGTATGGCGGAACTGGCAGACGCGGCAGCTTCTTTATGTGCACCTATGAAAGTGCATGCAAGCAAGCTACTACCCTCGTGGGTGTGTGGGTCCGAATCCCACTATGGGCAGTTGTATTTCTTGAAGGTGAAGCGATACGGATTTACTATATTGTCCGGAATCTGCCATTCTCCAAGGTTATTAATTTACGGCGGGAGGCAATTTCCATCAGCGCTACACACTCCTGTACTGAGCCTCTGGCGATCATGAAAAAGTTTTTGCGGTCAGGAATTGTAAATCGCCCATTGCCTTCGGCGATATTGGCGGCAATTGACAAGGCCGCACGATTTACCTGATCTACCAGAAAGTAGTAGCCACGAGGAAAGGCCTCGGCTGTCGCCGCGACTTGGTCCGCAAAATCCACGGCCTTTTGGTAGACCTGCAGATTCTCAAACATGAACGGCATAGTTGCCCTTCCGAAAGAACAGTAGATCAGTGGAACAGTAGACCGCAGTGGAGTAGGACATAATGTACATTTGCAGGTGATCGTCGATTGTAAAGCCCTTCTCTACTGCTCGACTGTTCAACTGCTCCACTGCTCTATTTTTGCCTTTGGCAAAAATCGGGGCGACAGGATTTGAACCTGCGACCTCTTGACCCCCAGTCAAGCGCGCTGAACCAGACTGCGCCACGCCCCGTTGGAAAAACCATCGTATCCAAAAAGTACCCGGCAATCCACCGTCCACCTGGTTTGATCCGATTCGCCCTGCTCCGATGGATTTTTACAACGGACGGGCGATGGTTTGCTGGCGTAAATAATCATGCAGGGCTTGCGGGCTGTTGACGCCGCCGCCCAGGCCGCTGAGGTTGACACCGCCGTAGGGCAGGCCATAGGCGAACACGTTATGCGCGTTGATCCACGAATTGCCGGCCACCAGCGCTTCGGCCACGCGCCGCGCCCGTTCCCAATCCGCGGACCATACGGAATTCGCCAACCCGTAGCGCGAACGGTTCACCAGGTTAATGGCCTGCTCTTGCGTTTTGAATTTCAGCAGGTAGGCGACGGGTCCGAAGATTTCTTCCTGTGCGCAGATATTGTCGGGATCGCCGGCGAGCAAGGCGGGCTTGACGAAATAGCCGCCGTCCGCCGCGGCGGTTCCGCCTTCCAGCACGGCCACGGCGCCTTGCGCCCGGCCTTTTTCGAGGTAGCCCAGCACGCGCCGCCGCTGTTTCTCCGACACCACCGGCCCCATTTCCGTGACCGGATCCAAACCGTGGCCGAGGCGGACTTTCTCCAGCCGGGCGCGAACGGCATCGACGAACTGGTCATAAATCCGCTCGTGCACCAGCCAGCGCGTGGCGGTGCAGCAAACCTGGCCGGTGTTGAGCGTGATGGCGCCGGCCAATTGCCCGGCGGTTTGTGCAATATCCACATCATCGAACAGCACCGCGGCGCCTTTGCCGCCCAGCTCCAGCTTGCAGGGAATCAGGTTGCGTCCCGCCGCCTCGGCGACCCGCCGTCCCACCTCCGGCGAACCGGTGAAGGCGATGCGGGCCAGGCCGGCGTGTTGGCCCAGCGCCGCCCCGGCGGCACGGCCCAGGCCGGGAACCACGTTAATCACCCCGTCCGGAATGCCGGCTTTCTGGGCGAGCCGGCAAAAATAAAGCGAGGACAGGGGCGTATTCTCCGCCGGTTTGAGAACAACGGTATTGCCGGCAGCCAGCGCCGGCGCCAGGTTCCAGCCCAGGAGCATAAAAGGAAAATTCCAAGGGAGAATAAAGCCACAGGCGCCGTACGGCACGCGCAGGGTGTACGCTTCCATGGCCTTGAGACCGATCGGTTCCCGTGGTCGCAGGTGAACCGCCAGATCGGCGAAGTAGCGCAGTGCCCGGCCGGCATCGGGCACGTCGAACCCCGCCGCCTGCGCCAGCGGCTTGCCCACGTCCAGCGATTCAATTTGCGCCAGGGCATCGGCATGTTTGTCCACCAGGTCCGCCAGGCGGTGCAGCAACACCGCGCGGTCGTTCGACGGCATGGCGGCCCAGCCCGACTGATGAAAAGCTTTTTGTGCGGCGGCTACCGCCGCGTCAACGTCCGCCGCATCTCCCGCGGCCACTTTCGCCAGAACTTCGCCCGTGCCGGGATCACGGGTTTCAAAGTTTTGGCCGGCGGCGGCGGGTACAAAGCGGCCGCCGATATACATGGGCAACGGCTGGGCGGCCAGGAATGATTTCACCTCGGGCAGCAATACGGTTTTCATGATCGGGCCACCTTTCGTCCAATGGGAACCACGTTTACTTGCTCTATTTTATCAATCATTTCGCGCATCGGATCATCCTCCGTGAGCCGTTGCCGCAGCAGTTCGGCGACTTGCCGGGAGGTGGGCAGAGCGTCCCAACCACCCCCGCGGCCGCACGCTTTGAGTGCGCCGCAAGCCGCCGCGAACAGCACGGCCTGGGGTACGGAAAACCCGCGGGCGATCGCCAGGGCGTAGGCGCCGTGGTAGGTGTCGCCGCAGCCGGTGGTATCCACCGCCTCGACGGGGAAGGCCGGCAGGTGCGCCGGAGGGCGGGCCGGCGAGTCGGTCCACCAGCAACCGGCGGCGCCGGCGGTAACGACGGTCGCGGCGCGGGGTGTGTTCGCCAACCGGGCGCAGGCGGCGCATAAATCCCGCTCCCCCGTGAACCATTGTGCAAATTCCTCGGGCGCCACCAGATGGTCCACCTGTTCCAGCAGTTGAGCCGCCTGGGGCGAGCGGCCTTCCATATCGATAACGACGGGGACACCGGCGTGGCGCGCTTTTTTCGCCAAGTCCACAGGCGCCGGCTCGCAAAGAAAATCGAGCAACAAAACGCGGCTCGCCGCGAGCAAGTCGTCCGGCAGGTCGGCGGCGGAAATCGGCTCAAAAGATCGGTTGTCGTAAAAAATGGTGCGTTCGCCGGTGCTCCGGTCGATCACAATGTGGCTGTGATAAGGACGCCCGGATGGGTCGGAAATCATATAAGACAGATTCACGCCCCGGGCGGCGAGAATCCGGCGGATATGAAGCGAGAGTTCATCTTCGCCGAGGCGCGCCACGAACACCGCCCGGCCGCCGAGCGCCGCCACCGCCGCCATTGCCGTGCAGGCCGGCCCCCCGCCATGACGGGTCGCGGCGCGCACCGGAACCTTCACATTGGCGGGTGGATACTTATCCACGGTTAGCAAATCGTCAACGGCGGCGATTCCGACGCCAAGCACGTCACAGGTCTTCTCGATCATGGCGATTGCTTTCTCCCGCCGGCGTCCCGGCGGGTGACGCCATCCACGACCGGGCCGGGCGTGGATGTTCCGGGTTGTTGCGCGTGCCGTTCACCAGCACGCCCCCGGCGGTATAACGCATGGCGGTGGCGGTGAGATTCATATCGTCCGCCAACGAGCGGGTGGGAACGATGCCGGCCCCCTGGAGTCTTGCGTGATACGCCCGGACCGCCTCTTCCGGAGAGATTTCGTCATCGGCGATGTGCCGAAGCATCTCCACAAATACAAGCTGGTCCTCGGCATGGTTGATCTTCCGTCCGAACAACGCGACGCGGGCCCCGTATTTCTTCGCCTCCGCCAGCAGCTTGAAAGCGTCATAAGTGGTTCCCTCTCCGCCGCCGAGAATCCCCACGATCACGGATTCATCGTAACGGCACAATTCCTCCATATAACGCGGGCCGTGGTAGACGATCTTGAGAAAAATCGGCCGGGATGTTGTCGGCACGCCCGCCAGCAGGCTGCAGATATGGTCATTTACGAACGCCCCGATCAGATCGTCGGCAACGCGATGCGTCGCGGCCGGAACATTCGGGTCAAACACCTCCAGAAAATGGCGAAACCCTTTGGCTTCGGCTTCCAGCCGGAACTCCTTGTAGCTCTGCATGGTTTGGCGGTCCATCTCGGGAATGTTGTTGAACGTGACGGAGTACAAACCAAGATTGGCGCCGCGGGATCGTTCCCAGGAAGCGCAGGGCGATTTGCCGGCCTGAATATGATCGATGGTGGTTGTGGCGAAAGGGCGCGAGGGACTCGCCGCGTAGCCGGCGCCCCGGCACAGGTGAATGTCGGTGGCGTCATTGGCGCGCACCGCCGGAGTGACGCCGGAGCCTTCAAAGAGCTTTTCCCGGATCGTCAACTGTTCGCTGGTGGAGCAACTCATCAGCATGATGTCGATCAATCCCTGGCGAACGATCCGCCGCATCCACCCGCGGTATTCCGCCAGGGTGCGGTGCGGAAAACCACCGGATGGCGCGTCCCGCGCCGGTCCGGGGGCGGCTATGCCCAGAGCCATGTCCGCATCTTTGGCGTCGGCGAGAATAAATGTCTTATGGAAACGCTCTTGGGCGAGCCGGGCGAGTTTTTTGTCGAGCGATTTCTGCATACACGGTTCCGCGGCCATAGAATATCGCCCTTCCACGGTAATTCAACTTATAATCCCACCCATGGCGAAAGTAAAAACGTACTACGTCTGCCGGCAGTGCGGAGCCATGCAGCCCAAGTGGATGGGCAAGTGTCCCGATTGCGATTCCTGGGACACCCTGGAACAAATGACGCAGGCGAGCGCTGATCCGCACCGTCCACGGGCGTTGGCCGAGGCCGACGGCGATGGGGCGCCTCCCTCCGTCCGGCAAGAGGATAACCCGCGGCCGGTGGGGCAAATTCCGGAATTTCAGACGCCGCGGATTCCTTCGGGTATGAGCGAATTCGACCGCGTGCTCGGCGGAGGCGTGGTGCCCGGCTCGGCAATTCTGCTCGGCGGCAACCCGGGCATTGGAAAATCCACACTTCTGCTCCAAGCGGGCGACCGGATGGCGCAGCGCGGATTGAACGTGCTCTACGTAACCAGCGAGGAATCGGCGGGGCAGGCAAAACTCCGCGCCCGGCGGCTGGGTGTCGGCCACGAGAATCTGCTGATCTACGCCGAGTGCAATCTGGAAAAGATCAGCCGGCAAATCCGCAGGCTTCGCCCGCATCTGTGCATCGTCGATTCGGTGCAGATGATCTACCAGCCCGATAATCCCTCGCCGCCGGGAAGCCTCTCCCAGCTTAAGGACTGCGGCACGGACCTGGTTTACCTGGCCAAGGCGGGAGGAACGGCCGTATGCCTGGTCGGACACGTCACCAAGCAGGGCGTGCTCGCCGGGCCGAAACTTCTCGAACACGTGGTGGACACCGTGCTCTATTTTGAGGGCGATACGCACCACGACCACCGGCTGGTGCGCTGCGTGAAAAATCGTCATGGCAATACGCTGGAAGTGGGGCTTTTTCGGATGGGAAACGCCGGCCTGGAGCCGGTGGAGGATGCTTCCGCGCTGCTGGTGGAACCCCATGGCGATTCGCCCGGCGGCAGTGTGATCACCGCCGCCCTGCAGGGTTCGCGCGTGCTGGCGGTGGAGGTGCAGGCGCTTACCGCCGAGAGCATGTTGGGCGCGGCGCGGCGGAAAGTCAGCGGCTGCGACGCCAATCGCGTGGCCATGATTATTGCCGTTCTGGAAAAACGCACCGGTCTGCGCCTGGTTGATAAAGACGTATTCGTCAACGTCGTCGGAGGGCTCAAAGTGAGCGATCCGGCGGCGGACGCCGCCATCGCTCTGGCGATCGCCGGCGCCCACACCAAACGCGGATTAAGCAGCCGCACGCTGGTGGTCGGGGAATTGGGATTGCTCGGCGAGTTGCGGCAGATCGGTTCGCTGGCCCAGCGCCTGGGGGAGGCCGTTCGACTCGGTTACCAGCGCATCCTCACCCCGGCTCCCCGCAGCAGCGCCGACAGGGCGGCCGTAGCCGAAGCGGGACGAAACCTGATCATTTCCCCCTGCCGCGCGGTGGACGAAGCGATCCAGTTGCTGGCGTAGATCGGACCGTTGCCGGACGACGCCATCGGAGAAACCATCCGAGCGTGTGTGAGAGGGTGGCCGGAGGCGCAAGGCGATCTGTCGGGACTACCGTCCCGCCCACGCTCTCAACCGAATTCATCCCCTTTGAACGTATGGCCGAGATAGGTCTGCCGCACCAGGGGATCGTTGATGAGTTCCCGCGGCGCACCTTGGGCGAGCACCTTGCCTTCGGAAATAATCAGCGCCCGATCGCATACCTCCAGCGTCCGCTGCACATTGTGATCGGTGATGAGAATGGCCTTGCCCATTTGCGCGCGAAGCCGGCGGATTTCACGCTGGAGGTCTTCCACGGCGATCGGGTCCACTCCGCTGAACGGTTCATCAAGCAGAATCAGGGAGGGGTTGGTGATCAGCGCGCGGGCGATTTCCAGTTTGCGCCTCTCGCCGCCGGAGAGGGTATACGCCTTCTGCCGGCGCGTGGAGAGCAGTCCGAACTGTTCCATGAGGCGGCAACTCTCGCGGCGCCGTTCGCGCCGCGAGCGGCGCGTGGTTTCCAGGATGGCCAGCAGGTTTTGCTCCACCGTCAGGCGCAGAAACACCGATGGTTCCTGGGAGAGGTAGCCCATGCCGCGTCTAGCGCGTTTATACATGGGAAGATGAGTGATGTCTACGCCGTCGAAAAGAATGCGGCCGTCGTTCGGCGGCACCATGCCGATGACCATGTGGAACGTGGTGGTCTTGCCGGCGCCGTTGCGGCCCAGCAGGCCGACGACTTCCTGGTTGCCCACGTCAAACGATACGTGGTCCACCACCGTGCGGCCGCCATATTTTTTCACCAGGTTCCGGGCTTTGAGCAGAATCAACCAACACCACGCATCGCTTGAAAAAACAACTACCGGCGGTTGATTCTCGCCATGAATCGCCGCGCCGGCAAGGAACGCGGCAATTGTAAGCGGGAGGACGGCGGGGGTAAATCGCAACATGATGCAAGTGTTTCCCGCGGATATAATAATGATAGCTTATTTTAAGCTACGGCGGCCGGGATTTACGATTTACCAGGAGAGGAGTTCTCCATCCGGCCGCGACGGTTGAGATTTCGCGCACGGTGGAAACATGCTTTTGGAAAAAATTATTGAGCAGGGCGGCCGACAGGGGAGGCGCCTGGCCATCCTCGATGACCAACGAAGCATCACTTTCCGCCGGCTCGTGCTGGGCGCGGATATCATGGCCGGCCATATCGACCGCATCGTGGGCGATGAGGACAAAGTCGGCTTGCTGCTGCCGCAATCCGGCGCCTTCGCGGCGGCGTTTCTGGGCACGCGCTGGAGCGATCGCACCGCCGTACCGCTCAATTACCTGCTGCGCCCGCCGGAACTTATCGCGATTTGCCGCGACGCCGGCCTGACCACCGTCTTGACCATTCGCTTTTTTCAGAATTCGGCGACGGCTCTTCAGGAAGCGGGCGTCCAGACGGTGTTCATGGAGGACCTTTCTTTTTCGTCGCCGCTGTTCGGTCTGTCCCGGCTGGCCGGGTTCAAACGCCGTCTGCCGGCATACAAACCCGACAAGGTCGCGGCGATTATCTATACCAGCGGCACCAGCGGCGAGCCAAAGGGAGTGATGCTCACCGATCACAACCTCGATTCCAACGCCGCCGCCGCCATCGAACATGCCCGTTTTGACCAGCGGATGACTTTTCTGGGCATATTGCCCATGTTTCACGCGCTGGGCATTATGAGCTGCTTCCTGGTCCCGTTGAGCCTTGGTTGCACGGTGGTCTATCAGGCGCGATTAAACCCGGCGGGTATTTTTCAAGCCATCCAGAAACACAAAATCGAGGTGCTCGTCGCGGTACCGAGCATGTACGCCTTGTTGGCCAACGTCAAAAACGCCGGACACGCGGCGCTGGCCAGCGTGCGTTACGCCGTCAGCGGCGGTGAACCACTGCCGAGGTCACTCTGCGAGTGTTTCCAGCGGCAGTTCGGCATCACCCTGCTGGAGGGCTTCGGACTTACTGAAACCTCGCCGATGGTGTCGTTTTCGGTTCCCTGGGCGAACAAAAGCGGCAGTGTGGGAAAACCGCTGCCGCAGGTACAGCTTCGCATTGTGGACGACGGCGGCCATACGCTGGGGCCGAATCAGGACGGAGAATTGTGGATCAAAGGCCCCAGCGTGATGAAGGGTTATTACCGCCGGCCCGCGGAAACGGCCCAGGTGCTGACCACCGACGGCTGGCTGAAAACCGGCGATATAGCCAGAATCGACGACGAGGGCTTTTTATTCATCACCGGTCGCAAGAAGGAAATGATCAACATGGCCGGTGAAAAAATAGCGCCCGGCGAAATCGAAGAAGTCCTCCGCCGCCACCCGGCGGTGCTCCTAGCGGCGGTGGTCGGCGTGAAAGACGCCCAGCGCGGCGAAGTGCCGGTGGCATTCATTCAACTGGCCCCCGCTCTGGAGGAAAAGCCAACCGCCCAGGACATCCGCATATTCCTTCGGCAGAGATTGGCGCCGTACAAAACCCCCCGCGACGTCTATTTTGTTGAGGAGATGCCGCGTTTGCCGACGGGAAAAATTATGAAGCGGGCGCTATCGATTCCGGAACCATCGCCGCTCTCAGAGTCGGTTTGAGGAAGAACCTGTTTTTTAAGAAGAATCAGAAGAACAGGTTCTTACCCTTCCGGCCGGATTTTCCCACCGTTGACGCTGCGAATCGTTCCACTTGGCGCGTAAACCGGGCCGGCCGGTGTTTCCAGACGCAGTGCGCCGCCGGGACCGAACCCATTCGCCCGGCCCGCAACGGTTTGGCCGCCGGTATCGACGATCACCTGCGACCCGCCCAGGGCGTCATAAGCCATCAGTTCGCCGGCTAGGGCGTCGTATCCTTCCTCCGCCACGCGGCGGATCCATTCGGCCAGTTCATTCAATAGGCGTTCCCGCAACAGCTTCAAATCGTGCCGGTGACCGGTAACGCTCAACAGCGAAGCGGCGAAATCTTTCAGTTGCGGCCCCAACGACGCCGGTCGGCTGTTCACGTTCAGACCCACTCCCACCACCGCCGCATGGCGTTGCGACAGAATCACGCTTTGGCAAAGCACACCGGCGATTTTTTTCTTCCCCGCCAGAACGTCATTGGGCCAGCGCACGGCAATCTTCTCCAGGCCCATCCGGTGAAGCGTCCGGGCCAGAGCCAGGCCGGCCGCCAGTGGTAAAAGCGGTTCACACGCCGGCGGCGGAGAATCCAGCACCGCGCTGAAATATATCCCCCCCCTCGGACTAAGCCAGGTGCGGCCGTGTTGTCCCTGTCCGCGGGTCTGGCGGTTGGCGACGTGCACCGAAACAAGATCGCCCGGCCGGCTATGATTCGAAGTCGATTCGACGAGCCGGCGCGCTTCGCCCAGAGCCAACTCCTGGGTGGAAGCGACGGTGTCGTAGTGATGAATTTTCCATGGCGCCATATTTTAAGACAAGGTAATAAAAATTACGATAATTTGGAAGATGGAAAATGGCCGCAATCAATGGGAATTCCGCGACGGTAGCGGCTACAATGAATACTCCGGCGCCGGGGATGTGATGCACGGGCCGAGTGGTCCGCTGGCGCACGCCTGATTTTTTGGAGATTGTTTTTCATGAGCAGACCGTTTCCCCATCTTTTTTTCGCCGTGCTTCTGACCGGCGTTCTGGGCGCCGCGGCGCCGGCATGTTTGGCCCGCGCGGCGACAGGCGCACCTGCGACTACTTTGCCGGCGAAGGCGCCGCCGGCCGCCCCAGCCGATGCGGCGACCACTGGCCCGCTTCGTCGCGTGGCGAAAATTACCCTGGAAGGCCGGCTGCTTGAATACCCAAGCGGTTTCAATTTTTCGCTTTTTAACCTTGGCCCCTCCCGCCGGCCGGCGTTGACCAGCCTTATTCAAACTCTGCAAAGGGCGGCGAAAAGCACCTCTCTTTCCGGCGTGTATCTGAACCTGCGCTCTTTTAATCTTTCTCTGACGCAGGCGCAGGAAATCGGCGAATTGTTGGAAAAAATCCGCAAAACCGGCAAACGCGTCGCGGTTTATTCTCCGGATTTCGATACCAATACCTACCTCTTGGCGTCGCATGCCAACACCATCATCATGTCCGGACATGGAACTTTTTTTCTACCCGGCGTGGAACTTCAACTGCTGTTCTTCAAGAACCTTTTGAGCAAGCTGTACCTCCAGGCTGATATGGTTCAGATCGGCAAATACAAGGGGGCCCAGGAACCGCTTACCCGAACTTCGGCCAGCAAGGCTTTCGCCGGCCAGGTGCAGGGGCTGGTCAATTCCTGGTACGCGCAAATTCTCAATACCATCGCCGCCGATCGCCCTAACATGAGCCGGCATCAGGTGGAAGCGGCCATCAACCGGGGGATCATGGAGGGAACCACGGCCAAAAAACTGGGACTGGTGAATCAACTGCTCGCCCGGCAGAACGTGAACGCCTGGCTGGAAAAACATTTTGACGGCGGGTGTGTGCTGCTGCGGCACTGGAACGGTTCCGCTCCGCCGCCGGTGAACCTCAACAGCCCGTTCGCCCTGTTTCAACTGCTCGGCGCGCCGCCGAAGCATACGCGGGCGACAAAGCCGGCCATCGCCGTGATCTGCGCCAAGGGTTTGATCATGGACGATTCGCCCGGCGCCTCCGAAAACAATTCGATTATCACGCCGGCGCGAATTCAGCGGGAAGTGAATGCCGCCCTGCACAATCCGCTGGTTAAGGCTATCGTTCTGCGCGTGAATTCCCCCGGCGGCTCAGCCGAGGCCAGCGAGGAAATCTGGCGGATTCTCCATGCCGCGGGGAAGAAAAAGCCGCTGACCGTTTCCATGGGGGCCGAGGCCGCCAGCGGCGGTTATTACATTTCCACGGCGGGAGCGCAAATCACCGCCGAACCGGGAACCATCGCCGGCTCCATCGGAGTGGTGGGCGGCAAGATCGTGCTGGGCGGCCTGTTTTCTAAAATCGGCCTGAACGTTGAGACATTCTCCAAAGGCGCAAACGCCGGACTTTTTGACGCCACAGAGCCGTTTACACCCCAGGAAAGGGCCTTCGTGACCTGCCTGATGCGCCAAACCTATGCGCTGTTCATACGCCGCGTGCTGGAAAGCCGCGGTAATAAGATCGCCCACATTCAGCAGGTGGCGCGGGGGCGCCTGTTCTCCGGGAATCGGGCTTGCAGGGTCGGACTGGTTGATCATGTCGGTTCGCTGGCGGGAGTGCTTATCGCCGCCGCCCGCAAAGCGCATATTGCCGGGAATTACCAGGTTCTGGTGTACCCCCGGGCCAAGTCGCTGGCGCAACTCATTCGCGAGAAATTCGGCATCCAATCCGCGCTTCCGCCGGGACTGCAAATGCTGCTGTCCGGTTTACCGCGTTCCTACCGCCGCCCGGCGACGCAAATGTTTCAAATGGTGCGCGTGCTGCAGCGGGACGAGGTGCTCCTGGCCGCGCCGATCGGTTTCGTGGAAAAATAAAACAGGACCAAATCCCATTATATTATTGACGGCCTGACGAACCGAGGGTACATAATGAATATGCCAACGCTTACGCGAGTGCTGTCCGCCGCAGGTTTGTTCTTCGTGGTCGCCGCTTTGACCGGTTGCGGCAACTCCCGGAGCGGCCATGCCGATACGCAAGCCGCTCGAGTTTCTCAACAGGCCGCCGGTCTTCTCCTGAGCGCGGGCGACTACCGTCCGGCCGCCGACTTTCCCGTGCGGTTCACCGCGCCGCTCCCCGCGGCGAAGGTTTCCGCGGCCATGCAAATCGCCCGACAAAAGCCTTCCGCCTATCTGGCGCCGCGTTCCGCCGCGCGCGACCTCCGCCATGCCTCCGCCATGCTCGCCGATGCGCTATCCCTGCCGCGGATGCAGTTCCAGTTCAAGGGTCTTCTCGCCGGTGAAAAAGCCCTGGTGGAATTGGCGGCGGCGCAGCTTCGTCTGCGCCGCATCATTGCGACCGGAAACGATATCCAGTCGCAGGTCAACGCGATACTTCGCCAGTCCGACCAACTCACGGTTGATCAGAAAAAAATGACCTTCTTGCGCGCGCGGCGGCGGGTGCTATCGGCCATTTACACGAAGCGGCTGAGCCGCGCCAAGACCGCGCTGGCGCAGGCCCGGCGCCAGGCGCAGGTCGCCATGCAAAAGCTCGCGGCGCTTCATAAGCGGTTGGCGTTCTATTCGATGCAACAGCGCCGGCTCTACGGGCGCGGAGTCGTCTGGCGCAACAACTCGCGGACGACCATGGGGGAAACGTCGCTTCGGCAGTTCAAAAAGGCCATGCATGAAATGAACCTGGCGGCACTCGCCGGTGAACACGCCGAAAATCTTGCGGCCGAAGTAGCGCAGACCCAGGCGGTTTGGAATCTGGCGCACCTGCGGGTTCAGGCGGCGCAGAGCGCGGTAGTCCGGCTCGCCGCGGCGCGCCGGGCGGCTGCCGGCATCGCCCGCCGCGACACACGGCAGATCGCGGTACTACTCGCCGGCGCCAAGGTGATTGTGGCGGGACCTTTGAACGCCGGCCAGACCATCCAGCAGCGTCTGCAGGCGATTCAGGCGGCGCTCCAGAGTGGCTCGCGCCAGGCGAAAAAGGCGATTGCTCTGTGCCGGCAGGCTCGCCAAAGCCTGCAGATTGCGATCGAACAACAGCGCAAGAATTATGTATTGGCTCGGAATCTGCAGGCCGGCGGAGTTCCCTACGACGATCCCCTCGTGCGCGCCGATAATAACCATGTTCCCGAGTGCATGATTGATATTCATCTCGCCTACGCCGCGCTACAGATGGCCCAGATCGATCAGCTTCTCTTACAGAATGCCGGACTCCACAAAGAGGCCGCCGTACTGGGCGAGCGGTTTTTCTCTCTGATTCGCAAGGCCTCGCCGTTGCAACCGCCTCCGCCCGGCGAACGCCGGCGGCTTCGCCAGGCCGCCCTGGCCGCCCTCCATCAGGCTTCCGTGGATTTAACTCAGGCGCAAGGAGCGTTTCCCGCCGGCCCATCGCCGGTTAAGTGGCTTACCCCGGCTTTGCAATATGAACAGACTCTCTCCGTCGCGGCAATAACCAATAATCCGACAGCTCGCGCCGCGGCGTTGCGGCAGGCGGCCAAGTACGCCGCGGCCGCGGATAAACTCAATCCTCTCCTGAAACTGGGCGCGGCAAGCCGCTAAATTTCTTCCGACAGAATCGTGGATATCTGCTGCGCTACGTCCCCAATCTGTTCGGCGCTCAGGTGCGGGTTAACCACCACGGCCGCCTCGTCGCCCCCGCGCCGCGTCATTTTCCATAGTTCCAGTTGGGGGAGTAATTGGCTTAACGCCTGTTGCCACTGGGCGTCCGGCGGTTCGGTTCCCTCGTATTTGAGCAGACGCTTACGCATCAGCAACAGCGCCAGCACGAAACGGAAGCGAATATCCGCGATGTCGTGCCGGCCGGCGAGCCGGTCGAACAAATCCAGCAGAACCGAATCGTCCACGAAGGGTTTCCGTTTCTTGCGGATATCCGGAACGATGGTTTTCCACCAGGAAAACATCTCTGCGGGCGGCGCGGGGCGCTTACCGCTTTCCCAGCAGGGCGGGCAATAGTCCATCCGCTGGTAGGGTGCGGTCAGGATGTTTCCCCCATCGCCTGGGTTGGCCGGGAGTGGTGTTCCCGCCGGCCACTCCACCAAGACCGCCCAGCACATGGTCCCGGAGGCAAGCTCGGCGCCGCAGGCCGCGCATCGCCGGCCGGCATTGCCTATGTTCCACGTCTGATTTCGCAGGATGTTCGTTGTCGCCATGGTGGTATCGTATATCGGCTCATGGGATGATCCAAATGCCCCGCGCTCCCTGGCCGCAAGGTTCCCTTGTTGACCGCACCGGAGAGTGCTATTCTTGTTTTAACTTACTTAGGCGGGCGTAATTCAGCGGTAGAATGCCAGCTTCCCAAGCTGGACGTCGCCGGTTCGAATCCGGTCGCCCGCTTTCAACGCGGCATCGGGAATAGTCGCGAAAAACCTGATATTAATCCGTTTGCTTACCCATAGCCTGAAGCTCATTTCCTTTCGGTACCGCGAACGGCTTTCGCAATTTCCCTGACAGGCATCTTCACCACGGCCCTATCATAAGTCATCAGGCCGTTAATTTCGTCTTCAACATCCGTTATCTGCGTATAGATGACCGCAGAGTCTCCTCTGCCTTTGGCCCACCATGGCGGTTTCATCGCGCCCGGTACTTTGGTAATTAAGCCGGGGTTTTTCTCCAACGCCCACACTTCCCGCCACAAGTGGCGGAAACGGGTAAGTTCCGCGGATTCCGTGGCAAAACCCTGGTATTGAGCCAAATGGGATGTCACCCACATGTGCCCTTTGACGATCCGCCCCAGCCCTCCAAATTCACCGGAAACACTCGCCCGGCCGCCCGATGGGATGTTACACCACGGCGTTGTGTAATGATGGGTATCATTGATATTGCCAACACCTTTATCCACCCAGCCACTGGCGTCGGTAATCAGCCGGGAAGGATCCAGGCGATGGACGTAGCGAACCAGGCTGCGCACGTCGTGCTCGCCCCAGCCTTCGTTGAATATGACCCAATCCACGATGCAGGGATGATTTTCCCTGTCATAGATCATCTGCCCCAGTTCTTGCTTAAATTGGGCCGCTTGTCCGACGGTTAAACGCCCCTTGAAGAAACACGCCGGCATGTCCTGCCAGACCATAAGCCCAAGGCGATCCGCCCAATAATACCAACGATCAGGCTCGTTTTTTTGATGCTTGCGCACCAAGTTGAATCCGAGTTTTTTCTCCATCACGAGATCGTAGCGCAACGCCCGATCCGTCGGCGCTGTGTAGAGGCCATCCGGCCAGAATCCCTGGTCCAGCACCCCACGTCCGAAAATGAACTTGCCGTTGAGCAAAATCCGGTTGCATCCGTCCACCTTGCCGATGGAAATGGAGCGCATCCCAAAATAGCTTCTAACAAAATCGGTTTCATGGTGGTGATACGTCAGGGTAATGGCGAGATTGTACAGAAATGGCCGGCTCGGCCACCACAGCTTCGGATGCGGTATGCGAATCGCAATGGGCCTGTTCACCGGCCCGGTACCAGCGGCCACCGGAGTTATGCCGTCAAGTACCACCACACGAGCCGTGCCGGCCGCGGCGTCAACAGTGACGGCCACTGATTTTTTCCCGACATGCGGAACAATAACCAGGTGGGTAATATGATTGCGGGACACCGGCTCCAACCAGACCGTCTGCCATATCCCGGTCGATGCGGTGTAAAAGATACCCCCCGGATGCAGTGTCTGCTTTCCTCGCGGCTGCGCACCAGTGTTGACGGGATTCACAACCCTGAGCGTCAGTTCCTGCCGTCCGGAAGATTTTAAGTAAGGCGTGATATCATACGAAAAACTGTCATATCCGCCCCTATGTACGCCAAGTTTGTGTCCGTTGATGTAAATCGTCGATTTCCAATTAACCGCGCCGAAATGCAGCAGCACATGCCGCCAATTCTTCGGTACGCTCAATGTTCGCCAATACCAGACGGCATGGTGGGGGCCGACATACTTCATCACTCCGGAAAGCGCCGACTGCACCGGATAGGGTACGAGAATTTTGCCGTCCGCCCGGCCGGGAAAGTGATTCCGCTGCGCTGGCGTGATCGCATAATTCCAAAGTCCGTTAAGATTTTTCCAAACCGCACGGCGCATCTGAGGGCGGGGGTAATGCACCAGCGCGTGCGTCGGGGAAACTTCTTTATCCCATCGCGTCATCAGAGGTGCTTTGGCCATCTTCCAACTATTCATAACCCCCGCTGAAGCTGCGGACGAAAGGCTCGTTAATACCGTCAGCACAACCAACCATCGGCCATAAATATTCAACACGCAAATCTCCTGTCAATTTCCATGACGTCGGCCCCGATTATCCATAAAAGTGGCCGGATGTCCGTGGTGGTTTTCAACATTGGCGGCAACAAGTACCGCTTGATCGCCGCCATCCACTATAACACGGACAAGCCACAGCCGGACCGCTCATCTCATCGCAACGCAACCGGATCTGGAATATCACACGTTGCATATTAGATTTTCATGGTATATGATGGCGGTTATGATTGACCGTAAAATCGACATTCAACTGGTTCGCGCCGCCCTGCGGCGTAGTCGCGTGGTGGCCCTGCTGGGACCGCGCCAATGCGGCAAAACGACTCTGGCCCGGCGGTTTGTCGCGCCTGATTCGCTGAATTATTTTGACCTGGAAGACCCGCTGAGTCTGGCCCGCTTGGACGAACCGGATATCGCGCTGCGACCGCGCAAGGGGCTTGTGGTTATTGATGAAGTTCAGCGGAAGCCGGAGATTTTCCGTCTCCTGCGCGTGCTGGCCGACCGCCGGCCGCTGCCGGCGCGTTTCCTTATCCTGGGCAGCGCGTCGCCCGAGTTGCTGCGGCAATCATCCGAGACGCTGGCTGGAAGACTCGAAACCATTCCGTTGGATGGCTTTCGCCTGGCCGATCTCGGGGCGTCCGCCCGGGAAAAGCACTGGCGGCGCGGCGGCTTTCCGCGATCATTTACCGCACACCGGGAGGAAGACTCGCTGATTTGGCGGAAGCAATTTCTCGATACTCTTCTGGAGCGGGATATACCGCAGCTCGGTGTAACCATTCCCGCCGCCGTTCTCCGCAGATTCTGGAACATGCTCGCACATTATCATGGGCAGGTGTGGAATGCGGCGGAGTTTGCGCGGGCGTTGGCGGTGAGCGAACCAACCGTGCGCCGGTATCTGGACTTGATGAGCGGCGTATTCATGGTTCGTCTATTGACGCCCTGGTTTGAGAACATCGCCAAGCGCCAGGTGAAGGCGCCCAAAGTATATGTACGCGACACCGGTCTTTTGCACGCATTACTCAACATTGCCAGCCAGCGGGATCTGGAAAACCACCCGAAAGTCGGCGCCTCCTGGGAAGGCTACGCGATCGAAGAGGTGCTCAAGGCTCTTAAGCCGCGGGAAGCCCACTTCTGGGCGACGCATAATGGCGCCGAGCTTGACCTGTTGCTGCTCCAAGGCGGCTTGCGCATTGGCGTGGAGTGCAAGCGGATGGATGCGCCCGTCCTGACGCCGTCGATGCGCATGGCGATTGCCGATCTGAAGCTCGATGAACTCCATGTGATCTATCCCGGCGAGCGGTCTTATGCGCTTGCGGACAAGGTGAAGGTGACGCCTTTGGCGGATTTCGTAAATGCGGCGTAGCACCGGCTCGCGCACTCGCCGTGGGGCCCCGATAGCTATCGTGACCCATTGCCGCGCCCGATTCAGATATCTCCGTCCCTTCTTCCAGCGTTCCCCTCCCCTTGCGCAAAATTATTTTCCATCCCGGCGATCGAAAAAAATCCTCCTTCAAAATCGGGTTGCTTCATCGTGCGGACAATAACTGTCCGCAGGATGTGGCATAATTTAACCGTTCACGAGCCTATAGGAAGAAGTGAGGGTGTCCTGCGTGCAGTGCCACCGACCCGCGAAGCGGTGAGATAGGCGAACATGCAATCCGCGGCAAGGACAACAACTGTCCGCGGCGGCGGCTAAAATGATCGCAGCGGATGGGCCGTGTATAGATGAAGATACGCAACGCGAATGGTGATAGAATGGAGACGTTCAAAGCCATCCACAGGAGATTCCAGATGACGAAAGCCGCGAAAACCGGAAGACGCAAGATGCCACGGTTACCCAAGGTGCAAAATCAGGAGCGGTTCCCGGTAATTGACCTGATCCAGCAGCGGCGGCCCAAGATCGACGCGCTGTGCCGGAAGTTTCACGTGAGACAGTTGGAACTGTTCGGCTCCGCCGCCGACGCCGGGCGGTTTGATCCCGCACATAGCGATGTGGATTTTCTGGTTGCGTTTACCCCGGAGGCCGAGCCTCGCCTGGCGGAATTATACTTGGACCTGATTGCGGCCCTGCGTGAGCTTTTGGGACGGGAGGTGGACGTGGTGATGACCCGCGCCATCCGCAACCCCTACTTCCGGCAAGTTATCGACCGTAACCGCAGGACGCTCTATGCAGCCTGAAACACTTAAGTCGTTGACCGACATACGGCAAGCCGGGGAGGCTATTTTGCGTTTTGCCGCCGAGATCACGCCCGAACAATATGAAGGCGATGTACTGCTGCGTTCGTTGGTGGAACGCCAATGCGAGATTATTGGTGAGGCCTTGCGGCGGCTTGAACGTACTGATCCGCGGATGTTTGCGCGGATTCATCATGCGCGCCGCATCGTTGACTTTCGTAACGTCATCGCGCATGGGTACGACTCTTTGGACTCCACAATCGTATCACAGGTCGTGCGCCTGCATCTGCCCGCCCTGCTCCATGACGTGCAGAGGGCCATGAATCCTGGCGGCCAGTGAACTGTGTAGAACTGCTGTGTGCGAGAGTGGGGACTGCGGACAACAACCGTCCGCCTCAACCAGCAGATTGTACACATGGACGCCGCCATAAAAATCGACCTCGGCATCTGCTCCGACACCCATGGCGGACAACTGCCGTCGCGGTGCGGCTGGCGGCGCAATGCGGTTCTCCACGGCGGCGATGTCCGCGGTGCGCCCACGCTCGGCGGGACGGCCGGGGCCGCGGACTGGGGCGAGTGTCGCTCGAGTCAGGGACTGCGGTATAATGATTTGCGCGATGCTGATCTATCTCGACATGTGCTGCCTCAAGCAACCATTCGACGATCAATCGCAGCCGCGCATACGATTGGAAAGCGAAGCCGTCTTGGGACTGCTCGCGGTTGAGTCGCCGGAACTCCAATTTGTACGATCGCCCGCGCTGATGCTTGAGAATGCGTGGAATCCTGTGCGGGAGCGAGCGCGACGGGTGGGACAATGGCTGACCGCAGCGCCTCTTTGGCGGCCCAATGCATGCGCGTTGGCGCCGCGAACTGACGAATTGATGCGCCTCGGCCTGAAGAACTTCGATGCCCTGCACGTAGCCTGCGCCGAACAGGCCGGTGCCGACGCGTTCGCGTCTTGTGACGACCGGCTTCTCGCGGTGGTCAGGCGACACGCTGGCTGTATTCGAGTGCGGGTGGCGGGGGTGGTGGAACTGGCACAGGAGACGCTTAAATGACCACTCTGTTAATCGAACCGGCTGAACTGCGATCGCGCGGCTTCGCCTTGCTCGCCGAGTCACTGGGCTGGGTCAACGCCGTGCGGTTCATCCAGCAATACGAACCCAGCCAACACAACTACACCATGGAGAGGGAGGCTATCTTGCCGGACTGGAACGCGGCCGAGTTAGTGCGCCGAATGGACCCAGCCGGGCCGGCGTCGTAGGACGGTCGGACGGTGAGCGCTGCGGGGCATTCGGAACAGTTATCCAGGTGCTGCGCCGATCGGGTGGCTATTTGGCGCCGTGGGTGTCCAACACGCGGTTTTCGGTCGCTGATGGCCATCCAGTCTCGGCGGATATACCGTGGGCGGCGCCCGCGAATCCGCCTGGCGGTGGCCGGCGGCGCGACGGAGGAAGAATCCGTGCACATCATCGCGACCGATTGCGTGGAGATTGGCCGGGGCGTGAAAATGCCGGGGCCGTACGTTGTTATTTCCATCCATGACCCGACCAGACCCCCGGTGCGAATCGCGCCTGATCCGTTGATCCGCGGCGTGCTGAAGCTCGCGCCGCGCGCCCGGAGAAAACAAAAGTCATAGCCCGGAGCGTGAGTGACGGGTCGTCCGCACTGCCACAATCACATTGGGCATCTGCTCCGACACCCATGGCGAACAATTGCCGCGGTGGCATAGTAAAAAATGGTTCGCTTGACATGACCCCCAATTGACCACATAATGAGTGCATGTGGATCATCAAGCCCGCGACCATTCGCGAAATGGCCCGCGACAATCCGCAGGTTGAAATGGCGCTGGTGCGATGGTTGCGGATTGCCAAGACGGCTCGCTGGAAGCATCTGGCCGAAGTACGAACGGCGTTTAGAGCGGCCGATGAAGTAAAAGTGGCCGGCGGCAGGTCCGTGGTGGTTTTCAACATTGGCGGCAACAAGTACCGCTTGATCGCCGCCATCCACTATAACACGGGCAAGCTGTACGTCCTGGATTTCATGAGTCATCGGGAATACAGTCTGGACCGGTGGAAGGAGTCGTTATGAAGACCCATGGTAAATTGGAATTCCGGACGTTTCCGACCGATTATCCGGGGCTTGTCAATCGGCTGCCCCCGCGCCCGATTCATGATCGTGTGGACTACGATAACGTCATGGAAGTGGTGCTCGCGATGGCCGGCCACCGCATGACGAAGGATCAAGAAGATTATTTTGAGCTGCTTTCGGAGATGATCCTCAAGTACGATCAGGAGCATGGCGAACAGTTGCCTGGCGGTACGCCCCGCGAGCGGTTGCGTGCTTTGGTGGAAATGGCCGACATGAGCGCGTCGGATTTGGGGCGGCTGCTTGGGAACCGTGGACTCGGATCGAGTCTGCTCAAAGGAACACGCGCCTTGTCCAAAACGCATATCCGCAAACTCTGCGAACATTTTCATCTTTCCGCGGATTATTTCCTTTAGCAATGTCCTTTCGGGCGGCCCCGCGTTTCGCCATTGGCAACCTACCAGTTGTTCATATCTGAACGCGGATAACAACTGCCGGCCGCGGCCGCAAATAAACCCAATTTCTATTCTCAACTCTCTATCTACTACTTTCTAATTCGCCGAGCGAATTGTGCTGGCGATGATGAATGAGACGCACGTCGCCGGCCCAAGAGCGCTGGCGGAAGCGGTCGGCGTTCGGCCTGTGTCAATAGCGATAGATTGTCCACCAGATTGATCATTTGCAGGTATTGGGTTTGCAAGTATAATGACGCCGCCTATCGGAATAGTCGTGGAAGTGCATGGTTTTCCCGACGTGCACCTACCCACTTCATTTGTATGGGGAAAAGGAGAATTGAAAAATGGAAACGCAGGTATTTGCATTCGCACGAATTGAAGATGACGACGCACGTAAGCTCCTTTACGAAGAAATTAAACAAGGTCGTTCTAGATTTGGTATGTGGAATCAAATCAAATCTCTGAAAGAAGAGTATTTCGGAAGAAACCGATTATTGCTAGAAATCCACAAAGGCGACTGGATCGTGCATATTAACATGCCGGAATACGGTAAATGCGTTGCTGTACAGGCAGCAGGGGAGTATCAATTCGACACTGGCGTAACGTGTTCCTGGGGACAAGATTTCAATAATGTCATCCCGAATGATCCCAGCACGATTGTTCAATTCGACCGTAGCGACAAGAACGTCCTGCCCTCCGTGAACTTGAGTCCCATGAAGCGCATACAGCGTGTGCATCAAGTGGACGATTTTCTGAAGAGCATCGTGAACCTGAAGCAAGGGAAATACCGCCCCAGCGACGGAGGACGATCCGCCATCCATCTGAAGAACCGCCTCTTAAAACTGCTCCCTGAGATTACCAAAGCCATCCACGAAATGAACAAGAGCAAAGAGTTTGAGCGCTTCCTCGATGGGATCTTTTCCGCGTTGCCAAATACCAAATCAACACCAAATGGATTCGGGTGGAAATCGGATTATGGCGCAGATATTCTCGTCGAGTTTCGGAATCCGATATTGGGAATAGATCTGACAACGACATTAGTCGTTCAAGCCAAGTCTTATGAGGGGGATCACTGGGATCTGAGCGCTGTCGACCAGATCATCGAAGGTATAAGCAAATATGAGGCAGACGGCGGCCTTCTAATTACCACCGCGAACAAAACACAACGTCTCGAAGATTATATCCGCGAGAAATCTGAGAGCCTGAAAAAACCAATTTATCTTATCGCTGGAACTGAAGTCGCTGAATTTGTTCTACGATATGCGCCCGAAAAACTCTTTGGGGATACTAAGGGACTGTAACAAAATAACTTGATTCTTTCGCCATGTCATAGCCGATAATAAAAGCATGACACAAGAACGGACGCTTGATGGCAAGTATGAAGTCTTGCAAGCCGCCCTGAACGAACGCACGCGACGGCTGTGGGCGGGCACGGAGGCGGTCGCCTATGGCCGCGGGGGTATCGCCGCGGTGATGCGTGTCACCGGTATGTCGCGCAACACCATCGTGCGTGGCATCGCCGAAGCTGCCGCGGCCCATCCGCTGGACGTAGCCCGCATTCGTGCGCCGGGCGGTGGGCGCAAAGCCAAGGCGATGTTGGACCCGGGGCTGAAGCAGGCCTTGGAGCGCCGGGTGGAGCCGGTCAGTCGGGGCGACCCGGAATCGCCGCTGCGGTGGACGTGCAAGAGCACACGCCGGCTGGCCAGGGACTTGGCGGCCGAAGGCTACCAAGTCAGTCATCGGCTGGTGGCCGACTTGCTGCACGAGTTGGGCTACCGTTTGCAGGCCAATCGCAAGACCCGCGAAGGATCCAGCCATCCCGACCGCAACGCCCAGTTCGAGTACATCAACCGCGTCGTATCTCAAGCGATGGCGGGCGGCCAGCCGGCGGTCTCGGTGGATACCAAGAAGAAAGAACTGGTCGGAGACTTCAAAAATGGCGGCCGGGAATGGCGGCCGAAGGGTGCGCCGGAGGAGGTCCGGGTCCACGACTTTTTGGATAAACAGTTGGGCAAGGCGATCCCCTACGGGGTTTACGACCTGGCGCGCAACGCCGGCTGGGTCAGCGTGGGTGTGGACCACGACACGGCCACCTTCGCGGTTAACACCATTCGCCGCTGGTGGCGGACGATGGGCCGACCGGGCTATCCGCGGGCGCGTTCGCTGCTGATCGTGGCCGATAGCGGCGGGAGCAATGGTTCGCGCGTGCGGCTGTGGAAGTGGGAACTGCACCAGCTGGCGTGTCAGACGGGCTTGGCGATCCACGTGTGTCATCTGCCGCCGGGAACCAGCAAGTGGAACAAGATCGAACACCGGCTGTTCAGCTTCATCAGCCAGAACTGGCGTGGTCGGCCGCTGCTGACCCATGCCACGATCGTCAACCTGATCGCCCACACACGGACCACGTCCGGCTTGAAGGTCCGGTGCGAACTGGATGCCAAGCGGTACCCGCGCAAGGTCAAGGTGACCAACGCTCAGATGGAACAAATCCACCTGCGTCCCGACGCCTTTCATGGCGAGTGGAACTATCTCATTCGACCAGGATGATCCCGCCTTAATCATCATATTATTTCGTTACAATCCCTAA
>JAKBMM010000037.1 GCA_021831565.1 Planctomycetota bacterium
CGGGTGGTTGTCGCGGGCATGATGGTTCCTCCTTGAACAGAAGCCATAACTTCCGAACCACTTCCTGTGGATCAGTTTCTCCCATTCTACCAATCGCCGACCCCGGACAGAAACTGTCACAGGCCCCTCTATGCCGCCAATTAGGATAGCCATGCTTCTTGACCGGGAGTGTTGCTATAATTGTTCGGTAGGAAAAGTTATTCCATTACCATTAGTGGACTTGACGATGAACAAGACCAAGAAAAAAACGGTGGAGCAAATTGTGCAAAGCGACGGTCGCTATCCGCCGGAGGCTTTTGAATTTGTTCGCGATGGGCTGGCTTATACGGTGCGCCGCGTGCACCCGGACGCCGAGAGCTGTACGCGGGAGCAGCGCCACATTACCGGACGGGAACTTTCGCTGGGTTTACGCGATTTCGCCATCAAGCGTTACGGCGTGCTGGCGCGCGCGGTGCTCAACCATTGGAACATCCATCAGACCAGCGACTTCGGCCGGATTGTCTTTGCGATGGTCGAAAACGGGTTGATGCGGAAGACGCCGCGGGACTCCGTCCGCGATTTCGACAACGTGTTTGAATTCGATCAGGCCTTCGAGCCGCCGGCGCGCCCGCCGGCAGCGCCCCAGCCGGTGTTCGATCTACGCCGCGAATGCGGATAAATTTCCCTCATCGCCGCACCCGCAGCACCAGGGCGGAATTCTTCGCGCCGAAGGCGATGCAGTTGCACAGCGCCCAGGTCGCGGCGCCGTCCGGCCGGGCGCGGCCCGGAACATAATCCAGATCGCAACAGGGGTCCGGATCATCCAGGTTGATGGTCGGATGGATAAAGCCCGCACGCAGCGAAAGTATGCTCGCCGCCACGCCCGCGGCGCCGCAAGCGCCCTGCGGATGACCGATCATGGATTTGGTGCTGCTCATCGGAATCCGCGCCGCATGTTCACCCAGGGCCAGCTTGAGGCCCCGGGTTTCCAGTTCGTCGTTGAGCCGCGTACCCGTGCCGTGGAGATTCACGTAATCAATTTGTTCCGGCCCGATGCCGGCATCCGCCAGGGCCAGCGCAATGGCCCGGGCGCTCTCGAGCGCGTCGGGCGCCGGTTGCACGCGGTGCCAGGCGTCGCAGGTGGACGCCCAGCCGCGCAATTCCGCCAGCACGACGGCGCCGCGCGCCGCGGCGTGCGCGGCGTCTTCCAGCACAAACATCCACGCCCCTTCCCCCAGCACGAAACCGTCGCGATCGCGATTGAACGGCCGGCTGGCGCGCTGAATCGGCCTGGTCTCGCCGGCGAGAATCCGCATCATTTCGAATCCCTTGAGAATGCCCGGGGTGATCGGCGCGTCGGCGCCGCCGGCGAGAACGATCGGCACGTCGCCGCGCTCGATGTGCCGCATGGCGTAGCCCAGCGCATCGGTGCTGCTGGTGCAACCGGTGCTTACCACGTGGGAAAACCCGCGGCAACCCAGGGCGATGGAAATTTCGCTGGATAAATTGCCGTGGGTGCCGGCCGGCACGGTGAAAGGAGAATATTTGCCTTCGCCGGTAAAATAGGCGCGATATTGCGGCTCAATAAAATCCAGGCCGCCGCCGCCGGTCCCCAGCAGAACGCCGATCCGCCGGCTTTGCTCCCGATCCGCAGGCGCGATGGAAATACCCGCCATTTGCAGTGCTTCGCGCGCCGCGGCAATCGCCAGCGGAACCAGCCGGCCGACGCGCCGTGCGTCGCGTTCGTCCAGGACCCGCCGCGGATCGAAGTTCTTCACCGCGCCGGCGAAGCGGACCTTGAGCGGGGATGCGTCAAACGAATCAATCCAGTCCACACCGCTCACGCCATTGCGTAAACTCCGCGTAAAAGCGTCCGCACCCACGCCATTGGCCGCCACCACGCCGATTCCGGTTATGACAGTTCGGCGGGTATTGGACATTTTCGACTCCCGCACGGTTGCGATCCTTCCCGCAACTTCAGCGACGCCCGGGCGCCGGGTTGTTGTACCGGGCCAGGAAACGCCGTCTCCAGCGAATCATAGGCTGCGCGATGCGACGATGCAGACGAATGTACCAACTGCGGTTCCCGGCCCGCTGGAAATCCGCGGGCGTGCATATCTGCGGGGCCAGGCGGGTTTTGTGCTTATAGTAGTGATACCAGTCTTCCGCTTGCAGCCGCTGGAGAATCCAACGGGCCGCAAAATTGTCCCGGTCGCCGCGCCGGGCGATAAAAGAAATCTGAAAGTCGATCAGATGGGGGCGGCCGTCGTCGCCCTGGAGAATATTCTCGCGCTTGTTGGTGTCCACGTAGGCGACATGCCGGGCGTGGATCATGGTAAACAATTCAAAAAGCGCCTGGAAAAAAGCGGCATCGGGCTGGCCGGCCGGGCCAAGGTCCCGCCCGGGAACGAAGGCGTGCAGGTAGCCGGTGGGACCGAATTCGCCGAGGAATTCCGGAATTCCGGCGATTCCCTGGAGTCTGCGGAAAACAGCGGTTTCATGCCGGGCGGCCAATCGTCCCAGCCATTGCATCGGAAATCCGAAAAGCGGATAGGTGCGCTGAATTTTCAGCACCACTTGCCGGCGCCCGCCGCCGGCGCCGGTGGCGGGAGAAGCAATCCCGCGGGCCGGCGGAGTCTGGGCGTTCTCCGTTCCGCTGGCTCCCGGCCGGGAGTCCACCTCTTCATAAAGGCCCGTGGCGGCGAAAAAATCGTGCTTGAAAACCCGCCGCAGGCGGTAGCAACGCCCGCCGCTGTGAATCTCTCCAGGCGGCACCTGGTAGCCGAGCGCGAAAAAACTCGCCGGCGGGCGGCGCCCCGCTGGCCGGGGCGCCGGCGGATCGGACGGATGGGCGGGATTGGTCATATCAGTCATAAATATATACCAAGTATAGTCCTTACGGATATACCTCTACCGCCAGAGAGGGCAGCTCGTCGCGCAGACGCGCCGCGACGGCCAGCAACTGCTCCGGCGCCAGCGCCGCGGCGTACGCTTCCGCCGGCCGGCGGGCCACGGTGTAAAGTTGCACCAGTTTGATCCGGCCGCCCTCCCGGAGTATATCGCCCAGGCGCCGGATATAGGCGGTGATTTCACTTTCCGGCGGAGGCTCTCCGCGAACCCGCAGCAGCAAGGTTTGAATCACGGTGGGCCGCTGGCGGGCGCACCACAAAATATTGGCAAGCACTTTCTCCAGGGAAATGCCGGTACGATCCACCATCCGGTAATATTCCGGCGTTCCGGCGTCGAGTTTGGCCCATATTTCGCCCTGCCGCGCGTCCAGGAAGGCCAGAGCTTCCCGGACACCGGGGCGGTGGAACATCGTGGCGTTGGTAATCACCACAATTTTCACGTGGGCCATTCCGGCGCGTTGCAACACGTCGGCCGCGATGCGGCAGCACCGGGGAAATTGCGGGCAGGTGGTCGGTTCTCCGTCGCCGGAAAACGCCACGTCATTGAGCCGGCGAAGTTCCGGCGCGATCCCGGCGAAGGGTTCCAACCGGAAGATTTCGCCGGATTGGAACAGCGTGAGCATGCGCTCCAGTTCGGTCTGAACCAGGGCCGGATCCACGGGTGAATCGCTCCCCGGCAGCGCCGGTATGCGCCGGTCCACGCTGCAATAAATGCAATCAAAATTGCAGACCTTATTCGGATTCAGATTCACGCCGATGCTGATTCCACCACTCCGCCGCGATACCACCGCGTATACGTAACGGTGGTTCGACCATGTCCGATCGTGGGCGGCGAAGGCCGGCCGGTTGGCCGGATCGAGTAAAATATGGAGATTCTTTGTACGTTCCGCCATGGCGTTATCCAATGGTTAATTCCGATGGCCCGGCCGGCCGGCGGCGGGACCGGCAAAAAGCTTTTTTTCCGGAACGGGCCGGCGCCAGGGCTTGCCGCCCTCCACCCCGCGCTCCTACCCGCCCGGGTTCCCAGACAATCTTAGGCCAAAAAGACCCCTCTCGCACGCCCGGCGGGAGGATGCCAATTTCATAAACGGTCGGTGGTGGAAGGCGCCATCCAGAGACGCCATCTTGCCGGATCATTTGACGGCCTTCCAAGCCGGCGCGTTTTGCTCAAAACACCAACAAAACGCAGGGTTCTGTACAGCGCGCACCACTAGGCGCACCAAAACACTTTGCAGACAATGCTTACAATCAAATGGCCCCAGACCTGAAAGCGGTTGTGGACGCTTGGTTGAAGCTGCCCACGGCTATCAAGACGGCCATCTTGGCCCTGGTGCGGACCGCGAAATGACGGGCCTCTCCGCTCAACCGGTATCAGCGAGGCGACCATAGAGGTATTACCATGGAAGACGTTTTCAAGGTTCGCCGGTTTTCGCGTGTCTACGTCACAGCAGTTGCCCTCGCCGGTTGCCACGCCCCGTATGCACTGCTATCCTGCCGCCAATGGCACAGACTGGAAGATTCAACATCGAGAAACGCGGAATCGCCCGCCTGCTGGAGGACAGCAATCTCGTAATCCCGCAGTACCAGCGCTCCTACGCGTGGGAAGCACACAACGTCACCGAGTTTCTCGACGACGTCGTGGAAGCATGCAAACGCGAGCGGCCCGAATATTTCCTCGGATCAATCGTGATCGCCCAGAACTCAGAGGCCAACCAAGCCCCCGACGTGGTAGACGGCCAGCAGCGGCTTGCCACGGCAACGATACTCGTCGCACAAATTCGAGACCACTTCAAACAGCTGCAAGACACCAGAAACCAGGACATCGACGCCCGATTTCTAATGAACCGCGACCTGCGCAGCAAGGAAGACGTCCAGAAACTCCAACTGAACGAGCGGGATAATGATTTTTTCCTCAAGGCAGTGCTACGACCAGGCGGAAAGATTACGCCGCAGCGAGGATCCCATCGCGCGATCGCCGAGGCAAAAGAAATCTGCAAGAAGCGGGTTCAGGACCTCGCCGCACAGCCAAACGGGACTGACCTCCTAATCGACCTGTTGGTCTACCTGCAAAATAAGGCGCAAGTAATAGTACTGACCGTGCCCTCGGACGAGAATGCCTTCGTTCTTTTCGAAACGCTCAATGACCGCGGGCTCGACCTAGCTCTCTCGGACCTGCTCAAGAATTACCTTTTCCGCGTGGCGGGCAACCGGCTCCGGGAGGTGCAGAATTCCTGGACCGCGATGTATAGCTTCTTCGAAGCCTCGAACACTGAGGGCGATGTTGTCGATTTCATTAGGCAGACATGGTCGGCCACGCGATCGCTCATCCGGGAAAAGGACCTTTTTGGCGCAATCAAGGGCACAGTTACGGGTAAACAAAACGCCGTTGAGTTTTCGGAGGAGCTGAGACAGTACGCCACCCTCTTCCAGGCCTTATTGTCACCAAGCCACCCATTCTGGAAGGACCATCGCCCCAGTGCGGCCCGCCACTTGGAGACCTTAAATTTTCTCGGGCTGACGCGACTGCGCCCTCTGTTACTCGCTATTCTCCGGAGCCTGCCAGCGGATCAGGTAGCGGTCTCGCTTCGGCGCGCGGTGAGCTGGGCCGTCCGACTCACAGTTTCGGGCAATATTGGAAGCGGGAGCGTCGAAGAGGCATTTTGCCAGCGGGCCAGGGAGATAAAGGACGAGAAGATCGTTAACGCGGACGCACTGAGCAGCGCTATCGAGACCGTCATACCGACAGATGCGGCCTTCCAGGATACCTTCCAGGCTTTCTCTACCACCAAGAGCAAGCTGGCACGATACATCATCGGGGCGCTCGAGCGGGCGGCAGGCGGAGAGCAGGAGCCAGAACTCGTCGTGAACACCGACCCAACGGAAATGACGCTAGAGCACGTACTTCCACAGCACCCTGGCAGCAAATGGCCAGGAATCACCGACGAGGTGGCGGCAGTCTATCGCTACCGCTTGGGCAACATGGTGCTTCTGCGACGAACGGAAAATGAGTCGCTGGGCAACGACGATTTCAAATCCAAGCAGCCAGCCCTCCAGGCATCATCACTCAAACTTACAAAGGAAGTCGGCGCCGAGCGAGATTGGGACGCCAACAAGATACGGGCGCGGCAACAACGTCTTTCCGAACACGCGCTGGCGGCATGGCCGTTACGCTGAATACGGGGCGCGAGGAGGTCACAGGAGCAGTTACCGGCCCCCACAATCCGAACGGCCCGCACTTTCGCCGGGTGCTTCTGATCAGCCCGTTGAAACCCCAGAGTAGCGGCATCACAAGGGAAAAACGCCCGTACGGATGCTTGGATTAACGAGGCACGATAATGGATCTAAACTTATCGCACGAAGAGCTACGAGGGATAGTGGTCGAAGCAATCGGCAAGGTGCAGTCAATTTGATGGCAACCGTTGGAACGATTGCCATTATTCAAACCAAGCCAAGCGGGCGGCGCGCGGGTAACGGCACTTGGAAAGGATGGCCAATGAGTAACAAGCTTCTTGAGATTCTTCATCCGGCGGGATTTCTTTCCTTCGGCCCCGAGAGTTCATCGGTCACACTTACGGACCTTAACGTACTCATCGGCCCCAATGGCGTCGGGAAGAGCAACTTCATCGAGGCCATTGAGTTGCTTCACGCCGCGCCGGCCGATTTCAGCGCTGCCATCCGGCTCGGTGGCCTGCCCAGCAACTGGATATGGCACGGCGGCAGAGGCGGCACCGTTTCAGCGCGTCTGGTGGCCCATCTGACAGCTGCCGACAATATTCCTGAACTGTCCTACGCCATCGAATTCATGCAAAACGCGGACCATCTCGAAATCACGGAGGAAACTCTGGAAAGAACCCAAGGTGCCGCGCGCACGGCGCATGAACCGCGGTACTACTACTACCGGAAGCAGCGCGGCCAGGCGTTTATCGCCACCCGCCAGCTACGCACCCCGGCGCAGGCTGAGGGCGGGCACACGGAACGGCAGGTAGGCGTAAATCCGCAGCTTTCGGCCCTTTCGCAAATCAAAGATCCGGCAAGTTTTCCAGAGTTTTCGTCAGCCGCGCGTCGCCTTGAGCGCATCGGAATCTTCCGGGAGTGGGCCTTTGGACGCTCCGCTACATTGCGCTTGCCGCAACCGGCCAATCTGCCCAATGACATACTATTGCCGCAGACGGTGAATCTTGGATTGGTGCTAAATGAGCTTCAACAGCGTGGCGAGCGGTGGATCCGCCTCAATGAGATGCTCCGACGGTTTCTACCACGGTTCAGCAGGTTGACCATCGGAGTGGCGGGTGGCGCCGTGCAGATTTTCCTGCACGAAGACGGACTGGGCGTTCCCGTGCCGGCAACGCGCCTCTCCGACGGTACGCTACGGTTTTTGTGCTTGCTGGCCATATTACTTAACGCGGAATCGTCCTCCCTAATCTGCATCGAGGAGCCGGAACTGGGCATGCATCCCGACGCTATGAGCATTTTGGCCGACCTGCTGGTGGAAACATCCGCCACAACCCAGATCGTTGTCACGACCCACTCCGACGCCCTGGTATCAGCGCTGACAGCACATACAGATTCCGTTTTGGTCTGCGATTATGGGAAAAACGGCACGGAGTTGCGCCGGCTGGAGGCGGATAAACTCGCCTACTGGCTCAAGGACTACGCTTTAGGCGACATCTGGCGGACAGGCAAATTGGGAGGCAACCTATTTTGAGCGCGATCGCTATTTACGTAGAAGGCGGTGGTAGTACAAACGCCACAAAATCCCTGCTGCGTGCGGGTTTCTCGGTTTTTTTCCGCGAAATCAGGGAATTGGCGCGAAACAAAGCAATCCAATGGAGGATTATTCCGTGCGGTGGTCGCGGTGAGACCTATGGAGCTTTTGTCGATGCTGTGAAAAAGGAACCGGAGATACTGAACATCCTCCTGGTGGATTCCGAAGAGCCCGTAAGCATTGACGCCTCGCCCTGGTGCCATCTGGCAAAGCGTCAGTTGGGCGGATGGGCCAAGCCGGCAGGGGCGGACGATAGGCGCTGCCACATGATGGTGGCGTGCATGGAAGCCTGGTTTCTAGCGGATCCGGACGGACTGACAAGACATTTTAGCGGCAACTTCGACCGGGTGAAATTGCCCACGGCCAACCTCGCCGAGAGCCGAACCAAAGCCGATATCACCGATGCCTTGAAGCAAGCCACCAGAAATACCAAAGCCAAGGAGTACCAAAAAATTCGCGACGGGGCGAAACTATTGGAGAAGATTAACCCCGTTGAGGTACGCAAGCACTGCCGGTGGTGTGAACGGCTGTTCGTAGAACTTGAACGGGCGATCAGGTCAAAGGCATGAGCGACCAAGGTACTGTGCGTGCAGGAGCCACGGGTGGTAGGGCAGGATTGGTGTGTGCGTTGGTGGAGCCAGTGGTTGCAGATACCTGCGGAACATGCGGGGCTGGCGTTGGCGGGCAGGAAGGTGTTGGTCAAGCAGATGGCCTGCGGGCAACTGCTGGTGAGCTATCAGGGCCAGTGCCTGAATTATCGGGAACTTCCCGCCCGGCCGGTGACGTCACGCTCCAAGCCGGCGATGGTGAATCGTCGAGTGTGGAAACCAAGGGCGGATCATCCGTGGAAGAATGACCGGGTGGGCCGGGCGGCCCTGCGGCGCGGTGGGCCGGGAAATCGCCGGCGAGCGTTGCCGGTATCGGAATCACCTTTCCCGCCCGGTCCACACAGGCGATGGAACTCTCGGCGGTGCACAGGAGTTGTCCGCTGGGGATGTGAACCAGCTCATACGAATGATCGATGCGCACATGCGTTTGCCGGATGATTTTTGTTTTCAATGTCAGTTCGTCGTCGTACCGCGCCGGTTTGCGGAATGCCGCGCTGATCCGCACCACCACGAAGAAAACACCTTGTTTTTCCAGATCGCGGTAACTCATTCCGGACTGGCGCAGCAGTTCCGTGCGCCCCATTTCAAAATAGGGCAGGTAATGCGAATGATGCAGATAGCCCATCGCGTCGCATTCGACATAGCGCACGCGAAGGGAAATGGAACATTCCGGATTCACGAGTGATTACCTTCCGCACAGCGCGGCATACCGGCTCCGGGAATAGCCGGTCGCCGGATCGCGAAAACCAAAGGTCCCGGCGGAATGCTTTTGCTCCCGGCAGACCCGTATATACCGCTATATACCGCGCGCATTTCAAGATTGAAACATCATGGCGGGTTTCGAAAAGGCGGTGGGCATCTTGCCCGGCGCAGGCAATTGGCGGGCCAGACGCCCGCACCCATTGTTTGCATACGCCATCCTCCTCGCTTCGCGCCCACGGCCCTCTGGCCCGCCGTCAATCCATCATTACACGGCTGACAGAGCACTGGAGCCGGGGTGGACAATTCTTATAATACAGCGGCCACGGGAAGCCGGTGGGGGTGATGACGGCGCACGCCGGTTCATGAAGATTGGAGTATACATGACGCCAACCGAACGGAAGCTTGTGGAAGTGCTCAAAGAAGGTCTGCGTCTGCGGACCAATCCCGGTCACGAGATCGGTCCCGCGACGTCCATTTTTGGGAAAAACGGGCTGGGGCTGGATTCGGTGGACGTCCTGGAAGTCGCCGTTCTGATTGACAAGAATTTCCACGTGCAACTGCACGATCAGAACGATGAGGTCCGCGAAGCGCTGGCGAACATCGCCGGCCTGGCCCGTTACATTGATACGCATCGCGCGGCGCAATAATTCCCGCAAATGGGCAAGCCGCAACGGCAGGTGGGCTGGTGTGAGCGAATGCATTGAATTTGTCGGCGGCGTCTGCGGCGCCAACATTCGCGCGCCCGCCGGCCCGTGGCGCAACCCCCGGCGCATCGAAGCGGAAGTTTTTTTCCCCGCGGGTCATCCGGGCTTCCAGGGTCATTTTCCTTCCCATCCACTATTACCGGGATTTCTCCAGATCCAGGCCGTTCTCGATGTGTTGAGCTTTCTGGGCGGAAGCATCGACGTAGCGACGTTGCGGGAGGTAAAATTTCTCCGTCCGATCCGGCCGGGGGAGCGCCTGCAAATAACCATGGATATCCATCCGGGCCGCGTGGTTCGCGCCGGCATTCATGTCGCCGGGACGCCGGCCTGCGTGCTGGAATTGGAACTTTCCGGCGATTGGCCCACCGCCGGGGCGCCATCCCAGAACCGGTAAAAATTTCCCCATTGATAGGGATGGAGCTTGAGCAGCTTTTCCAATTCCCGGGCATAGTCGCCGGCGGCCTGCGCAATGGCGGCCTCCTTGGAAACCCCGGACGACGGAACGTAGCAGCGTGGCGGCGAGATGCAGGTGCGATAACGGCGATAGCCCGCGCGAAACGTAAACGCGCAGACCACCACCGCCTCGCCGACGACGGCGGCGGTGAAAGGTCCGGCCGGAAGATCGACGCGCCGCCCCAGCAGCGTGGCGGGAATGGTTCGCCCCCGCATGGCGCGGTCGGCCTGCATGGCGACGCATTCTCCCCGTTGCAACGCGGCCATGATTTCCACGCCGGCGGCGAGGGGATCGAACGAATTGATCCAGCGGGCGGCGGCGAGTTTTTTCCACTGATCCCGTTGAAATTGCTCGGTGGCGTCGCGGGGGTTGGCGTAGCGCACGAAGTGCAGGGGCCGGCCCGGATCAAGTTGTTGGAGCAGAGGGGCGGAGATTTCCGCACAACCGAAATGCCCCGTGAGAATCAACAGCCCCCGCCGGCGGCGCAAGGCGTCCCGGATGTTCGGCTCATCGAGCGAATCCACGAGGAACCGCCGGTCCAGCCCGGCGAGGAAGACACTGCGATCCAAAAGCATTTTCCCGTACATATTCATGTGGCGATATGATTGCCACCCGCGGCGCAGACGCGACTGCCGGCCGAAGATCCGCTCCAGGAAATCTTCGCTGGCGGCGCGGGCCGGTCTTTCCGCCAGCCAGAACCAGGCCGCCGCCGCGGCGACCGCGGCGTAGCCCAGCGGCAAAAACAGACTGCCCAGCCGCAGCATGAGCATGTTGCCGCGATAGCCGCCATGGTGGCGAATGCGAATCGGGCGTGGCGCGCCGGGTTCGCCTTGCTTTTGAGATTTTCGGATCGTCGCCGCCATCCATCCCGTCCGCCCCGGCAAGGATTTCCGCGGGAGATCGGCTCTTGGCGCCGCGTGTCCCCGCCCCGCCGTTTGCCGTAACAACCGTCTTAGTGTAGCGAATATTTTCCGGCGGTGGAAATGGGGGATTCGCTTGCCTTCATCCGGGTCTGCGGAGAAGATAACGCGTAGATAATGCCATGACCCGTGCGGAAGACGACACCCCCGGCATGATTCATAGAAGGCCCCGCGAATCCGCATGAACCAGCAACCGCCATTTGTGCCGATTGCCGTTACCGGCATCGGAATGATTACCACCCAGGGGCTTACGCGTAGCGCGTCGTGGGCGGGAATCCGGTCCGGGGTGGAAACACTCCGTCCCTGGGAGCCTCGGGGCGCCGGGATTCCCGCTTCGCTGGCCACTGTGCGAGTAGCCCAATGTCCCCCCCCGCCTTGCCCGAAAAATATCCCGCTCCATCTTTGGCGCCTGTTGGCCCGGACGCAGCAGTTGGCCTGCCTCTGCGCCGATGAGGCCTTGCGCTCGGCCGCGTTGCCCGAAAAATTTTCCCGGCAGGATGCGCCCGCGGGTTGCTTCCTGGCGACGAGCGTTTGCGGAATGGATCAAAGCGAACAATATTACGCCGTTTACCGCCGGGACAGAGATCGCGCGCCGCCCGCGCACATGCGGCGCCTCCAACCGCATGAAACTCTGGCGTTGCTGGCGCGGCGGCATCATTTGGCCGGCCCTTGCTATCTGAACCTGACGACCTGCGTCGGATCGGCCATGGCCATCGGCGCGGCCTGCGACGCCATTCACTCCGGAAAAATCGACCTGGCGCTCGCGGGTGGAACCGAAGCGCTTTGCCGTTTAATCCTGACCGGTTTTCACAGTCTGCGTCTTCTGGCCGCGGACGGATGCCGGCCTTTTGACCGCAACCGTCCCGGCATAACCGTCGGCGAGGGCGCCGCCATTCTCGTTCTCGAATCCCTGGAACATGCGTACCGGCGCGGCGCCCGACCGATCGGTTTTATCCGCGGCTTCGCCGCCACCTGCGACGCCCATCACATTACGAAACCCGATCCCGGCGGCGTTTATGCCGCCGCGGCTATTACCGGGGCGCTGGCCGCCGCCCGCCTCGCTCCCGACCAGATTGATTACGTCAATGCGCATGGAACCGGCACCCGCGATAACGACGCGGTGGAAGCCCGAGTTCTTCAGCAGGTCTTCCGCACAGCGACTCGCCCGCCGCCGCCCGTGAGTTCAACCAAACGGCTGACGGGTCATACGTTTGCCGCCGCCGGCGCCATCGAAGCCGCCATTTGCCTGCTGGCCCTTGCCGATGGCTTGCTGCCTCCCAACAGCGGCCTGCGCGATCCCGACCCGGCCTGTGATTTGCCCTTGGTCCGCCGGCCCACGGCGCAGGCCATTGAGACCGCCCTGTCCTGCAATTTCGCGTTTGGTGGAAACAATACCGCCCTGGTGTTTTCCAAAACACGCGAGGCGCCGGCCACCGGCGCGACGGGAGAAAGTTTGTGAAAGAACCGCCACTGCAAATATTGGGACTGGGAACTTTCACCGACCAATTCGCCGACGCGGCCGCACTGGCGGAGGCGGTATTCCAAGCCTGCCGGCCACGGCCCACCCCGGCGGATTTCCCTCTGGCCGGGGAAAAGGCGCCGTCGTTATCGGACAAGCGCTTCGCCTGGATCGGTCGCGCTTTGCCCGCGAACCCGCAACCGAATTTCGATTCGCCTGATCCGGTCGTCCAGTATGCGTTTGCCGCCATCGAACAGGCCTGGCGGGCCGCCGGGCTGGAGCAAAGTCCGATTTCCCGGCAGCGAATCGGACTTATTCTTTTCAGCCGCTGGGGCGCCATCGACAGCACGGCGGCTTACCTGGAAAGCATGTTCGATGCCGACGGGCGCTATGCCTCGCCCCTGCGTTTCACGCGATCGGTTTACTCGAGCGTGGCGTCGCTGGCGGCGATTCACTTTCACATTCATGGCCCCTGTGAAACTCTGGCCCACGATGCGTGGATCGCCACCGGCGTGCTGGAGCGGGCGGACGATCTGCTCTCGAACGCCCATCTGGACGCCGTGCTTGTCTGCTGGGCGGATCAAAGTTCGCCCCTGGGGATCGATCTTTGCGACCGCGCCGTTCGCCGGCTTAAGCGGCGCGAGCTGGCGCGCTACACGCGGGGCGACTGCGGATACGGGGCGGTGGCCATGGCGCTGACAAAACCATCTCTGCACCAACGCGTCCAACCATCCGCCGCATCTATTGCGCCGCAACTGGAAGTGCCGGCGGAGTCGGCTCTTCCCGCCCGCGGACGCGCTCCCACCGCCGCTTTGGCGACCCATCCGTTTCCCAGCGACCCGTCGCTGCGCCTGGCCGCGGCCATTATTGAAGTGGCAATTTCCGCGCACGCGGACGAACCGATTTTGTGGTGGGAACCGGCGCATCATGGCCGGCGCCGCTCTGTGCGGATCGGATAATCCGCTCGCCACCGTTCGGCCGGTGGTGCATTTGTTATCCCGCGCCAACGGTATGCGTGGCGGGAATACATAAGCCATCCCGCCCGCCGCCGGCGCGCGGCTCCCGGGCGTGCCGGGCTTCGGCGGCCGGGGAACGCCAATCCGGCCAGCCGGTGGTTTCAATCGCCAGTCCCACTTCCCGGCAGCGTGAGACAATAGACGGTCCCAGCGCCGCGGAAACACCCGCGCGCGTGCCGTTGCCGGACAAAATGGTCGCGCGCCGGGAGTAATATCGAAAATCGACCAGCTCGCCCAATCGCCGAATTTCATAATCGGAGAACCGCAGTTCGCTGATCTCATCGACAATCAGCCAGGCGGCGGTTTGGTACCTGGCGAAGGCGGCTTGCTCCGTGGTTTGGGAATCGTTCCCACAGGCGGCCCGCAGGTCGCAAAAGAGGGCGTTGGCGGTGGTGTAACGCGGATCCACATAATCGGTGTAAAATTGCCCCAGGCAATTCAGGATGTACCGCACCAGCAGCGCGATGGCCAGTTGCGTCTTGTGCTTATGACACGCTACCCGTCTGGACACGCTAGCGTGTGGAGAGACGCTACCATTGGCCGGCCAGATGCCGTAGCGGGTGGTTGCCCCGGGGCCACCGGGCGCAAGGCGGACAATCATGCCGCGTTCCACCAGTTCCCGGATACCCCGTGAAACGCAACTGTGTCCGAGGCCGGTGAGTTTGGCCAGATACGTGATGCTCGGCCAGGCGGCGCCGCCGCCGTCCGCCAGACGTCCGAGAACCAGGAAAACCCGCAGCGCGGCCAGGGTGCGGATGGATGCCAGGCCCCCGTCATCAATGAAGGAGTTGCTTACCTTGAACCAACCCGCCGGTGGGTCTTCCGGCCGGGCAAGCGGGGGAGGACAAGTGCGTGGCGCCGCTGGCGCCGGCAAGCCCGTTGCGGGATCGGGCGACATCATTGTTTTGGGATTCACATTGAATTATAGCCTCTCCGGACGGGTGATAACGCGCCCGCATCGGCACGGGGATCGTGCCGGGCGGGAAAATTTCCGGGGCTTTTCACAGTCGTGGATGGTAATCGAGCGGTGGTTGGATTACGAGGCATGATGGTTTGCGGTTACGAACGGCCGTGGATTTCCATCCACGGCTGCGGGGGGGCAGCCGCGAGGATCGCAATCCCGCGGCCGTTTTTCGCGCCGCCGTGAACGGTTACCGCAGATACAGATTGTCTGCTATCTCATCATTCCCATCCCTTTACTCCTCCGTGGCCTCGGCGCGCTCTGCGCCTCTGCGCCACATTGCCGTGGCACATGAATGCCGGTCAACTGACCGTGACGGTTTTGATTTTCGGTGCGGTCTTTGGTGAGCCGGACCGCGGATCTTTCAGTGGTGTGGCGGCTAATTTATCCACGACATCCAGCCCGGTGGTTACCTGCCCGAAGCAGGTGTATTGGCCATCAAGGTGCGGAGCATCATCGTGCATGATGAAAAATTGCGAGCCGGCGGAATCCGGATCCGATGAGCGGGCCATGCTGATAACACCACGAATATGCTTGCGCTGGCTGAATTCAGCTTTAATATGATAACCTGGCCCACCGGTACCCGTGCCGGTGGGGCATCCGCCTTGAACCATAAATCCGGGAATAATGCGGTGAAAAGTCAGGCCGTTGTAGAAACCTTTCTGCGCCAGTGTGACGAAGTTTTCGACGGTCTTGGGAGCCACATCGGGCCAAAGATCCAATTCAATAACGCCCTGATCGGTATCCATGCGAATATGCGGGGCGGCTGGTTTGGCGGTATCGGTCATGCTGGGCTTCCTTAAAAGTTTACCGGCCATGCAACGTCAGCGCAATGGTCTAAAGCATTTATAACCGATTATCCGCCGACGCAAAAGCTTCCGACACTTGCGCCGGCCTGCACGGAAAGAGGAATCATGGTAATATGTTTGTCCGGTTTCATATTGTGGTTCCCATTTTGGGAGGATTGTTCGTGGCCAAAATACCCATGACCCAGCGAGCATACACCCTTCGTTTACGAGGAGCCAATCCCGATGACACGGCATGGCGCGACGCTTTATGGGCGACGCATGAAGCTGTTAACAAAGGGGACGCGAAAAGGTGACATCCACCTTTTCCATCATGCCACCAAGAAACTGTTTACCGCTCCGCGCCGGTCTACGATGCTGCCAGTCGTAGGGCGGCCTGTCGAGCCTTGGGGCGTTGGGCGGCACGTTGGGCGCCGATCTACCCGAAGGCCGTGCAACGAATGGAGAAGGACTTGGACCTGCTTCTGGCGGTCTACGCTTTGCCGCCGGAACACCGCAAGATGATGCGGACCAGCAACGGGATCGAGCGGCGGTTCCGGGAGGTGCGGCGGCGGACATAAGCCCTGAGGATCGGCCGGAAAAAGAGGCGGTTCAGGAAAACAAGGAAAAAACAGACTTGCCGGAACCCGGCCGGTAAGGTATATAGGAAATAAAATAACTGGCCGGTTTTAACCCGCCCGGTGACAGTTTTGAAACAAAGCGCGTGTGAAATGAACTGGAAAATGGCTGTTGGTATTGTGCTGATCGTACTGGGCGTCATGGCCTTGGCGTTCCAAGGCTTTACCTGGTATAGCCGCAAGCCCATTATCCGAATTGCGACGGTACACATGGATGTAACTGTGAAACATAAACTATTCGCCGAACCAATTGCCGCCGGGCTGGTCATTGCCGCGGGCGTGGTTCTGGTGCTGCTGGGTCGCAAGTCGCCCAAGGCGTAAGCCTGCTGTTTATCACAGAGATTGATCATCGTCCGCAATTGTTCTTCATCGCGCCCTTCGCCTTCCTCCGCGTTCCTCTGATTCCTCCGCGGTGCAAAAACCGATTCACCGCGTGATTTACCGCAGGGGGCGCAGAGGATCGCAGAGGTTGATAGCTTGTTGACCATCCGCTTGCACCCTAGGCGTTCCTCTGATTCCTCCGCGGTGAGAGTCTTGGCCGTTCGTGCTTTGCGGGGAGCTACGTGCCGCAGGTTGTAAACGTGAGCCGGTACGCGAGGGGGTGCGATGATCCGCTCCCTTATGGTCGCGGCTCGGCAGGTTGGCCCCAACCAGCCGCCGGTGGAATTCCATCTTATTCCGCTGGTTGGCCCGCGTAACGAATCTGCATATCCGGTCCGACACTTTCAGGATGTCAAAAGTAGGAATCATCTGGCGAGCGAAAATCCTTTCCCTGACTTTTTCTTGTCAGCACGGTTGGACTGCGGTGAACCGTATTTTCCGGACCTGCCTATGATGGGCTTGTCCGCCATGCGCAATACATTAAGAAAATTACATGTTTCTGCTATTTATCTGCCGCGCCGTCGTCGGCAGCCTGCGTTCAGATTCACCACCCGTCCTTCTTTGAATACGTAGAACGGCGTACCGGTCATTTCCGCGAGCCGACGGGCCCGTTTAGCGGCTCTCTTGAGCGCCGGCAGCGATCCCAGAATGTCGGGGTCCTTCGTATTTATTTTTGTGGTCATGGGTTTGCTCCTGACTCGATCACACGCGGCGGTCTTCCGGAATTATCATAAAGTATCCAACTGTCCGCCAGAGGACGATAGATGGCATGGAAATTAACCAGGCCGGAACTGAATCGCCGCCGAATCACATCCTCGGGAACCCTGTGGCCGCCCTGCGCCACCCGCGCCCGCACCCTTGCCACCGCCAGGTCGGCGGAAGGTAAGCTTAGAAAAATCAATTTCACATGATATCCGGCCTTCCGCCATCGCGGTATGCGATTGGCGTAATTCCGGCCGCTGAGTGTTGTCTCAAAGGCGAAATTTTCTCCCCGTGCCACCTTTCGCGTGATGAGGTCCAGCATGATGCGGCCCGCCTCAAACGCGGCCTTCTCAGGCGCGAAAGGCGAGAGCCCACGTGCAATCAGGTCGGCATTGACGAAATCGGGGCACCCAGCTTCGAGCGGTAGAAACTCCTGGGCGAAAGTGGTTTTCCCCGCGCCGTTGGGACCGGCGATGATGACGATCTTGCGATTTTTGCCCGGGGCCGTCACTTTCCTCTCCCCTTTTCACTTCGCCGCGACGGTCGCGGTTTGCCTCGGCCGCCGCGTTTCGGCCGCGGCGTGTTGGATTTCCCGGACTTAACGCCACGTGATAGCAATGCCGCCTTGATGTACTTCTCGACGCACTGCTGAGCATGAAATGCGACCGTCTCCGTGGGGCACCGGCGCCCCAGTTTCAAGGTGTGGGCGGCGTTCCTGAGGTCTCCTTCCGCCTTTTCCACCCATTGAGAAAGCAGGGCGTTAAGTTCATCCGCTTCGCGCATAGAGCACCTTTCCCTCGATATATGCGGGACGCTCGATCGTACCGGGATACTTTTTGCGCCATGCATACTCAGCGGGACGCACAACGAACACGTCCTTGGCCACGGCGACGTCATGCAGGGCCACCCCTATTTCCACGGCCTTTTTACGTTTGGAATCTTTTACATCCATCACTACCAGCAGGTCCACATCGCTGTCTGGTCCGGCGTCGCCTCGCGCATAGGAACCAAAGAGAATCACCTGTTCGGGATCGAACTGATCCACGATACGCCGCACCATGCGGCGAATCAGGGAGGTGGCTGCGGCCGGCTTTTTCTTTCTGATTTTCATTTTCATTCAAGCCCTGCGTTTACGTGACTGATGGCATCGTAGTTCGCTTTGGCAACTGGCGGCATATCACCTACCGCGGCGCCGCCAGCAGCATGGTGTCCAACAGTCGTTTTTTCTCGCTGTCAGAAGGATAAAGCGCAGAAAGCGCATTGGCCAGCCGGAGAAATTGCGCGATTCATCCCCTTTAGCTTTTGACGGCACTACGCTCTAAACCCTCTAACCACCGGTCCAACCAAGGACAGCCTCGCCGGAGCTTATCAATGCCCACAGCCTTAGCCACCAGTGTCCCGAACGCGACCTTGTCATAATACGGGACTAACCGTTGAAGCCGTTTCGATGGCGCGTTGTCTTGCGAATCGTCGATCAACTCGACCGCCCCCGCGCACTCCGCCACGATTGCGGTAAGTTTTTCAGCCAGAGCGATAGAACTGATGCCCGAACCCACGTGGGTTATGGTATCCGCCGTCACATCAGGCGACACAAACATCAGGCTCTCAAACTCATGCAATGCCACGCAGGGATGAAACCGCGGGCCAAGCTCCGGCATCATGGCTTGGCGCAGGTAGTTCTCGACGAAAAGTCCGCGTTCGGCCGCTTGCTGCGAAGGGGCCTCGCGGCGGCCGGGCCAGGTTTTGTCCATCTTGTAATAATCGACCATGGCCGCCACATGCCGGTCGGCGTGCTCCTTGGCCAGCCGGGTCAGTTCCCGCTCGTAGGCGTCCCATTGGCACATTCCACCATGCTTTCGTTGCGGCTTGCCGCGCAATGTTGCCCGGAGGGCAATGCAGCGCTCGGACAGATATGTTCCGAGCAGGCCGTTGCAGAATTCCCGTTCGGTCTGTCCCTCGCAGAGAACCAGCACGTCAAGCATGGTTCACGCCCCCGCGCAGCGTTCCCTTCTGCCAAAGATCCCCCAATGTGTAATCCTCGAGCCATGCCCGCAACTGTACCTGATCGAGCCGATTAAACTGCGTCGCGCCATGAGTATAGTCGACGGTAATTACATCATCTGGTTCGAATTCGTTCAGAAGCGTCGGCGACTGAGTGGCCAAGATGATTTGCATGCGCGCGGCGGCGGAGCGGACCAGTCCGGCAAAGATAACCAGCGCTTCGGGGTGCAAGCCCAGTTCAGGCTCATCGAAGACCACGGTTGCCGGCGGGTTGGGCTGCAGGAGGGCCGTGGCCAGGCAGATGAAACGGAGCGTGCCGTCCGAAAAGTGCCCTGGCGAGAAAACGTAGTCCGAGCCTTTCTGTCGCCAGGTCAATCGGACCAGTCGCTCGTTTTTTCCCTCGCGTGTGCGCGGGTCGAAATCATCCAGGGGAGGAAACACACGCTGAACTGTCTGGCGCAGGAGTTGATAGACCTCCGGATATTGCTCGCGCAGGTGCAGCAAGAACGCGGCCAGGTTTCCGGCGTCCGGAGCGAGCGCGTCCGTTTGTTCGACCCCGCTTTCCCGGCGCATCCCGGCAGTGGTGCTCGTGTCGTGAAAATGATAGACCTGCCAGTCGGGCGGCGCTTGCGGAGCATTGGGCCGCCCATGCAAGACGTTGGGGCGACCCGGCCTGAAAACCTGCATCGGCGGAGACGCCACGCCCAATGTCCACCATTCGGATTCAAGGCCGCCCCACATGACCTGCCCTGAGAGAGGGTTTAGGCCGAGGGGGCCGTTCCAGCGCCCGGACTCCTTCTCGATCGATACGGCGAGGTTTGGGGTTGGCACCAGCCGGAAGTGATAGTCGCAGTCTTCTCCAAAGCTCAAGTCGGCCTCAATACGCGGAGTTTGCTTTATCCCCTTGTGAAAGAAGCCTTCCGCTGGGGCATTGCGCTGCATGTAATCCTGCAGTCGCCTATGGCGGATTGCCCGAAGCAACCGGAAAAATTCCACGAAGTTGCTTTTACCCGCGCCATTGGCCCCGATGAGGACGTTTAGCTTCCCAAGCGCGAGATCCTCAAGCGCCTCAATCGATTTGAAGCCACGAATGGTAATTCGCTCGAACCGCAGCATCGCGCTTCACCTCGGTACCGTCAGCAGCATGGCGTCCAATAATCGTTTTTCTTCGCTGTCAACAGGATAAAGCGCAAAGAGCGCATTGGCCAGCCGAAGAAAGTCCGGGCCGCGCTGCTGCTCGGCCTTAATCAGGGCGTGCAGGCCGCTGGTTTGGCCGCCCGCCAGGAGCAGCATCGCCGCATGTATTGCAATCGAGTGTAGTGGCCGGGTTGGCGCCGCCGGGACGGTAGAGGATCGCAGAGGTTTATAGTTTATTTATTGACCAGCCGCTTGCACCCTGGGCGTTCCTCTGAGCCCTCCGCGGTGAGAGTCTTGGCCGTTCGTGCTTTGCGGGGAGCTACGTGCCGCAGGTTGTAAACGTGAGCCGGTACGCGAGGGGGTGCGATGATCCGCTCCCTTATGGTCGCGGCTCGGCAGGTTGTCGAATTCATCCGGGTTGAACGAGCGGCCTTCGGGGACTTCCTTGCGCGGGGTGGTGATTTTGTACCAGGGATCCACAAGAAATCCTTTCACCGCGGAGGCGCAGAGAACGCAGAGGTTTCGTTATAGTTGAGAACGACGCGTTTTATGCCGTTTTTGAGAACCGGGATATTGAAGTTGATCAATAGACCGACAGTCCAAACACCGAGCTTCAAATAGGTCAACAACTGAGCTTCATGGATAGGTGCAAACGCATCGATGGCTTTGAGTTCCAGGACTACGGCCTTTTCAACGACAAAATCCAGCCGATACCCGCAGTCCAAACATAGCGCCTTTATAAGCGACAGGAAGCGGAAACTGACGCTGAAAGCTCAGACCGCGCATCTTCATTTCCTGGGCCAGGCATTCTTCATACGCTGATTCCAGCAACCCCGGCCCAATCGTCTTGTGAACCTCAATTGCCGCGCCGATGATTTTCTCGGTCAGTTCCTTCACTAATTCTCCTCTGCGTGCTCCGCGCCTCCGCGGTGCAAAAACCGTTTCCCCGCGTGATTTACCGCGGGGGGCGCAGTGGATCGCAGAGATTTATAGCTTCTTGATCATCTGCTTGCCGCGTCCGCGTTCCTCTGTTTCCTCCGCGGTGAGAGTCTTTGTCCGTTCGTGCTTTGCAGGGAGCCAAGTGCCGCAGGTTGTAAACGTGAGCCGGTACGCGAGGGAGGTGCGATGATCCGCTCCCTTATGGTCGCGGCTCGGCAGGTTGCCGGCGAACTCAGGTTGTCGCCGCTCTCACTATTGGCTTCTCCCGCGCCGATTGTTTCGACACGGCGGCAATCGGAAAATCGACCTCGGGCGCTTGCGAAATTTTCCAGGGGTGGTACAATTACTAAATTCGAGCGTGTGCGAGGAACGTGTCGGCGCGTGCTGGCTGTCTCCCGCGGGTTGTAAAAAGGCTTTCCTTCATGATCGCCCAGGAAAAGAAACGCAAAATTATCCAGGATTCCCGGATCCACGAAAACGACACAGGTTCGGCCGAAATTCAAGTCTCCATCCTGACCGAGCGGATTAACGAATTGACGGAGCATCTGAAGGTACACCCGAAGGATTTTTCCACCCGCCGCGGTCTGTTGAAAATGGTGGGCAAACGCTCCGGCCTGCTCAAATACCTGATCCGCACCGATCCGCGCCGGTATCAGGCGGTGATTACCCGCCTGGGGCTGCGCCGGTGAAAATTCCGTCGCCGGGTCCAGGCGGGGCCGGCGGGCGGGGTCCGGCCCGGGGGTTCCCCCGGCGGCGGCCAACGGGCGGCGGAAGAGCATAGCTTAGTTATGTAGGAATTAACTTATGAATGTTTGTTGTTTGTGAAGCGGAAAAGTTGCTGGTGGACGCGGAAATTCGGCAATGGAAAGTATTAGAAAGTAGAGGTAAAACCATGACCGTGGTCAAGGTCGAAAAAGAAATCAATGGGCGTACGCTTTCCCTGGAGACGGGTTATCTGGCCAAGCAGGCCGATGGCGCGGTCCTGGTCCGTTACGGTGAAACGGTGGTGCTGGCCACGGCGGTGTCCAGCGATCCCCGTCCCGGCGGCGACTTTTTTCCCCTCACCGTCGATTATCGTGAAAAAACCTCCGCGGCGGGCAAATTCCCCGGCGGATTCATCAAACGCGAGGGCCGACCCTCCACCAAGGAAACGCTTACCGCCCGCATGATTGACCGGCCCATCCGGCCACTGTTCCCGCACGGTTATTTCGACGAGGTTCTCCTGCAGATCCTGGTGCTTTCCGCCGATGGCCAGAATGATCCGGACGTGCTGGCCATGATTGGTTCTTCGGCGGCCCTGGCGATCAGCGGCATTCCTTTCCAGGGGCCGCTTGGCGCCGTGCGCATCGGCCGGGTGGATGGCAAATTCGTGGTCATGCCGACCGCCTCCGAGCTGGACAATTCCGAACTGGATATGCTCGTCGCCGGAACAGAGCCGGCGGTCAACATGATTGAAGTGGGCGCCCGCGAATTACCCGACCCCCTGATTCTTCAGGGCATCACGCTGGGGCATAATATCATCCGGGAAATCGTGGCGATGCAGAAGGAACTGGTCGCCAAAGTGGGCAAGCCCAAGGTCTGCCGCCTGCACGAGGCGCCCGCGGAGCTTGTGCGGGAGATCGCGGCCGGGGGCGATCGGCTGCGCCAGGCCATGCAAATTTCCGGCAAGCAGGAACGCGCCGAGCAGGTCGCCAAGATCAAGAAGGAACTGCTCGATCGATACACCGCGCCGGACGCGGCCGGCAAACCTCTGCACGATCCGGTGCAGGTGGAGATGGCGTTTGCGGAGCTGGAGGAAAAGATTCTCCGTGAACTGATTCTTTCCGGAGTCCGCTCCGATGGCCGCGGCAGCACCGCCATCCGCCCCATCGCCTGCCATGTCGGCGTGCTGCCCCGCACGCATGGATCGGCCATTTTCAGCCGCGGGGAAACGCAGTCGCTGGTCACCACCACGCTGGGCACGGGCGACGACGAACAGATCGTCGACGGTCTGGGCGAGGAATACGCCAAAAAATTCATGCTGCACTACAATTTTCCCCCTTTTGCCACCGGCGAAGTCAAACGCATCATGGGGCCGGGACGGCGGGAGATCGGGCATGGAGCGCTGGCCGAGCGTTCGCTCGAACCGGTGCTGCCGCCGCCGGAACAATTTCCCTACGTCATTCGCGTGGTCTCCGATATTCTGGAATCCAACGGCAGCTCGTCGATGGCTTCCGTGTGCGGGGGTACGCTGGCCCTGCTGGACGCGGGGGTGCCGCTGATTCGACCGGTCGCGGGAATCAGCATCGGGCTGGTAAGCGAGGGGACGCGGGACGTGTTGCTGACCGATATCACCGGCGAAGAAGATCACTATGGCGACATGGATTTCAAGGTTTCCGGCACCACCCAGGGCATCACCGGTATTCAACTGGATCTGAAAATCAGCGGGTTGCGAAGCGAGCTGATCGCCCAGGCCCTGGAACAAGCGCGGGTGGCCCGCCTGGCGATTCTTCAAAAAATGTGCGCCGTGATTCCCACCCACCGTCCCGAGATTTCCCCCTACGCGCCGCGGCTGCTGACCATCCGCATCAATCCAGAGAAAATCGGCAAGGTGATCGGCCCGGGCGGCAAGACCATCAAGAAGATCGTTGAAACCACCGGCGCCAAGATTGATATTGAGGATGACGGCACGGTCTTCATCGCCGCCGTGGGGATGGAGGCCGCGGAACGCGCCCGCGAGGAAGTTGAGCGTCTCACCGAGGATGTCAAGGTCGGCAAGATTTACACCGGCCGCGTCAGTTCGGTCAAAGATTTCGGCGCGTTCATTGAGGTGACCCCCGGTGTGGATGGCTTGTGCCACATCAGCGAACTTTCCGATAAATACGTCAAAAGCGTTCTGGACGAGGTAAAACCGGGCCAGGAAGTGCGGGTGAAGGTCATCGCGATTGATGACCAGGGGCGGATCAAGCTTTCGCGCAAGCAGGCCATGCGCCAGGAGGCCGAACACACCGGCGCCGCCCAACCGGTGGCGGAGGCGTCGTAAGAGGTAAGATCCGCCTTGGCCAGGATGTCAAGCCGTGCAGTCAGAGTGTAACACAAGTTCCCTTGGGCTGTCCTCCCTGCGGCGGAAAAAATTGTTGGTGGAATTCGACGGCGGCCGGATCACCGTTGAAAAATTGAATTGCCAAGCCGAGTCGCGTTGGGTAAACAAGCTCTACGTTGACAATTCGCTCACGCGCGCTCTGGTAAGTTTTCAGGCTGACAAAGAAAGAGCCTCCTACCGTTGGTTCAAGTACAAGGAGGCGTTTTCCGCCGGTCTTATTGAGCATTTGTTGAGCAGGTATCCGATCGAGAACGGTGTTTTACTTGACCCGTTCGCAGGCAGTGGGACGGCCCTGTTTGCCGCAGGCGGGCTCGGTATGCGAGCCGAAGGCATTGAGCTTCTACCAATTGGCCGGACGATTATCGCAACAAAGAAACTTATTGACCGGGATCTGACAAGGGCGGATGTCAGGCGGCTTGCGTTTTGGAGAGACGAGCGTCCCTGGCGAAAGAGCCAAGCCGTACAACCCATCCCTGAGTTGAGGATAACCCGCGGCGCTTATCCAGATCAAACGCGGGAAGAGATGGGAAGATTTCTGGCGGTGGCGGAACAAGAAGAAAAACGTGTGCGCGCCGTTTTGTTTTTTGCGCTGCTTTGCATCCTTGAAAGTATCAGTTACACGCGAAAGGACGGTCAGTATTTACGCTGGGATCATCGTTCCGGCAGACGTCCGGGGGGAAAGATTTTCGACAAAGGCGAGATTTTGATTTTCGACAAGGCGATGACCGACAAGCTGCGTCAGATCGTTGCCGACTTGCCGACCGGACATTTTCCCGAGGATCTATTTGCGAAAACCCGCTCGAAAGCGGATGTCAAATTGCACGAAGGTTCGTGTCTCGACATTTTGCCGCAACTCCAGGCCCAATCCTACGATTGCCTGATCACTTCTCCGCCCTACTGTAACCGCTACGATTACACCCGCACCTACGCGCTGGAGCTCGCGCTGCTTGGCGTGGACGAAGAGGGACTGGTGAAGCTGCGGCAGGAAATGTTGAGTTGCACCGTCGAAAATCGCGCCAAAGACCTTTTGCGGCTGAACCCCGCATGGAAATCCGCCATCGCCGCAGCTGACGAACAGGCCTTGTTGCGGGGCATCTTGGCCTATTTGGATTCACAAAAAGAACTTGGTCTTTTGAACAACGATGGGATTCCCCGAATGGTGCGTGGTTATTTTTACGAGATGGCTTGTGTCATCTTCGAGTCCGCCCGTGTGTTGAAGGCCGGAGCACCGCTAATCATGGTGAATGACAATGTCCGATACGCCGGAGCAAGTATTTCCGTGGACGTGATCCTGTCCGAAATAGCGGAGCGGCTCGGCTTTGCCGCCGAGCGGATTCTCATACTGCCGAATGGCAAAGGAAACAGCAGCCAACAAATGGGCCGGCATGGCCGCAATGCTTTGCGCAAGTGCGTGTATGTCTGGCGAAAGAAATAGCGATGCCCAAACCCTATCAACAACACCTTCAATCCAGCCAAAGCCTCGAAACGACCTATGAGGCTGTGCGAGCCGGGTTTGTCGCTCTGGCGTTGGAAAAGAACCGTCGCGCCACGCCGTTCGTGGCACAAGCCAGGGCGCTGAAAGCCGCCGCCGGCAAAGCCGAAGCCCCGGCTGACCTGCTCAACATTGGCGAAATCCAGCCGGGCTTGCTTACCGCCGCCGGAGTATCGGACAAAGCGGCCAATCATCTGCGGGAGTCTGACAAACGCGAAGCGGTGGGCGGGCTTATCAATAATTTCCTCGAGCCCGCCGGCGTGAATTTTGTCGAGGAGCTGGTCTTTCGCTTCCTGCTGACTCGCGGCGACACGCTTGGCGGCTCGATGCGGAACATCGGCGGCTTCATGGCGCAAAAGAAACTCACGCGCAATATCCTTGCTTATCTGAAACTAACGGAACAGAAATGCCGCTGGCTCCATGCGGACACAGACGTGTGGGCCGAACTGCCGGACGATGATTCGGACGTGGAATTGTCGCTTCGTGGCCTCTCATGGACCGGCGCGAAAGGGCCGAGAACTATTCTCTACAACGTCACCGTTCCTTTGGTGGCGAACAACGTGGACTTGTCATTGCTGAGTTGTCCATCCAGCGAATTGACCCGCAAAGTGATTGGCATGCCGGCCATCTACATTGCGCTGGGCGAACTCAAAGGCGGAATCGACCCCGCAGGCGCGGACGAACATTGGAAAACGGCCGGCACGGCGCTGAATCGAATTCAAAAAGCTTTCGCCAGGCGCAAATTTAAACCGCACACTTTCTTCATTGGCGCCGCCGTTGAGGCGAGAATGGCCCGGGAGATTTGGGAAATGCTCAAGCGGGGCAGTTTGGAAAATGCCGCGAATCTGACGGACGAAGACCAGATGGCTTCGATTACAAGATGGCTCTGCACGCTATGACGAGGCGTCTTTCGGTTCTACTTTGAAACACCCGCCATTTGCCGCGGGTGTTGAAAAAATACCGGGGCTTTTTCGCTTTACGCTGCCGGACTACTTGAGCCGCGCCGCGTGAGTCTGTAAAATAGACAAAAGTCGAGCCAAGACCGGGTCCCGGGGCCGGCGCCACTGGCCCGGCGATCGTGATTAAATTTATGGCCATACTTGTTGATAAAAATACACGTGTTATATGCCAGGGAATCACCGGCGGCGGCGGCGGCGCCTTTCACACCCGGGGTTGCCTGGATTACGGCACGCGGATGGTCGGCGGCGTAAGCCCCGGCAAGGGGGGAACGAAAGACGCCAATGGCCTGGAAATTTTCGACACCGTGGAACAGGCGGTGCGCGCCACCGGCGCCGAGGCGACGATGATTTTCGTGCCGCCCCCTTTTGCCGCCGACGCCATTGGCGAAGCGGCCGCCGCGGGCATCCGCCTGATTGTGGCGATTACCGAAGGGATTCCAGTTCTGGATATGGTCAAGACGAAGAGTTTTCTGGCCGGTTTCGCCGGGAAGGTCGTGCTGATCGGCCCGAATTGTCCGGGGGTGATCTCGCCGGGCCAGTGCAAGATCGGCATTATGCCCGGTTACATTCATCAGCCGCCGGCGAAGGGGAAAAAGAGCGTCGGCATCGTCAGCCGCTCCGGAACACTCACCTATGAGGCCGTCTGGCAGACCACCCAGCTCGGCTGGGCGCAAAGCACGTGCGTGGGCATCGGCGGGGATCCGGTCGCGGGACTGGATTTCATCGACGTGCTGGCGATGTTCCAAAATGATCCGCAAACCGACGCGATGGTCATGATCGGCGAAATCGGGGGTACGGCCGAAGAGCGGGCGGCTGACTTTATCCGGAAAAATGTGACCAAGCCCGTGGCAGGGTTCGTCGCCGGGCGCACCGCGCCGGCGGGCAAACGGATGGGCCATGCCGGCGCCATTATCAGCGGCGGCGAGGGTGGGGCCGCCGGCAAGATCGCCGCCCTGCGCGCCGCCGGGATTCACATGGCTGATTCGCCGGCCGATATCGGCCGGACATTGCAAAAGGCCGCGCGGGGATAGTCCTATGGATGGTCCGCTGGTCCATGCGCTGTCCTGTCGACTCCATGAAATTCTCCACGAGAGGCGGGTAGACCGCATTGACGTGCCGGCCGACCGCTGGCAGGCCAATGTGCTGCTCAAGCACTGCGCCGGCCAGACGGTACGGCGGGTGTATTCGCACGGGCAATGGCTGCTGTGGGATTTCAGTCACTCGGTAAGTTGGGTATTTTATCCACTCCAGCGCTGGCACTGGTCGCGGGAAGTCCCCGCGCCCGATGACGAAGCTTCGATTCGCGCCGCTGCCGCGGAGGCGCATCAGGGCGCCGCCCCACCCCCTCTATCGTCCCGGCCGGGGCGCCGGCGGCTGCTGGCGATCGCGCTGACCGATGGCTCGCGCATCGTACTGTCGGGGCGGCCGCTGCTGCTGATCATGCCGACGCAAAACGTTTGGCGTCATCCCCACCTGGCGCGCCTCGGTCCGGATATTTTCGATGATGGTTTCTCCTCGGCGCAGTGGGCGCAGCGCCTGCGCCAGGCGCCCGGCAAAACCATCGCCCGGGCGCTGCTGGACCAGCGAATCGCCGCCGGGGTCGGCAATCCGAGCAAATGCGAGATTCTGTTTGCCGCGCGGATTCATCCCGCGACACGGGTGGCCGCGATCCCCTCGCCGGAACTGCGGCAAATGGCCGAAAAAGCGAGCGCTCTGCTGCGGGAGGCCTCCCAGGTGGCCCTGGGGCGATCCGTTTCGACGGCGCGGCCCCGGCGCGTGCATGACCGTGCCGGAGAACCTTGCGACGTTTGCGCCGCGCCGATCATGGTGGATCGTTGCGGCGGCGACGGACATTGGACCTGGTATTGCCGGGCGTGCCAGGCGCCGCGGCGCGAGCCTCTACTTTTCAGCGAGGCGGCGGGACATGGATAAACAAAGACGAACCACGGGTGACATGGATAATATATCTTGGAGAAAAAGCCTGCCATGCACGAACCGGTCGCTCATCTTCCGGAGGATATTTTTCCCGGCGCCGGCGGTGCCGCGGGCGGTTCGATCAACCTTCCCGCCTGCGAGCTGCTCGGCCGCGGCGAATTCACCCGCGCGGTTCCCGCATGGGAGCAAATGCGGCCCATGGGAGAAATCCGGCGCGTGACGATTCATCACACCGGTTTTCCTGAAGGATGGTGGGAAACGGACCGTCGTTGCACCGCGGAACACCTCGAAGCGATCCGCGTGTTTCATACCGGCAAAAACCCCGGGCAACGCGGATGGGCGGACATCGGTTACCACTTTGCCGTGGACCGCGCGGGGCGCGTATGGCGGCTTCGCCCGCTGGCGTTCGAGGGGGCGCACGTGAAAAATCACAACGGGAACAATGCCGCGATCGTGCTGCTGGGAAATTTTGACATCCAGCGACCGGCGCCACGGCAGATACGGTCGCTGGCGATTTTTCTGGATTTTTTACGGTTGATTTATTCGTTAAGCCCGGAATCTTTCCGGACACATCGAGAACTCGCCGATGAACCGACCACCTGCCCCGGCCAAGAACTTCAGCGATGGATGGACCGGAAAAAAGGAAGAAGGAGCGGGATAATCAGCCCGGATCATGCAGGGGAGCCGTAAACGCAACCGTTCACGGGGTAAAACATACGAAATTATTGGGAAAAACCCATAACTTTTCGTAACTTTCCGCCGGCCTACCCGCAGGCCGGCCGCGCCGCGGGTGATTTTTGGTATTTTCAGGCCTAGCGAGGCAAAAAAAGCTTCATTTTGACTTTTGGCTCGGGACCAGTCACCTGCCCCACAAGTTTGCGCTGCAACGTTCGCACGCTGATGCCGATGGCATGGGCTGCCCGCGTTTTATTATTGCGATACCGATGCAATGCGGACAGAATGGCTTGTTGTTCAAGCTCGGCCAGCGTGGGCAGCGGCTCCGGGCCGTTGCCGGGCAGGAAAAGTGTCATGATGCTTTGCGGCTCGCCTTGATGGACACTCAGGTGACTGATCGCGTGGCCGTTATGTTGTGGCGATGGCCGCAGGGCATGGGCGACCTCCGCCGGAAGATCCTCCACCGTAATCACCGTTTTATCGGAGAGCACCATGGCGCGCTCGATTGTGTTCAACAGTTCCCTTACGTTCCCGGGCCAATCGTAACGTTGAAGGGCTTCCAGCGCCGGCGGCGCAATGGACGTGATCGACGACTGATTCTGCTTATTGACTCTTTCTATGAAGGACCGCACCAACAGGGGAATATCATCAAGGCGATCCCGGAGCGGGGGCATGTTGATGGTGATCACATTCAGACGGTAGTAGAGATCTTCCCGGAACAGGCCTTTGGCTATCATGTCCGGGATATTGCGACTGGTGGCCGCCACAACTCGTGTATCGACTTTAATATCGCGATGTCCCCCCAGCGGTGTAACAACCCGGTTTTCCAGAACCCGCAGAAGTTTTGCCTGCAGAGGCAACGCAAAATCGCCGATTTCATCGATGAATAAAGTACCGCCATTGGCGGCCTCAAAACGCCCCATTCTCGTACTGGTAGCGCCGGTAAAAGTCCCCTTTTCGTGTCCGAATAGCTCACTTTCCACCAGCGGCTCGGGCATGGCGGCGCAGTTCGCCACGATAAATGGGCCGTCTTTCCGTTGACTGTTCCTGTGAATGGCCTGGGCCACCAAGTCTTTGCCCGTTCCTGATTCTCCCAGGATCAGCACGGTGCTGAATGCCTGGCTCGAACGGGCGATTATGTTGAAAATGTTCTGCATTGGTTGCGATTGGCCAATGATATGATCCCGGGCAGCCTCTATGTCCAACTTTTTCCGATATTTGAGAGGGTCCATGCGGAAGAGATCCCCGGAACTAACACCGGCTACCACGCAATCGATCCCCTCGCCCATATAGCTTAAGGCATTCTCCACACAGTCCGTGCTCTTAACCGCATATCCGGCGCCGGCGAGCAGGCGCACAATCGCCTCTCGCTCTGCCGAATCATTCTCTATTACAAGAATTCCAAATTGATCGACGGGGGTCATAACAAGATGTCTCCAAGCGTCCGAGATATTACAACGCCAACGTGGTGGCGAACGATCCGCAACCAGGATGAGGGGCGATAGCAACGCCCCCATTGTCACCGGAAAACAATACCCTTTTAGCATTTATTTATAGTCTTTTTTTTTCCGTAAAGCAAGCAGCGGGCCTGTGACAGTTTCTGCAAAAGTGGCGTAATCAGCAAAAAAACGCCACTTTTTGCTTTGCAGAGCACTTTTTTTGTGATTTTTATGCCCCATAAACTTCAGATTCCACATTATTTCTTTGAT
>JAKBMM010000038.1 GCA_021831565.1 Planctomycetota bacterium
CCAACGCAGTTGGACCGCCGCCGCCACGTGCCTGCAACAGGGACGATCCTGGTTTGATTATCTGTGCTCTGCGCTCGACGCCTATTTTACCGATCGCCCAATTCCCTCATTGATGCCCACCGGGCCGTGAACGGTTACGATTTCTTTTGGGCCCTCCAAAGTTCCCCTATCGATAGCCAGCGGAACTTATGGGGCGGTGGCGGCGTCGTTGATTCACGGCGAAGCGGGCGGCGGCTCCCGTTCGGAGGAGTCGTCCGGCGGAGATTTTGTTGAGGGAGATTCGTCCGTCCGCGGCCGCCTGGATCGGAACATCGCCCCTACCATGCGCCATGGCACAGCCTGAATAAGTTCCGCCGCCGCCGAGGCGACCAGCGATCCGAGAATGCCGCCCGAAGCGGATGTTTGATGGGCGCCGGGTGGCGCATGGGACGGCGCGGCGGCACGGCCATCGCCGGCCGGGGCGGCCCGGCCAGGGGCGATTTTTCCGCCCAGGCGGCGCCCCAGCCAGGAGCCTGTCAACAACGACAAACCCAGTGACCAGCCTATGTTTTTTCGAATCAACCGGGCCGGCGAATAGCGATGTTCGAGGCGGCGAACAAAATGGAACGAGTCCGTTTGCAGGTTCCGCAGTCTGGCATCACGCCGCCGTTCCAATTCGGCGATATTATCAGCAATGTTCATCGGCGCTCCCCGATCCGGAATTCCCGATGCGCCGGGATTCATCATCAGTCCGGCGACGACTATCGCCACGGATGGCAAATAACAGAATCGCCGCCAGCAGCAGATGGAAACCGGCAAACAACAGGCAGGCAAAAATGACGCCCCCGACCGGCAGTAAAAGTCTGAATAAGGCGACTTCGAGGAACACAACTCCGGCCATCGCCAGCATCACCACTACGGCCAACAGACAAACGCGTAAGAAGATGCCGCGCAGTTGGCCGAGCAGGCGCAGACCGATAATCTGCCATTCCAACTCCACAATTTCCGCAGCGGTGCGCCACAACCGGTATAACAGCCGGAATGTATAAGGAATATGACCGGAACGATCTGTTTCGGTTGCCGGTCCATTTTGAAATGAGCGAGCAGTCATAAAAGCCCGGGAAAAATACCCACGACATTCGGCGTTTTCTTCCGCCGCGGGCGCACTGACTGAACGCCGCATAAACCCAAGCCGCCCGGGTGCAACACCCGAACGGCGCCTGCGGCGCGGCGCTACACGTCACCCTGAGCATAACCGCCAGACGCGAAACCGCGAAACTTAGAACCTGTTTCAATCCCGCCGGCGATGCAGCATGAAACCGATCAGCAAGCCCGCGCCCGCGGCCAGCGCCATGGATTTATACGGATTGCGGCGAACATAGGTCATCGTAGCGCTCCGGGCGAGGTCGGTCTTTTCCTTGAGTTGACCGCTCTTGTCGCGCATCCATTCGGAAGCGTGGCCCGTGATGTCGGTCAGGCGGTCTTTGGCCGCCTGGCTCGCTTCCGTGGCCAAATCCGCCACCGCATGTTTGGCGACATCATACTTGTGTCGCAGATCTTGCGGCTGTCCCATCATCTGTTGATCTTCCGCATTATTAGTGACAAGCGAGTCTGACATGGCTGGACCTCCTTACAACGCGCCTCTAAACCACAGTGCAGCACCCGCCACTTAGGGGCTGTCAAGAAATAACCTTTCCAATCTGACTTGGTCTTTTGGCCTCTGGCTTCGTTGCTCGCTCGTTACAGATCCCTGCGGATATGCTCCTCGCTCGCGTCTTGCCAGAGGCCAAAATCCCTGCGTCATATTTGTAAACCTTATTTCTTGACGGCCCCTTACCTGCGGGTCATAATCTGTTCAACTTTTCCGGCCCGGCACTTCCATCCTTATTATCGGCGGATCTTTCTCGTAAATCAACCCAAAGATTCAAATTTTTCGATTCCGCCCGCTTGTCATCGCCCAGCCGGTCGCCAAGATCATGGACCGCAAGGAGCCTGTGGCCGCTAATTTGGATTATTGACCCTTGAAAATGGCCGATCATTCGCTTTTTTAAATAAAACCGGAGACGGGGGCAATAATTCGCCCGTGTTTTCGTTACATCCATTCAAGGAGTGGTAATTCGGTTGGCGCCGCTAATACTTACAAAACGCCGTAACCGATAAAACTTTAAGTCGGGCCAACAGGTTTTCTCCGATGGAGACGTGATGATGCGATACGGATTTCTCCCGGCGTTTGTGGGAAGTATGCTGTTGGCCGGCGCCGGCAGCGCGGCGGCGGCACGGCCGGACACCCTATCACCGAAAAACAATCCGCCGGTAAGCAGACCGGCGATGACGCTTCCCGCCGTTGAAATACCCAACTACAATACGCCCCGAAACACCATGCGCTCGTTGATCGCGGCGGTCAAAGCCGCCGATGTTCCGGAAATCCGGGCGTGCCTGAACGTTTCCAACCCGACCGAGGCGAGCGCCATCGACGCGGTGGCGGATCTTCTGGCCGCAAAAGAACGCTTCACAAAAACCGCCTTGGCAAAACTCGGCCCTCCTCCCGCCTTCGCCGGCGGATCGTTGCGCACGGTTGATTCGCAAATGGACGCCTTGGAGAGCCAATTACCCAAGGCCCTCGTCACCATCAACGGTTCGGCCGCGACCTTGCATTTTTTTCCTGTTCAATCGCCGGGCGGTCACCAGGTGCAACTCCTTTATTTCCAGAAAATCGGCGTACGGTGGAAGTTGGATGCGGATAGACTATTTCATCTCAAGCAGCCCGGCCTTACCGTTGGCGATATCCAGTTCCGGGCGAAAGTAACGCATCTGATCGCCGGCGTGTTGCGGACAACCACCGGAGATATTGCCAGTGGCAAAGTGAAAGACTGGAAGTCGTTGGAACAGGATTTGCAAAGCCGGATGTTACCGGTGGAAATTTCCGTGGTGGACCACGCGCGGCGCGAAAAAAAACAACTGCCAGCAAGCCGGAAAACAAGCCTGCGGCCAGCCCTTCCCCCCCACCCGTCTCAATAATAGCGTGCGTGAATTGCAGGGGAATACCCGCTCATATATTGTTCAGCCACGCCCGGCCGAGAGACTTGGTACTCGATAAATCTCTATTCCGCGTACCGTCGGAGTGCGAATCAACTTCAACCCCGCGGCCGCCATCGCCGCAATGTTCGCCCGTGTGATCACCGGACTGAACCCATAGGTCGCCCGCAGGCGAGCAACCTCCGGCCAGTCCACGATCAGATAGTTCACGTTTTTTTTCTTCAGCCAGCGCACCGCGTACGGCGGACCGCCCCGCTGGATCGCCCGCGCCAGGCGATTGCGATTAAAGACGGTGTTGTAGATGACGTGGCCGCGTATATACAGCGGCGTCGCAAGGCCTTCGAGATAATAGGTGTCGCGGGATGAAAACTCCTTGCGAGAAGATTTCTTAAGCAGCCAATCACTCGGCAGATTGATGATCCGCCCCATCGGCGCCGGCCCAAGGCCGCGCATACGCCCCAGAAAAAGACCGGCCTCCGGCCGCAGCAACAGGGCGCAAAAAAGCGTCTGAATGGTCACTGCCGCAGTCGCGATTTTGGCGAAGCTCCCGAAGACGTCCCCGGCCAGTCCCAACAGCCACGCCAGGGGCACAATCGCGGGCAGTAAAAAGCGGGCTTCCAATTGAGTACAGGTCAACCAGGCCAGAAGCTGTACCGCCAGGCAGACCAAAAGAATCCATGGGGTCCGGCCGGCGGGCATAGCCAGCGCCAACGCCGGCAGCAGCACCAGCCATAACAGCCCCAACCGGTCCGGCCAGGGCGTTTGGATTGAGGGGAACCCGGGGCGCCGCGCCAGAGCGTCCGCGTATGCCGCCACACCGGGCGACCACTGCCGGTCAAGCAGAAATTGATTCATCAGCGCCTTGATATGGCCGGCCAAGCCGGCCATCTTCGCCGGGGGGCGATGGCCGCGGTCGAAGCGTTCCGCGAGCGATTTCGTCCAGTGATCCATCCCCAATGTACCGGCGAAAATCGGAAATATCGGATTGCCCAGGCTGGTTCTCGTGTGCGTAGCGATCATGCTGCGGCATATCCAGGGGCTGTAGACAAGCAGCGCCACCACCGTCACCAGCGCCAGGGAACGAAATCGCCGCTGCCAGAGCAGCATGGCCGCCACCGGCAGCGCGACCATTACGCCGGCGGTCATTTTGCACCCCACCGCCAGGCCCGTCAGCCCGCCAAGCAAAATCATTTTTCCGCGATTCGCCGCGGCGGCGTGAATTGCCAGACCCAGCGCCAGTACGCCGTATAAGAGAACTCCACCATCGTTATAGGCCAGCGAACCGATCACGATAGTCCACGGCGTCGCCAGCACCAGCAGCAGCGCCAGCACCCGCATCCGGTTCGAGAGTTTCATGGGAACCAGCGCGACCGCCGCCGCGGCCAGCATGGTCACAAGCGCGTGCAGCATCTGCGAACCGTAGACCAACACGTAAAGATAGGCGTTGGGCGCGGCCATTCGGGCCACCGCGCCGAGGAGCAGGTAAAGCATTTCTATATTCAGTGGCATATATGAGTAGATGTTCCCGCGCACGGGCGCCGCGCTGTTGTGGATAAGAAATTGTTTCGGCAACTGCAGATGGTACTCCAGCACGTCGTACCCGAAGCCTTCCGTGTGCCAGAGCGAGCCGGCGGGAAAACACGCCGCCGTCAGCAGCACCGCCGCGGGAACACACGCCAGCAGCAACAGCCAGTGTTCGCCGCGCATCGGTTTTCGCCAGATATTTTTGTCCAGGCGCGCCACCAGATCGCGCGCCGCCGGATATCCCGCGGCGGCGGCCACGCCCAGCAGAACCGCCGGCGCAGCGCCGTGCAGCCAATGCAGGCCGGCCAACAGCAGAGTCGCCAGACTGAGCAATCCCAGTCCCACCGCAATGGCCAGAACCAGCCGATAGCCGTCCGGCCACGCGGAATGACGAAAAACAGTGATGCGCAACGGCCAAATGACGGCCAAACCCAACAGGCACGCCGAAAGAAGCACGATCGCCGCCCAGGCGATGTTGAAAAGCGGCGGTATGATCGCTGGAAAATCTCTCCCGGCGATCAGAACCATGACCGCCAGGGTTCCGACAAGCAACAGCGGAGGCAGCAACCACACCGGCGGCTTTTTCGCCGCCAAAACTGAATGGCCCGTCGCCATGCGGTAAAAATCGCGGCGCGGCATGAAGGAACTCCAAATTCCCGGCGCAACGGGATTACGCGGTACGACGCGGGCCTGACTGTTCCATAAGGATCATGCGCTTCTTGGCGCGTCGACGGCCCGGCCCGGAAAATCCGGTCATGGCGCCGTCGGCGCCTAGAACGCGATGGCAGCCGATAAGTACGGGCCATGGATTTCGCGCCAGAGCCGCCCCGACGGCGCGCGCCGCTCGTGGTCGAGCGATGCGGCGGGCCAGTTCGCCGTAGCTGATCGTCGCGCCGGGAGCGATATCCGCCACAGCTTGCAGCACACGGCGATCAAATTCGCCTGTACGCGACCAGTCCAGCCACCGGGCGAGATGGGACAAGTCGATGGGGCGCGGTTTCCCGGCCCCGTTCGCCATATTGTAGTAATCCATGAGAAAACGTCGCACTTCGGCCAGCCATCGCGGCGCGGGAATTGTTTTCGTGTTGGATCGCAGGAGGCGCGCGGCGGGAAACTCTTTCCGCAACGCGCCGCGCAGCGACCGCATGGTTCGATAAGCGGGGAACACGCGCATGAGCCGCGCGCGCGGGGCGCCGCGGGGAGACGCGTGTTGACGCCAAACCAGACCGCAAGGCCCCCAGGCGGTTGTCATAGGCATAAAAAAGATTGCTTGCATCTTCGCCCATGATATACCGGTTGACGGAAATACCGCCAGGGCGTTCGGGGCAACGCCTTGGGAATATTCACGTGATAACCGGCGGATGTTCGGTAAAGTGTTCGCGTACGTTCTGGAAAGTGTCTTCATTTTGCAGAAAGGCCTGGACTACATCGGGGTCAAATTGTGTTCCGGAGCCGGCCAGGATCATGGAGCGGGCCACTTCATGGCTGAAAGCGTCCTTGTAGAGACGGCGCGAGGTCAGCGCGTCGTACACGTCGGCAACCGCGACAATGCGTCCGCTAAGGGGAATTTCCGCGTCGCGCATCTGCCGGGGATAGCCGGTGCCGTCGATGCGTTCATGATGGGTGGCGGTGATTTCCCGGGCAATGCGGAGAAATTCCGCTTCGGGAAATTTCCGCAGGGCGATATCGATGGTATTGGCCCCCAGGGTGGTATGGGTTTTCATCAGCGCGAACTCGCGATCGGTCAGCCTCCCCGGCTTGAGCAGAACATAGTCGGGAATGGCCACCTTGCCGATGTCATGCAGGGGACTGGTCAAGTAAATCCAGCGGATGAAATTGGCGGTAATGCTCGTGCGATATTTGGCTGTGGCGGCCAGTTCCTGCGCCAGAAGACGCGCATAGCTCTGCACCCGCTCCAGATGCAAACCGGTTTCCGGATCGCGCGATTCGGCAAGTTTGGCCATGGCGAAAATGGCGACATGGCGGGTGTCCATGGAGAGCAGGCGCTGGCCGGAGCGAACCCGCGCGACCAACTCCGCGGCATCGTAGGGCTTGCCGATGAAATCATCGGCGCCGGCGGTCAATCCCGCCACACGTTCCGGCGGTTGATCGCGACTGGTCATAATAATAATGTATACGTATCCCCACATTTCCTCCCGGCGTATGGTCCGGCACATCGCCAGAGCGCTCAAGGGACCTTCCGCCTCGGCGTCGGCGAGAACCAGATGGCAAAGCCCTTCGCGGACAAGTTCCAAGGCCTCCCGGCAGGAATGGGTCGCGATCACCTCGTATCCCGCCTGTCCCAGAGTGTTGCGAATGAGGGTCAACCCAACGGGATCATGATCTACGACAAGAACCCGCATCTACTGAAATCTCCGCAAGTAACTTATCGGCTGCGGCACACCCGTGCGACGAAAAAAAGCTCGCGCTCCAACGGCTTTGTCAATTTTATCGGCGATTTAACCGCTTTTTTTCACTCTATCCGTGGCCCCGGTGGTTGTCAAAACCAGATTGCCAAAACCAGATCGTAAGATCGTCGCAACAGGTTGTCGGTCTATCCGCCCAAGTGACAAGCCTGTTGGGTCAGGTGCCCGCGAGCAGGCAGCGTTCGAGAAACTGCGGTCTTTCTTCCACGGCTGCGACTACGAAGCGGCTCTAGCATCCGATCCACAACAGGTGCTTCCCGTGTATCTCCTGGCCGTCGATCACGTTTTCGCCCAAGACAACGGCTGGAAACGGATGCGGCTGCTCGTCAAGGAACTGGCCGCAGCGTTCGCCCTTGCCGTGCCACGGACAGAGACGGACGAAATCGTTTCACACCTTACGTTCTTCCAGCGGGTAACGGATCATTCCATGATGAACTCCTTTCAGTTCATAAGACACCGATGGTTTCACTGACGCACCAGAGGAATGCGGAGGTATAAGCGGATGGTCAACAAGCTATCCTTGCGGGATGGTACGCAATTTGTTTCACTATCATGAGCGCAGCGAGGGAGGCGGAGTCGTCGCCTGGATCCGGCCAGATCCGGACCTTTTTAAATACTCCGGGAGGTTTTCATGCGATTGGATAAATTCACCATCAAGGCGCAGGAGGCCCTTGGCAATGCCCAGAATCTGGCGGCCCAAAAGCATCATGGCGAGGTGAACACGCTCCACCTGCTGGCCGCTCTGCTGGATGAGAGCGATGGCATCGTCCGCCCGCTCATAGCCCGGATTGGCGGGGATGCGGATCGCCTGGCGGGAATCGTTCATTCGGAACTGGGACGGCTGCCGACGGTTTCCAGCGGCGCCCAGCTCGGCATCTCCCGTGATTTGAGCGAAGTGCTATCCACCGCTCAAAAAGAGGCGGATCGCCTCAAAGATGAATATCTTTCGACCGAACATCTTTTTCTAGCGCTGGCAATTACGCCATCGACGGCGAAAGACGCTCTTGGCGTACTGGGCGTTGCACGCGAAAGCCTGCTGAAGGCTCTCAAAGACATCCGGGGCAGCGCGCGTGTGACCGATCAGAATCCGGAAGATAAATACCAGGCCCTGGAGCGTTATGGCCGTGACCTGCTGGCGGCGGCGCGCCAGGGAAAACTCGATCCGGTCATCGGCCGCGACGAAGAAATCCGCCGCTGCATGCAGGTGCTCAGCCGGCGCACCAAGAACAACCCCGTTCTGATCGGCGAACCGGGGGTGGGCAAAACGGCCATTGTGGAAGGCCTGGCGCAGCGAATTCTTTCCGGCGACGTGCCGGAAGGACTCAAAAACAAGAGGCTGATCGCGCTGGACATGGGCGCGCTGGTCGCGGGGGCTAAATATCGCGGCGAATTTGAAGACCGGCTCAAGGCCGTGCTCAAGGAAATCGAGCGGTCCGGCGGCGGCGTGATTTTGTTCATCGACGAACTGCACAATGTTGTCGGCGCCGGACGGGCGGAAGGAAGCATGGACGCGTCCAATCTGCTCAAGCCGGCGCTGGCCCGCGGCGAACTTCGTTGCATCGGCGCGACCACATTGGCCGAATATCGCAAATATATTGAAAAAGACCCGGCACTGGAGCGGCGTTTCCAGCCGATACTGGTAACCCAGCCCTCGGTCCCGGACGCCATCGCGATTCTCAGGGGCCTCAAGCCGCGGTATGAAACCCACCATGGCGTGCGAATTCAGGATTCCGCGCTGGTGGCCGCGGCCACGCTAAGCCAGCGTTACATCACCGACCGCTTTCTGCCGGACAAGGCGATCGACCTGATCGATGAAGCCGCCAGCCGCCTGCGGATCGAAAATGACTCGCTGCCGGCGGAGCTGGACGACATTCGCCGGCGCATTGTACAACTGGAAGTGGAGCGGGAAGCGCTCAAAAGGGAAAAGGACGAATCCTCCCGGGAACAGTTGGAGAAAAACCGGAAACTGCTGGCGGAACTCAACGAAAAGAACACCATGCTGGGCGCCAAATGGGAGCAGGAATCGGGTCTGCTGCGGGCCATCAAGGCCATTCGCGAAAAAATACAAATGATCCAGACGCAGTTGGAAGACGCCCAGCGGCAGGGCCGCCTGGAGCAAGCCGCCCGTTTGCGTTATGGCGATCTGCGGCAGCTTGAATCCGATCTGCAAGAAAAACAGTCGCAGCTCGATGAAATCCTCAAGAGCGGCCGGTCGATGGTGCGCGAGGAGGTCACGCCGGAGGAAATCGCCGGGGTGGTCGCCAAGTGGACGGGTATTCCGGTGGCGAAAATGCTCGAAGGGGACAAACAGCGCCTGCGGCAAATGGAATCCTATCTGGAACGGCGCGTGGTCGGGCAGGAGGAGGCGGTGCGAGCCGTGAGCCACGCCGTGCGGCGCAACCGCGCCGGGCTGGGCGATGCCCGGCGCCCGATCGGCAGTTTCATGTTCCTGGGTCCGACGGGGGTGGGAAAGACCGAGCTATGCAAGGCGTTGGCGGAATTTCTCTTCGACACCGAAGACGCCATGATTAGGATTGATATGTCTGAATATATGGAGCGGCACAGCGTGGCCCGGCTCATCGGGGCGCCCCCCGGCTATGTCGGTTATGAAGAGGGCGGCGCGTTGACCGAAGCGGTCCGCCGGAGACCTTATTGCGTGATCCTGTTTGATGAAATTGAAAAGGCCCACCGCGACGTGTTCCACGTGCTGCTGCAAGTGCTGGACGACGGCCGGCTCACCGACGGCCAGGGGCGCACCGTTGATTTCAAGAACACGTTGATCGTGATGACCAGCAACCTCGGCTCGCAGATGATCCAGGAATTGGCGGCCAAGCCGGGTACGGAGTGGGAAATCGAAGCGGGCGTGCGGGAAATTCTGCGCGAGCACTTTAGACCGGAATTCCTTAACCGCGTGGATGAAATCGTGATTTTCCATACCCTGCGCAAGGAACAGTTGGCCCAGATCGTGGACATTCAGCTTCGCCATCTGGAACAGCGGCTGCACGCCGGCGGTTACAGTCTGACGATCAGCGCGAAGGCCAAAAAAGATCTCGCCGAACAGGGTTACGATGCAACCTTTGGCGCCCGCCCGCTCAAGCGGGTGATTCAGCAACGAATCGAAAATCCGCTGGCGGAAAAAATACTTGCCGGGGGATTGCCGAATGGTTGTTCCATCCGGATTGACGCCGATCGCCACGGCCAGTTCACGTTCGAGGCCGGCGCGCCGGCGCCGGAAGGGGAAGAACCACCCAGCGGAGACGCGTGAGGGGCTGTTTTGCCCGCATCCCGCATCCTGCTAAAACGGCTCTTGTGAGCGACGCGATGGTTGCGTATTGTTAGACTGATCAAAAATCGGAGAAACGGCGCCATGGCGGGTTATGACCCCAGAAGCATCGAGAAAAAGTGGCAGGAAATATGGCTTGGGAAGAAACTTTTCGCCGCCGGCGATGATCCGTTGCGCCCTAAATATTATGTATTGGACATGTTTCCATACCCTTCCGGAGAGGGGCTGCACGTAGGCCATCCGGAGGGTTATACGGCCACCGACATTGTCGCGCGTTACAAACGGGCCCGCGGTTTCAACGTGCTGCATCCGATGGGTTGGGACGCCTTCGGCCTGCCCGCCGAGCAATACGCCATAAAAACCAATACCCATCCGAGCGTTCTGACCCGCAAGAACATCGATCGCTTCCGCACCCAGCTAAAGTCCCTCGGTTTTTCCTATGATTGGGACCGCGAAGTGAACACCACCGATCCAGCCTACTACCGCTGGACGCAATGGATATTCACGCGAATTTATGAAACATGGTTTGATGACAACCTCCGCAAAGGGCGGCCAATCCAGGAATTAGTCGATGAATTTGCCGGCGGCAAACGACCCGTTCCCGGCGGCCGGCCGTGGGCGGAGCTTAGCGCCACGGAACGCCGCCGCATCCTGGCGGATTTCCGTCTGGCCTACGAGGTGGAGGCGCCGGTCAACTGGTGTCCCGCGCTGGGAACCGTTCTGGCGAACGAAGAAGTCATCGACGGCAAAAGCGAAGTGGGCGGCTTTCCCGTTGAACGCCGTCCCATGCGCCAATGGATGCTGCGCATCACCGCCTACGCCCAGCGGCTGCTTGACGGCCTGGATAAGCTCGATTGGTCCGATTCACTCAAACTCATGCAGCGCAACTGGATCGGCCGGTCCGAAGGCGCCGAGGTTCATTTCACCGTGGCCGGCGGCAATCAGCGGATCACCGTTTTCACCACCCGGCCGGACACACTTTTCGGCGCCACGTATATGGTTCTGGCGCCGGAGCATCCGCTGGTGAATCTCAAGGCGCCCGATCATATTGTGCCGGCCGCGTGGCCGGAGGGCACTTTGCCCGAATGGCGATACAAGCTTTCCGCTGAAAATCCGCGCGCGGCGCTGGCGGCTTACCAGCAGTGGGCGGCGGCCCGCTCGGAGCGCCAGCGCCAGGAAGACACCGCTAAAACGGGCGTGTTCAGCGGGGCTTTCGCTCTCAACCCGGTCCGCGGTGAAAAGATTCCCATTTTCATCTCGGATTACGTGCTGATGGGTTATGGAACCGGCGCCATCATGGCGGTGCCGGCGCACGACCGGCGCGATTTTGATTTCGCCCGTTTATTCCATTTACCGATTCGCCGCGTGGTCAGTTCAGCGGCGCAAAAACCGGACGCCGGCGAGCTGCCGCTGGAAGCCCCCGGCTATGCGGTGGACTCTCCCTGGATCAACGGTTTGCCCACCGCGCCGGCCGCCGGCCGGATGTGCGATTTATTGGAAGCGCGCGGTCTGGGCCGCCGTCGGGTCAATTATAAGCTTCGCGACTGGCTGTTCTCGCGGCAGCGCTATTGGGGCGAGCCGTTCCCGCTGGTGCACCTGGAGGACGGCACGACGGCGGCGCTGGCCGATGCGCAACTTCCGCTGGAATTGCCTTCGCTGGCGGATTTCAAGCCGACCGGGACGATGGAACCTCCGCTGGCCAAGGCTCTTGCCTGGCGCGACGTGCAGGTTGTGCTGGACGGCAAACCAGCCAATCCCCGCGCCCGTGTGGTTCCCGCGGGCACGCCGGGCGCCGCGCCGGCGCGGCGCGAGGTCAACACCATGCCGCAATGGGCGGGTTCGTGCTGGTACTACCTGCGCTATCTTGATCCACATAACGACCGTGCTTTCTGTGAAAAAAACAACGAGCGCCGCTGGATGGCGGATCCGCCCGGTGTGGATCTTTACATTGGCGGCGTGGAGCACGCGGTACTGCATCTTTTGTATTCGCGTTTCTGGCACAAGGTCCTCTTTGACCTGGGGCTGGTATCTTCGGACGAACCATTTCGCAAGCTCGTCAACCAGGGGCTGATTCTGGGGGAAGCGGAATATACCCTGTTTGAGAGTGAAGCGGGCGAGCGGGTGTCGTGCGCGGATGTTGATCCGGAATGGACCACCCGCACCGGCCCGGACGACAAACCGCAGATAGTTTCGCGGCACACCGCGACGGGGGCGGTCGTGGTGGGACGCTGGTGCGATCCAACCAAAGTGGAAAAACGCGGTGATGCTTTTGTGCTTACCAGCAACCCTGCTATTCGCGTAGATGCCCGCTCGTTCAAAATGAGCAAATCCCGCGGCAACGTGGTCAATCCGGATGACGTAATCGCCCGGTACGGCTCCGATGCGCTTCGCCTGTTTGAAATGTTCCTGGGACCGCTCGAACAGGTTAAACCGTGGAGCACCGCCGGTGTGGAGGGTGTATACCGGTTTTTGCAGCGTCTGTGGCGGAACCTGACCGGCGGCGAAGCGGCGGCGCGCGTGGCGCGCCGCGACGCCGGTGGGACATGGCGCTGCGATTCGAATGTTCTCAATGAAGCGGAAGCTCAGGCGGCGACCCATGACTTCCAAACCATCCTGCGCCCCATGCACCGGACCATCCGAAAAGTGACGCAGGATATCGAGCGGCATGCCTTCAACACCGCCATCAGCACCATGATGGAATTCAACAACACTCTCACCCGGCTCACCTGGATTCCGGAGGAAGCGGCGCAAACTCTGGTTCGCCTGCTGGAACCGTTTGCTCCGCACATTGCGGAAGAAATTTATCACCGGCTGGCCGGCGCCGCAGCGCAAGTTTCCATCAGCTTATTGCCCTGGCCGGAATATGATGAGGCGTTGTGTACGGATGAACAATTGGAAATACCCGTGCAGATCAATGGGAAACTTTCGGGGCGGGTGACAGTTGCCGCCGGCGCGGACGAGCGGGAAGTGGTGCAGAGCGCCCTGGCCGACGCCCAGGTGAAAGCCCGCCTGGCCGGCCGGGCGCCACGGAAACAGATATATGTGAAGGATCGCATGCTGAACCTGGTGGTGTAAGCGGAGCAGCCGCGCCCCGCCGCCCCCTCCAGCCGTATCCGTGGGTGGCGCCAGATGGTCTGCCGCAGCGCGAGCCTCTATGGAACAATGGTACAAACGAGTCATCAGCGGAGAGAACGCGGGTTTGGCGCCGGCGCTTTGCCGCAGCCTGTTCGCGGCGGCGGCGTGGTTTTACGGCGCGACGGTATGGTGGCGCAATTTCGCTTATGATCGCGGATGGCGCAAAACCGTCCGGCTGCGGGTTCCGGTGATATCCGTGGGAAACATCACCACCGGCGGCACCGGTAAAACGCCCACCGTCATCATGATTGTTCAGGAACTGATTCGCCTGGGGCGCCGTCCCGCGATTCTCACCCGCGGTTATCGAGCGCCGCGCGGCGGCCTGCCCGATGAAGTAATGGTGCTGCGGGAGGAATGCCCCGGCGTGCCGGTAGTGATCAATCCCGACCGCGTCGCCGGCGGCCGGGAAGCGATGGACAAACATCAAGCCGACGTGTTGGTGCTGGATGACGGCTACCAGCACCGGCGGCTGGCGCGCGATCTGAATATTGTGCTGGTGGACGCCACGAGTCCCATGGGCATTCCCGGTCTGGCGCCGCGTGGAACATGGCGCGAACCGCCGGCGGCTCTTCGGCGCGCCGACCACATCATGCTGACCCGTTGCGAACAGGTAACGCGGGAGCTGGCCGACCTGGCGGCGGACCTGCTGGCGCAGTGGACCGGTCCCCGGCGCATTTACCAGCAGTATACGCGGGTCGTCGGCCTATTTGACGCCGCCGGCAATCGGATTGAACCCGCCGGCCAACGCGTGATTGCTCTGGCCGGTATCGCCAATCCGGAAGGATTCGTCACCACCTTGGAGGCGATGGGGTTGCGTCTGGCCGCCGGCTTTTGGTTTTCGGATCACCATCAGTATGAGCCGGAGCGGGAGTTCGCCGCCATCCGGCGCGTTGCGGAAGATCGTCATGTCGACGCCTGGGTCACCACGCATAAAGACTGGGTAAAACTCCGCTCCCTGGCGGCGCCGGCCCCCATCTGGCACGTGCGGATTGAAAGTCGTATCGAAGGGGTACAGGCTCAATTGTGGCGTAGCGCGCTGGCCGACGCGCTCAATCGCCAGTAAAGTGAAGACATTCGCCCGGTGACGGGTATATGCGGCGGGATGCGTTTATGGCACAGCGCGCGGTCTTTCTCGATCGGGACAACACCATTATCGCCAGCGACGGCTACCTGGGCGATCCCTCCAAAGTCAAACTGATTCCCGGCGCCGCCGCCGCGCTGGCGTCGTTACGCCGGCTGGGATACCGCATCATTGTGGTGAGCAATCAGAGCGGCGTGGCCAAGGGTCTTTTTGATGAAGCGGCAGTGGAAGCTGTTAACGCCGAAATGGTCCGCCAGCTTCGCGAGCAAGCCGGCGCCGCCGTGGACGCCAGCTATTACTGCCCCTTTCACCCCGAAGCGGTGGCGCCGGAGTACCGCCTGGATCATGAATGGCGAAAGCCCCGGCCAGGAATGCTCAAGGCGGCGGCGGAAGAGTTTGACCTGAATTTATCCGAGTGTTGGATGATCGGCGACCAGCCGCAGGACATCGCCGCCGGCGCCAGCGTCGGGTGTCGAACCATTCTTCTAAGCGATCCCGAGCATCCCCTGGACGTGCGGGAAAATTCCCCGGCGATCACACCGAACTTCGCCGTGCGAACCTTGGCAGACGCGGCACGTATTCTCGTTCGCGAAGGAAACAATCCGCTGCGCGATCCGGCGCCCTTGAAGCTCTCGGAATCCCGCCAGCCGGAGCCGAATACATCCTCCGGCCAGCCCGCTCCCGCATCCGAGCCGGACGCCGGTGGCGCACCAGGAATCGCCAGGGATGATCCGGCGGCCTGGGCGGAGGCGATCGCCGATCGCCTGGCGGTCCGAAAGCCTTCCGAATCCCTCAAGCCGTTACTGGAGGAAATGGCCCAGCATCTACGCAACCTGAGCCGGCGGCAGCACATGCAGGAATTCTCCCTTTCACTGCTGGTGGCCGCCATGTGCCAGATGTTCGTGCTGGTATTCCTGGCCATCGCGGCTTGGGATGGTGTCGGCGCGATGCAGATTCATCCGGTCGCGCAAAGTCCCTGGTGGTACCTGCGTACCACGAATCAACTCAACGCGCTCGAATGGCTGGTCGCGGCGCTGGTGGTGCAGGGAATCGTGCTGGCACTGCACCTGCGGCATCGCGATAAATGATTGTGGCAAATTCTTATGTCCGTCAGGCCGTTCATTGGAATCTCCCTGGATAACCAGGCGCCCAACCAGTCTCCGGGCGTGTACGAGCTGCCCGCGACATACGCACGGGCGGTGGAACGCGCCGGCGGCGTGCCGCTGCTGCTACCGCATACACACGATCCGGCGCTTCGCCTGGCTTTAAGCGAGCAACTCGACGGCTTGCTGATTCCCGGCGGAGATGATATTGATCCTTCGCTTTACGGCCAGGCGCGGCATCCGAGAACCATTCTCATGGATTCGCGGCGGCAGGCGTTTGACCTGGCGATGCTTTCTCTGGCTCAGCAGCGTAATCTTCCGGTGCTGGGCGTATGCCTGGGCTGCCAGTTGATCAATGTTCATCGCGGTGGATCGCTCCACCAGTACCTTCCCGATGTTACGCTGAAAACCCGGATCGCACACTCCAACTCTTCCCCCCCCACCGACGAGCGCCGCCCCGGCGCGCCGGAACACGACGTGGAAATATCGCCGGATTCCCGTCTGGCGGCGATCATGGGGGAGCGGAGATGGCGAGTGAATTCGAGGCATCGGCAGGGAATTGCTGCGCTGGGCCGCGGCCTGGCCGCCGCGGCCTTTTCGCCCGACGGCCTGATTGAAGCCGTTGAAGATCCATCGCTTGATTTATGGATAGGTGTACAATGGCACCCCGAGAATCTGGAAGGTCCGGCCCGGGAGAGGCTTTTCGCGGCCCTGACGGCGGCGGCGGCAAGCCGGGCCGCGCGCCGGTAAAAGCCCGCGGCGAGCGGCGACGCTGCGGATCTTTCCTGCTGATCTTTGCCGGCGTTGATCTTTATTGGTGGACAAGCTGTCCGCAATAATTTATCGTGCAAACCATCCCGGCTTTTGCTACGTTAGCGACATGAGCGAACATGAAACCACGGCCCGCCCGCGCCCCGCGACAGCCATCCCGGCACACCGGGACAAAAGCAACGGTCGCGCGGCATTCGATCCCGGCGCGGCGGGACCGCCCCATGACCCGGGAGTCGAAATGGCGCTGCTGGGATCGCTGCTGATTGATCCCAAATGCATCGGCCCGGTGTGCATGATCGTCGATGAACCGGAGGCTTTTTTTGCACGGCAGAATCAGATCATATTCGCCGCCATTCTCGAACTTTTTCAAGCCGACACCGGCATCGACGGCCTGACGCTTCTGCACCGGCTCCAGCAAAAGAACGTGATGGAGGCCGCCGGCGGACACGATTATATCCGGGATCTTCTCGGCAGCGTTCCCAGCGCCGCCAACGCCGAAACCTACGCCCGGATCGTGCGCGACAAGGCCCTGCTGCGCCGTCTTATCAGCGCCTGCGCCGCGTCCATGCAGGAATGTTATCAAAGCGCCGATGCCGCCGGGGACGTGCTGGATCGGGCGGAAAAACGCATCTTCGATATCGCCCAGCGGAAGATCACGGGCCAGGCGGTGGAGTTGACGGATATTCTCAACGAAACATTTGAAATGCTGGATCGCAATTCCGGCGAGCACTTAAGCGGTCTGGCGACGGGATTCATAGAACTGGACAATCTGACCAGCGGCCTTCAGAAAGGAGAGATGATTGTCATTGCCGCGCGGCCCAGCGTGGGCAAAACGGCCCTGGCGATGAATATCGTCGAACACGTCGGCGTGAATCTGAAAAAAACCGTCGGGGTGTTTTCCCTGGAAATGTCGCGGCAACAACTGGCCCAGCGAATGCTCTGCGCGCGCAGCGGCGTGGACTCGCATCACCTGCGGCGGGGCATGCTTTCCCGGCAGGATCGCGACCGCCTGGGCGATGCCGTGGGTGAACTTTCCCAAGGCCGGATTTTCATCGACGACACCCCCGCGATGACCTTGCTGGACCTGCGAACCAAAGCCCGCCGGCTCCAGATGCAACACGGTATCGAACTGGTGGTGATTGACTACCTTCAACTCATGGAAGCACCGCGGGAAGAAAATCGCCAGCAACAGATCAGCTCCATCAGCCGGGGCATCAAGGCCCTGGCGCGGGAAATCGAGTGCCCGGTGATATGTCTTTCGCAGCTCAACCGCGCTCCGGAGAGTGAAAACCGTCTGCCGCGCACCAGCGATCTGCGGGAGTCCGGCAGTATCGAGCAGGACGCGGACGTGGTCATGCTGCTGCACCGCGAAGCGGTGATGCACCGCGGCGACAAAGACTGGGAACAGAACAATCCGGACAAACTCAACGAGGCCCTTTTGATCGTCGCCAAACAGCGCAACGGTCCCTGCGACACCATTCACCTTACGTTCCTGGCCAACTCCACGCGTTTCGCCACCTGCAATCCCGGTTATGGCGCGCCAGTGTAAACGGCGCTGCAACATGGGCGCCAAGTATGTGCATTTGAATCGGATCATCAACGAGCACCATCTGAACAATCAATGGCATGGCCGCGATTGAATAATCAAAAAGAATTTGCGACGGGACCTCTGCCGCGGGGCCGCGGGTCCCGCGGGGGTTCGACGCCAGCCGGCCGCCGGCGGCCGGCCGCGAATGGGGAATTGTCAGCGGCGATAAAACGCGATCGTGCGCCGCAATCCTTCCTGGCGCGGTATTTTCGGTTCCCAGCCGAGCAGCTTCCTGGCCAGAGAAATATCCGGACAGCGCCGCTTCGGATCATCCGGCGGCAGAGCGGTATGGACGATGGGACTGGTGGATCCGACCATATCTCGAATTTCCCGCGCCAGTTCCAGCACGCTCACCTCCTGGGGATTGCCGATGTTCACCGGCATGTGAGCGTCCGGCGATTCCATCAGCAGAAGGAACCCGCGGATTTCATCATCCACATAGCACAGCGAGCGCGTCTGCGAACCGTCGCCCTGTACTGTAATCGGTTGATTCGCCAGCGCCTGCTGGATGAAGTTTGTCACCACCCGTCCGTCGTTGGCGGCCAGGCGCGGGCCGTACGTGTTGAATATCCGCACAATGCGCGTGTCCACGTTTTGCTCGCGATGATAGGCCATCGCCGCCGCTTCCAGGAAGCGCTTGCCTTCGTCGTACATGCTGCGCATGCCCACGGGATTGACATGCCCCCAGTAGGTTTCCTTTTGCGGATGCTCCAGGGGGTCGCCGTAGCATTCACTGGTGGAGGCCAGGAAAATCCGCGCTGCGCAGCGCCCGGCCAGTTCCAGCAATTCCATGGTGGCCAGAGCGTTGACCTTCAACGTGAGAACCTGCCGCCGCACGTAGCCGATGGGGCTGGCCGGGCTGGCCAGATGCCAGATGCGATCAAACGAGGCGTGGGCGATCGCGGGCGGAAGACCCGCCGCCAGGTCCGCCTGCACGAACGTAAACCGCTCGTGTCCCTCCAGGTGGGCGATGTTGCCGCGCGAGCCGGTGGTCAGCGAATCCACGCCGGTCACGTGCTGACCCAGTTCCAAAAGCGCGTCGGCCAGGTGCGAACCCAGGAAGCCCGCCGCTCCCGTGAGCAGAACACGACCCGACCGGTTCGGATATGTCGAAGGAAGATCCAGTTTCATACTCCAGCTTTCCGTTGGTTTCGTCATCAAGCCCGCGGCATTGTAATAAGTGCAGGCTGGATTGTCATGGGAAGGAATTATTCCACTTGTGTTTGATCCACGCGCCTGATTTTCGCCCCCAGTGCATTGAATCGCTCCTCGATTTTTTCATAGCCGCGATCAATGTGATACACGCGGTTGACGGTCGTGATTCCGTCGGCGGCCAAACCCGCCAGCACCAAGGCCGCCGAGGCGCGTAAATCGCTGGCCATCACCGGCGCGCCGATCAAGGTCCGCTCGCCTTCGATGATTACCGTCGCCCCTTCGCGGTGCAGCCGCGCGCCCAGACGCGCCAGCTCCGCCACGTGCAGGAAGCGGTCGGGAAATATTTTTTCCGTGATAATGCTGTTGCCATTGGCGATCGAAAGCAGGGCCATGAATTGCGCCTGGAGATCGGTGGGGAAACCGGGATGCGGCTGCGTGGTAAGAATGGTCGCCAGGAGGCGGCGCGGCGCGGCGACCATGACTCCACCGTTGGATGGTTCCACAATCGCGCCGATAGCCCGCAACTTGTCCACCGCCGCCAGCAGGTGATCAAGCCGGACATTTTGGATTTCGATTTGCCCGTGGGAAATGGCGGCGGCGACCATAAAGGTGCCCGCCTCAATGCGATCGGGAATGATCCGGTGCTCGCAGCCGGTAAGTTTATCCACGCCTTCCACCGTAATACGCGGCGTACCCTGGCCGGTGATCCGCGCGCCCATGGCGTTGAGATAATCGGCCAGGTCCGCGATTTCCGGTTCACAAGCGGCGCATTCGATGGTGGTTTTGCCGTGGGCCAGGGTCGCCGCGCACAGCACGTTGGCCGTACCCAGTACCGTGGAGCCGAAGTTGCCGCCCAGAAAAACTTCCGCCCCGCGCAGACGCCCGGCCGTCGCCACAATATCGCCGCCGTCGAGATGAATCGTTGCGCCCAGCGCCCGCAAGCCGCGCAGGTGGATATCGATCGGGCGGTCACCGATGGCGCAGCCGCCGGGCATCGAAACCCGCGCCCGGCCGCGCTTGGCCAGCACGGGTCCGAGCACGCAGATGCCCGCCCGCATTTTCCGAACCAGCTCGTAAGGAGCATGCGAATCATTTTCGTCTTGGACGGTTATTTCCATGGCGCCGTCCGGACGGCGTTGCGTCCGGGCGCCGAGCTTTTCCAGAAGTTCGATCTGACTGCTGATATCCTGCAGATTCGGCGCGTCGCGAATGAGGGACGGTCCTTCGGCCAGCAACGCGGCGGCCATGATCGGCAATGCGGCGTTTTTAGCCCCGTTGACGCGAATCGTTCCCCGGAGGCGTGCCGGACCTTCAATAACCAGTGAATCCATGGATCAGATCCTCCCTGATCATCATACCACTCGGTTTTCCCTAACCGAATTACGCGCCACACCGCCCGCCATGAAACATGTTCAGGCTCCACAACAGTGAAATCCCGGCGTTCCAGGATTGCCGGTACGCGGCGGGGCGCCGGGTCTATTTTAACGCAAACCCGCCGGCGCAGAGTATAGTTTACCAAATGCGGGGGAACCGCGGCGGGCTTCATATTCCCAGCACGTGCGCCATGGAATAACGGCCCGGCTTTTTTCCGGCGAGAAATTCCGCCGCCCGCAAAGCTCCGCGCGCGAAAGTGTCGCGCGTGGCGGCCACGTGGGTCAGTTCAATCCGTTCGCCCGGCGCGGCGAAATAAACCGTGTGTTCGCCCACCACGTCGCCCATCCGCAGTGCGTGCATTCCAATAGTCCCCGACCGGCGCAAGGTGTCCGGGCCATGCCGCCCGTGTACCAACGCGGCGTCGGGATTTTCCCGGCAGGCTGGAATTGCCCGGCCAATCGCCTCGGCCAGCGACAACGCCGTCCCGGACGGGGCGTCTTTTTTCAGGTTGTGGTGTTTTTCCACGATTTCAACGTCGTAGTTCGGTCCAAGCCGCCGGGCCACCTCCGCGACGATTTGCAATAGCACATTCACGCCCAGGCTGGTGTTGCCGGTCTGAAGTACCGCGATTGAACGACTGGCCGCGTCAATCAACAACTGATCGTCCGGAGTCAATCCGGTCGTTCCGATCAGCATCGCCATCTTGCCGCGGACGCAGTGTTGCAGCATCGCCCGGGCGCCCGCGGGCGAGGAAAAATCAAGCAGCACGTCGGCCGCAGTATGGAATTCTGCGGCAATTTTCACACCCGCCGGCTTGGCGCCCGCGACCACGCCAGCATCTTCGCCGATCAGCGGCGAGTCGGCGCGCTCCGTCGCGGCGAGAAGCTTGAATCGCTCCGGTTGGGCCAGGGCCAGATTGATGATACGCGAACCCATCCGGCCACCAGCGCCGGAAATAACGATTCGCACCACGGCTTGGGTCATAATATTTCTCCAGACCGGTATTCTATAGCCGATTTTATCCCGATTGACTATGGGAATGGAATCATAATAAATCGGAGGCCTTACGTTCTTTCATTACGCTCTTTCAGTCTTGAATCTGGGGGAACGCCACGTTAGACTTCAATAGATATCCACTGGGTAAACCATGATAAAGAAACTGCGCATACGCAACTTTAAGAGCCTGCTTGATACTCAAATCGAGCTATCGCCTTTGACTGTAATTATTGGACGCAGCGGAACTGGAAAAACGAATTTTACACAAGGATTACAGATATTACAGGGACTGCTCTCTGCAGGAGGGCCGCAGCCTTACAACGATCTACTCCACCGCCTGGGTGGCTGGGGCACTCTGGGACCAGCGGGCTTGGATAAGTTCACCGCTTCATGGGAAATCGTCTTTGATGTAAACGGTATGGAGGGCGACTACCGTTACATTTTGGAAATTCAAGGCCATAGTACAGTCCAGCCGCATTCGGTGCCGGTGAAAAGGGAATACCTGTCGCTGGCGGGTAAAACACTATTTGAACGGGCGGACGGCAAGTGGGTTACCGAACCAACTGTAAAAATACAGCCGCAGCAATCCGCATTATTGGGCTGGCTGACCGCGATACCGGAAATAAATATCGCCTACCTGACACTCACACGCGGCATTGGTTGTTATGACTTCCCGGCGAACATATTGACGGGCCAAATGGGTCAATCAACTGATTCGGTCTTTGGCTTCAAGCCTGACGGGTCCAATTACCTGTCTGTCATTGACGGAATACTCGGCAACCTCCAATCGCTTAACACGTGGCGAGAAATTGAAGCCGCAATCAAAAAGCTCTCAGCTTCGGTCCAAGGAATCACCACGGCGCCATTTCAACATGAACGGATCACCGTGACCTATCAGTTCGGAGGGCGGGTTGTCCCCCTGCCGCTATCGCAACAATCCGGAGGATTCCGGCGGTTTCTGGCACACCTGCTGGCCATCTACCAGCAGCCGCCAAAACAGGTGGTGGTATTTGAGGAACCGGAGAACGGCATTTTCCCCGGCGCGCTGTCAATGCTGGGGGATTTCATGCGGATTGCCAATGAAAAACTCGCCACGCAGTTTATTCTAACAACCCATAGCCCACAGTTGCTGGATGCGTTTGACGTAGATTCCATCAGAGTGGTTGACATATCAAACGAGGGAACAAAAATCGGTCCGCTTGACCCGGAGCAGCGCGCCGCAGTAAAGGACAATCTGCTTAGCCCCGCGGAATTGCTCACGGTTACGCAGGCCGCCATAGCCCGGAACACGGCCCAGAGCGCCGGAGTGTAAGCGGTGTCGATTCCGATGATCTTCCCGTTTGCGGAAGGACAAGGCGATGCCGCAGCAATCCAGATTCTGGCCCAAAGGGTTCTTAAAGACAATGAGCCGGAGAAACTGGCCACCAATCCGGTGCATATCCAGGAAGCGTGGCGTGTCGGTCACGTACAAAATCTACTCACAACCGATGCAAGCAAGTGGATTCGTTTTCTGAAAGCGGCAACTCGTAAGAGAGCGTCCGCAGTTCTGCTGGTTCTTGATGGGGACAGGCTTGGCGGCCAATGCCCCGTTGATACCGCCCGAAAATTGGCATACATCGCAAAGCAACAGGGTGCCGGTGTGAAATTCTCCGTAGCGGTGGTCTTTGCGATGCAGGAAGTTGAATCCTGGTTTATCGCCGATGCGGTGGCGTTGCTTGGCGGCCCTGCGGGGCGAACAAAAAAATCCTCACCGATTGTTCTTCCGGAGTGCGATCTAGAAAAAAGCCCGCGCGATGCGAAACGCTGGCTTTCCGAGAATATGCCGAATGGTTACATGCCAACGATCCACCAAGTCGATTTTGCTCGATTGGTGGATTTTCAGCGGATTCGCGCCCGTAATCTGCGGTCGTTCCAGCGATTTGAACAAGCTGTTGTGCAATTGTTCAACGCGGTGCATTCAGGTTCGCATATCGCTACGCCCGAAACCTCGTGATCCAAGCAGCAGCGCAAAAAATATTACCAACTAAATTATCGGTGATAATATGGAGTAAAATAAATAATATGCGAATTCCAGAGCCCGACGGGCCGCCGTGTGCGGGGATTCGCGGCGTGGGGCCGAGGCGTTGGACACGCGGCACATAATTGGAAAGCCAAGACTTACAAGCAATGCCCGGTACCCGTGGGGAAAATAAGGGGAAAACCGATCCGGAGTTTACCCGGTTGGTCGAAGTCTGGCCAAGCCTACCGAAACCCATCCGTAAGGCCCTCCTGGCCATGACCGAGGCCGCCGGGGGCAAAGCAACCCGCCGCTGACACCTTCGCCAACCGGGCCGGCCCGGCGTATCATGCCGCCACATCATGGGGCGGTTATGGGGGCGGGCATCAACCCATGAAGTGAAAACCGGCGTTGACTTCTTTGGCAATGCGGGCTAAGGTAACAGATGGCTGAGTTGCAGATAACCCCAAGGGCCGCCGCCGAGATTGAGGCGTTACCCAAGGCAATCCATGGGCGCGTTGTCTTGATCCTGGCTCGCCTGGAGCGCTGGCCAGAAGTAAGCGGGGCCAAGCCGCTGCGGGGAAACTTGGCCGGCCATTACCGCATCCGCACGGGCGACTACCGCGTGCAATTCCACATGGCCGGGAACGTGGTGATTGTGGAGCGGGTAGGCCATCGGGATGGCTTTTACGAGGATTGAATCATGCAATTAAACGTCCGGATAATTGAAATCAAAGGCCGGCGCATGGCCCTGTTGCCGGAAAGCCAATACCGCCGGTTACGGGAGCGGGCGGCAGCGCCGGCGTCCGAATCGGGATTGCCGCCCTTGCCCGCCAAACTTCCCAATGGCAATTACCCGGCGCTGGAATACGCCCGCGCGTCCCTGGCCCGTAAAATCATCCGACATAGACGGCGGCTGGGGATGTCCCAAGCCGAACTCGCCCGCCGCGCCGGCGTGGGGATCGCCTATCTGAACCGTCTGGAAAAAGGCAATCAGAACCCGACAATATCAACCCTTGAAAAGATTGACGCCGCGCTGAAAGACGCGGAAAAGCAAAGCGCAACGGTTTAAAGCCGAGGCCGCCGCTGTATCGCTGTACGCAGACGATACGTTTCTCATTAATATCGTACAGTAAATAATATCGTACTATCAATAATATCGAAAATCAACTATCGCCTTTCGCCGCCGCTTTTTCCCGTCTTCCAGAATGTTAAAAGAAGCCCGTAAACATTGACTATTCTAACGCATCCTGGATGAACGCGCCCTGCAATCCGCCATTGCGCCCGGTGGGATTCGAACCCACGACCTGTGGTTTAGGAAACCACCGCTTAAAATTCATAAACACTTGGAAAATCAAGAGTTACAAACAATGCCATCCCCCCGTGGGGAAAATACGGGCAAAACCGACCGGGAATTTGCCCGGCTGGCCGAAGTCTGGCCAAGCCTCAACCCGGCCATCCGCCGGGCGATTGTGAGCATGGCCCTGGCCGCCGGGGGCAAGGCGGGCCGGTGACTGTGAGGGAGCGAGAGACGAATGGTGAGGAATGGTCTGGCAAGGTAGCTCATAACCGGGGCGGCGTTGCCAGTTTTTTCTGGAAACCGCCGCCCTGGCCGTTGCCGGGACTTACGCCGCCACGTGCAGCTTTACGCCAAGCGCCCGTAACACTTTAAGCACCGTGGCGAATTCCGGCCTACCATCCGGCGAAAGTGCCTTGTACAAGCTTGCCCGGCCAAGGCCCGCCTTGCGTGCCGTTTCCGTCATACCTTTGGCGCGGGCGATGTCACCCAGTACGGCGGACACAACGGCGGGATCACCATCTTCCAGCGCCGCCTCCAGATAAGCCGCCACATCCGCCTTGGTCTTTAGATGTTGCGCCGCGTCCCAACGGCGGGTTTTGGTCTTTGCCATGTCAAGCTCCTATAAGTTGCGGGCCAGTTCAATCGCCGCCCGGATATCCCTCTCTTGGGAATACTTGGTCCCGCCGGCAAGCAGAATCACCAGCAATTCGCCGCGCTGCGTGAAATACACCCGGTAGCCGGGGCCGTAATCAATCCGCAATTCCGAGACGCCTTGGCCAACCGGCTTTACATCGCCCGGATTGCCCAGCGCCAGGCGGTGAATGCGAACGTCAATACGCGCCTGGGCCTGCCGGTCACGCAAACCTTGAAACTATCGGGCGTATCCGGGTGTTTCCCGTATTTTCGACACAACTTGAGTGTATCCTACGGGAAACATGAACGCAAGGGCCACGTTACCGCAGGACCACGTTACCGCACCTCCTGGCCGATCCGCCGCCGAGGCCGCCGCCGCCCGTTTATTTGAATCGGCGTGATCCCATGCACGCTGGCGATATATTTCTTATTCCAGATTATGACGACCATCTTTGGGCGATCATTTCCGATCCCGCCATTGACGCGCAGAATGTTGTCATGGTTTTGTTTGTTACACGATCAGAGTTGTATGCCGACACGTGTATACTGCGTGTTGGCGACCATCCGTTCATCAAGCACGATACTTGCGTTCAATATCCGGGCGCGAAAGTGGTGTCCGATTGTCGCCTGGAAGAGTTGCGCCGCGAGGGCAAACTTCGCATGAAAGCGCGGCTGAACGAAAACGTAACCGTTCACGGCCTCTCGGCCAATCAGACTCACCACGAGCCTGACCATGTGTAAAGTGTCCCCCCCCCAGAAGAAAAGCAAATAAACCTCCACTAAAAAGTTGGGCATAAAATTTCAGCATTCCACCCCATCCGTCCGATAATAGAAACATATCAAAGGATTGGCCGAAGCTACATGGATGTACGTACCGAGCAAGCCTATCAACAGCGTATTACCGCACTGGAAATACGCGTCGTCGATCTTGAAACGCAGTTGGCCCAACGCGACGCGGTGATCGTTGAACTCCGTGCGCAACTCGCGCAGCGTGACACGACGATTGCGGCGTTGCAGCGGCAGGTCGCCGGCTAGGCGTCAAGGAGTTGTCGATCTATCCGCCCAAGTAACAAGCCTATTGGGTCAGGTGGCCCGCCTGTCAAAAAACTCCTCGAACTCCTCCAAGCCGCCCTCGAGCGACATCGTCAAGCCGCCGAAGCTCCCGCCGCCGGCGGGAGGCGACGGGGGGAAGATCTGCGGCCAACCGGGGTATGTCCGACACGTGCGGCCGCTGCTGCCGCCGGAGCAGATCGATGCGGTGCGGGAATATCGGCTGGCGCAATGTCCGGACTGTGGCGGCAGGGTGCAAGCATGCCCTCCCGCGCGCCGCCAGGTGCGGGTCTTGCAGCAAATCGAGTTAGTGGAGCGTCCGGTGATCGTGACGGAGCACCGGGGGGAAGCGGTCTGGTGCCCGCATTGTCGGAAGGTGCAGGCCACGCCGCTGCCGGCCGCGCTCACGCAGGCCGGGTTGCTGGGACCGCGGCTGACGGCGTTGGCGGGGTGGTTCAAGAGCCGGGGGCACGATTCCTACGCGATCCTGGCGGAGTTCCTGCAGGATGTCGGCGGGGTGAGGGTATCGCGGGGCCAGTTGGCCAAGGCGATCGGCAAAGTGAGCGCCACGTTGGCCGTGCCCTATGCCACGTTGTGCCAGGCGTTGCCGCGGCAGGCGTTATTGAATGACCGTTACCCAGTCCAGGCCATGACCCAGGATATATTCGGGCTGTTGTTCGCGGACCGTGGCTATGTCAGCCAAGGATTATTTGAAAAACTTTACCGCCGAGCCATTAAGGACGCATCGATCCGACGCCTTTGCCGAGGTGCGCACGCTGCATCTGGAACACAAAGTATCAGCGCTTGCTGGACCAGATGGCGTTGACCCGCGATAAGCACGACTACCACCGGACCAGCGAGCTTCTGGGCGAAGAAAAAAACGCCTGGATCAAGGCGTTGGCGGTTTTGATCGGAAAATAAGCGGGCTTAAACCCGGTTTATGGGCGGCCAGAATATTACGAGCGGTGGCGATCGCCCAACAGTACCAGGAGCATTGCTCGCCGTTGCCGGGATCGCTCAGATAAATCTTCCCATCAGGCCTAAACCAAAAAGACTCTGCGAGGATCGGCAACTTCGACAACCCGCCTTTCCGGAGAAACTTCCGCACGTTTACATGCATCCGATGAAGGGATTGAAGAACTAAAGCCGCCGCATTCGCCTTCCGGAGAAACTCCAACATGTGGCACGCCCGGCCCCACTGCTGTTGTTGCACAGAGTAGACAAATGCCCAAGCCCATTCCTTTCCACTGAGCGAGCGCCCAATTCTTGTGGGGCGGCGAATCCTCTTACGTATCCACACCCAGCCATACTTCTTCCGGACGGGAATGTGCGCAATTCTTGAGGGTGGATTCCATTGAAATCCCAGGATGTGAAATCCATCCCAGGTGAACATGGCACGTTTCCAATAGGCCGCCACCGTGGCTTTTAGAATTTTGGGATTCACGCCTTTCCATCCCGCCGCGATCGGGGAGAGATTCACCCAGGAAAGACCGGTATAGATTTTTCCTCCGCGACTATTGGGTATACGCATCTCGGCATATATGGTCTTGCCACCCAGCCGGCGCGTGAGGTAGTAGCGAATCCCGTGCTGGAGTTTCTTTAATGCCCTCTGCCATCTGACCACGTGTGCCCAATCGCCTCGGGCGCGGGCAATCGGAATCATTTCCCGCCAGGCCTCGGCTGTGAAAACCTGCGTCAGCAGATCGTAGGTATCCCAGTAACGGTCTTGCCGAGAATGCTCAAAGCAGGGGTTGCGCACCAGATTAGTGGTTGTGGTTCCCCAACCGTCGTTGAGATAAGGCGTACGGGTGGCCTGATCGGTCAGCCGCGCGACCTGGCGATAAGTTTCATTTTCAAAGGCGGTATCATGGGTGGTGTGAATATAGCGAGCCCAGGCAAGTATGACTGAATACTGGCCGTCGGGCTGTGAGACGTTGCTGAACCCCGGTATCACCATTTGGCGCTTGTATTTAAGGGCGCCGTAATTGAGCGCGAAGGCGGTGAGGTAACCCGGATGGAGCCGCCAGCCAAGGGGCGGCTTATCATAAGAGTAGGAACCTCCGTAAGAATTTTCCCTGACGTGGTTGATTCCCCACCACTTGACGCGGCCCTTGCCAGCAAAGCGGAGGCGCAAATCGTAAACGACGCCCTTTCGAAGTAGCACCGGCTTTTTAAATAGTACCCGTACCCATCCCTCGGATGCCCGCATCCGGCTGACGGAGATTGTGGCCACAGCCAGCGGATGTTGCGCAGTCGGGGATCGTACAATCTCCACCCGTAATTTCCCTTTCGCATGGGCGGATATCCACATATCCGCCCCGTAAAGCCTGCCGCCTTTTGCCTGGAAAGGTTGGGCTCCTCCATAGTTCGGCGACAGGAGATTGTAAAGGACTATCGAGTGCAGGGTTTGTCCGGGATCGGCGGAATCAACCTGCGGAACTAACATGACATGGCCCGCCCCCCCAATCACATGAGGAACCCGATGGAGATGGGAAAGCCTAGTGGCTTCAAGAGTGAATTGTAAAATTCTTCGGGCCACGCCCCACTGGTGTTCTTCCAGCATCAGAAACACATAAGGCCCGACGGTGCGCGGAAACATGCCCCCATAAGCGCCCGTGAGCGATTCTGGTAAATAGCCGTCCGGGGCGAGACGATGCAACAAACTCTCGTAGGTATTGTGAAAGAGCATTTTCTGAAAAGGGCTGTTGAGCAGCTTCATCACATCCTGGCGGGTGGCCATTGCTGCGGCTCGAATGGGGAAGGCGGATAACAACAAAATGGTAAGGAAGATCAGGTCCGCCGTTTTCCATTTGGACGATCGCATGGTACGTTCCTCTTCTATGCGGGCCTTCAGCTCGACTTTTGCTATTTTTGCGTCTCACGCGGCCCGGCAAAGCTGATCCAGCAGCGTAAAGCGAAAAGAACGCGGGACTTTTGAAACACCCATGGCAAACGGCGGGTGTTTCAAACTGGTATTTCCCGGTTGGCCATTGGCCGACGACCGTCGCCAGCCATCTTGTGTAGTATAGTGGCACCGAATCCGACTGTCCAAATAGTTTTCTGACACAGGACCGGCTTCTTGACCTGTGTCTTGGGCTGTTTTGGGCGTTCTTTCGACCGCCAGTGGCCATTGGGGTAAGACTTGGGCAGACCGATGGCGCTGATCGGTATCGAAGGCGAGGTTTTCAACGCCTGTGGATGTCATGTGGGTGCCGGGGCCAGTAAGCGTAATCTTTCGATACGCCGCAGGATCGCCGCGAACAGTGTGCGGGGGGTTGCCACCTCCGCCAACTCGAACACGACGCGGCGGGCGTGATGTACCACTTTCGCTCGGGGGGCCGTTCCAGGGCGTGCTGGGATGTGATTACTTCTCGGCCTATCGCAAGTATATGGAAGAACACGATACGCAGGTGCAGTTTTGTCTGGCCCATCTGATTCGGGATGTGAAATTCCTGACCACGCTGCCGGATGCGGCCACCCGGCGTTGGGCCGACCAGATGCTCCAGGCGCTGCGGCGGCTGTTCCACGTGTGGCATCGGCGGGAAACACTGCCGTCGGAGTCATTCCAGCGACAGTTGGAACGGGCCCGGGATACCGCGTTGGCCTGCGGCCGTCGTGGGCCGGCGCGCAGCGAGGTGCAGAATCTCGTCCAGCGTTTCCGCAAACACGGGGCGGCGTACTTCCGCTTTGTGACCACCCCGGGCGTAGCCCCGACTAACAATGTCGCCGAGCAGGCCCTCCGTAGTGTGGTGATCGACCGCCGGCTCACCCAGGGCACGCGTGGCCTACCCGGACGCCAATGGTGTCAGCGCATCTGGACCGCCGCGGCCACCTGCCAGCAACAAGGCCGGTCTTTATATGCTTACCTTTGTGCCGCGCTCGACGCCCACTTTACCGATCGACCTATTCCCTCATTGATGCTCGCAGGGCCGTGAATGGTTACACGAAAATACACTTACCATGATTCGCCAAAAGGCTGAAGATGCGGATATTCCTACCCGCGCTTACGAGATACTCCGCACGCAAGGATTTGTCCCATAGACGATCCATCGAATACATCATTCGATAATATTGCATAATCAATAATATTGAAAATCAACTATGGCCTTTTGTCGCCGATCTTTCCCGTCTTCCAGAATGTTAAAAAAAGCCCGTAAACATTGACTATTCTAACGCATCCTGGATGAACGCGCCCTGCAATCCACCATTGCGCCCGGTGGGATTCGAACCCACGACCTGTGGTTTAGGAAACCACCGCTCTATCCAACTGAGCTACGAGCGCTGGAATGGCTGGAATTATACCACCCGCAGCCGGGGATGAGACATTTCGCAGGGACTCGAACGGGGGGCCTGTCAGGGCAATCGCATGTAGAATCAAGCGAGCAGCGTTTTGAACAGATAGCTCAAGCTGCTGGCGCAACGCTTGCGTTTACGCCGGAGGCTCATCGCTTTCGTGCCCTTCTCCTTGCCGTGCTGGTTCA
>JAKBMM010000039.1 GCA_021831565.1 Planctomycetota bacterium
GCCAGAGGGCCGTGGGCTTTGTCGCTCGTCGTCAACGTATGTTTGCATACGCCATCCTCCTCGCTTCGCGCCCACGGCCCTCTGGCCCGCCGTCAATCCATCATTACACGGCTGACAGAGCACTAGCATACCCTGTGGAACCGTTGGCATCATCCCATCGGGTACGCGCCACGTGCAACGTGAATTGTCCCGCCACAACCATGTATTTGGCAATAGCCGGGGGGGTGGAAATTTTTTCAGGGTGGTGCAATCTCCGCTCTCGGCGCGCTGTTCGGCTGGATCGTGGTTTCTGCGCCGCTGCCCCGAACATTTCACCGCCGAGCGCACAGATCGCGGGGGTTGTTGAAATGTCATGCCCTGCCCCTGGCCGGCCGGGGCACGGCCGGACGTGGACAGCAGCGCCCGCTTGGCGTACCATGCCAACCGCCTTCGGAGCAACGCCCATGCCCCATACGCCCGCCGGCCCCACCGGTTCAGCGAGCCCCATCCCCCTGTTTGAACTGGCTTCCCAGCACCAGGCGCTGCGTTGGGAAATAGAAAACGCCGTCCGGCAGGTTCTGGAATCAACCGAGTACATCGGCGGGACGGCGGTAAAACGATTTGAGGAACACCTGGGCCGGTACTGCCAGGCGTATGCCGTGGCGGTTTCCAGCGGTACCGACGCGATTCTCGCCGCTCTGATGGCGTTGCGAATCGGCCCCGGCGACAAAGTCATCACCACGCCGTTTACTTTTTTCGCCACCGCGGGCGGCATTACGCGCGTGGGCGCCAGGCCGGTATTCGTCGATATTAACCCCGCCACGTTTTTGCTGGAAGCCGGCGCGGTTTCCGCCGCGGTTGATTCGACCACCCGCGCCGTGCTGCCGGTTCATCTCTTCGGCCAAATGTGCGACATGCGGTCCCTGGCGCAAATCGCCTCCCGCCATTCGCTGGCGATCGTGGAAGACGCCGCCCAGTGCATCGGCGCCCACGACAACCAGGGGCAGGGGATCGCCCAGTTGAGCCGGGCCGCATGTCTGTCGTTTTATCCAACCAAGAATCTCGGCGCCGCTGGCGATGCCGGGGCATTGCTCACCCGCGACGCCGCTCTGGCGGATATTTTCCGACAGATACGCCAACACGGCGAAACCAGCCGATACCATCATGCGTTTGTGGGCGGCAACTTCCGCCTCGACGCCATCCAGTGCGCGGTGCTGGATGTTAAACTCAAGCATCTTTCCATCTGGAACCAGCGGCGCCGCGCCATCGCCGCTTATTACACGCAGCGGTTGCGCGGTTCCGACGTGCTTCCTCCCCGGGAGATCAGCGGCACGTTTCATGTTTACCACCAGTACGTGATTCGGGCGCCGCAACGCGATCGGTTGCGCGAGCATCTGCGGCAAAAGGGCATCGGTACGGCCATTTATTATCCACGACCGCTGCACCTGCAGGAATGTTTCAGCAACCTTGGCTACAAGCAGGGAGCCTTTCCAAACGCGGAGCAGGTCTGCCGCGAAGCGCTCGCCCTGCCCATGTTTCCCGAGCTGACCGATGCGCAAATGGAGCGCGTCGCCGAAGAGATTTTGGCGTTCCACGGGGGTAAAAAAATTGCTGCCTCCGGATAGTCCGTGGAACATGACGCGCCGCCGCGGCCCATCGCCAGGCGCCGTCCCGGTGCGCCCGGCGGAAAAAAACGGCGGAAAGTTGTTGCATATTTAAGAAAAGCGTTTATTTTATCAGACAATCGTGCCGCGGGTCCGGATGGAAAATACGGCGGTGGAGCGCCGGACGGCCCCGGGGGCGGACATTCGCCATGTATAAGGAGATCTCCATGGCAAAATCTCTCACCAAATCCCAGACGGCCGCCAAACTGGCGGAACTGGTGTCCAAGGCCACCGGATCGGAGATGAGTAAGAAGCACGCCGTTGCGTCTCTGGAAGCGCTGGCGCATCTGGCCTATCGGGAAGCCAAGAACAAGTTTACCATTCCCGGTCTGGGTAAGCTGGTTCTGGTGAACCGCAAGAAGCGCATGGGCCGGAACCCGGCCACCGGCGAGACAATCGAAATCCCGGCCAAACGGGTGGTGAAGTTCCGTGTAGCCAAGGCCGCCAAGGATGCGATCCTGGGATCCAAGTAAGCCGCACCGATCGCAGCGCGCCGCGATTCCCTCCGGCGGGAAAAACGTAAGCCTCCTCAACGGCCCGCAATGGCCGTGAGGGGGTTTTTTACTACTATACTAATTGTTTGTCCGATCCGTGCTTGTAATCGCCATCGCCCGCCGGTATAGTGCGGGTTTTGACTCAAACGCCGGTTGGATGGCCCGCCTGAAGTAGCTGGAGAACGCCATTATGTCGTTGGATAGAAGTCTCAAGGGTAAAAGCACCCTGGAACGGCACCGCAACGTGCTCAAGCGATCCGAAAGGGTGGCGATCCTGGAAGACAACGAAAAGTGGACCGAGGAGAAATCCTTGATTTTCGGCCTGCTGAAAGTCGCCCATCGCAAGGTCGCCACGGGCAAGAAAGCCGCCAAGACGCCGGCCGCGGAAGCCGGCGCCACCGTCGCCGCAACAGCAACCGCCGGCGCCGCGCCTGCGGCTGGCGCGCCGGCGGGTAAAGCGACTGCTCCGACGGGCAAGGCCGCGGCGGCCTCCTCCGCTCCGGCGGCCAAGGGTAAAAAGTGACTTTTACCGCGAGCGATGCGTTCGCATCATGCGGGATTGGCCGGATGCCGATACATGTCCGTGCGCCAGACCAGGCCATCTGTTTTAAGGCAACCGCGCGTTCTGCTGTTGGCGGCGGGATGTTTGTTGCTGGGCGTGTGGCTGGGCCATCTGCGGCCGCGCCTGCCCGCCGCTCATCTTCAAACGGGCAGCTCGCTGAAAGTCTATTTCTCTCCGCATGGCGGGGCCACACATGCCTTGCTGCGCCTGATAGACAGCGCCCGCCAGAGCGTGGAAGTTCAGGCATACAGTTTCACCAGCCGACCGATCATCAAAGCCCTGATCGCGGCGCGGGACCGCGGCGTGGCGGTCACGGTAATCCTGGATCGCTCGCACCTGGAAAAGAAAAACTATCGGACGGGACGCTACGTGCGAAAACCCAGCCCGGCGCTGGAGGCGTTCTACACCGCCGGCATTCCGACGTACATCGATGATCGCTATCTGATCGCCCACAACAAAGTGATGCTGATTGATGGCGCCACCATCGTGACCGGCAGCTACAATTTCAGCTACGCCGCCGCCGAATACAATGCCGAAAATATGCTGGTGATCCGGAATGTACCGGTTCTTTTCAAACGCTACCAGGCTGATTTTGGCTATCATCGCCGGACCAGCTTGCTCTACCATCCCGGCCTGGTGCTGGTGCACCAGTTTCACTGGCCAAGGCATTGAAAAGGAAGTTATGCTGATTATGCTCCACGTCCGCAATATTCAGATCAATAAAATTGTCGCACCCGCGGCCGGCGGACATGGTAAAAACATTTGCCGTAACAGTCCGTCTCCATAGAGATCGCTATGCGAAGTTCCCTCTCCCGCTCCCGCTCCCTGTCGCTGATGCTCCTGCTCGCCGGGGCCGGTTTTATCCTGTTTTTGGAAATTATTCTTTTCGCCGCGGTGCGGCGGTTGCCGCATGGTTCAGCCGTTGGATCATTGGGCCATTTTGTTCGCGAGAATATCACACCCCTGGCCTGGACCGGTTACCTGGTCATCTTGTGTGGCATTTTGGGCTTGTTGGATCGTTCCTTCTGGCCGGGCGGATTCCGCCATCGTCTGCTTCTCTGCTGGCTGTGGTCCGTACCGGCGTGGTGCTATTTTGACTGGATTAACTTTTATTTCATGCGTAATCGGGCCACAGGCCTGCACGCCTGGGAATACCAGGGGCTGCCGGGCAATCCCTGGAATCGCTGGATCGGCTATTTGCTGTCCTTTGGCGCAATCGCTCCGGCCATGTTTCTTACTGCGGAAATCTGGATGCGCGCGGGGCTGAAAAAAGTACAAACCGCCGGCGTGCGAATTCCGCGCGCTGTGCCGGCCCTGAGTGTTTTTGTTGGCGCCGTCTTTTTCATCGCGCCATTTATTGAAAAAAGTCCCATTGCCAATCTGATGATCTGGGTCAGCCTGATTTTTCTTCTGGACCCGATCAATCTCCGGCTGGGCCGGCCGAGCATTCTCGGCGACTGGATTGCCGGACGCTGGGGCCGCACCCTGGCTTTGATGGCGGGAGGGCTTACCTGCGGCCTGCTGTGGGAGTTCTGGAATTACTGGGCCTTGGCCAAATGGACCTACCATCTGCCTTTTCTGGGCTGGTGGCAACATGTGCGTTATTTTGAAATGCCCGTGCCGGGACTTTCCGGTTTTCTGGGCTTCGGCGTGGAGGTATGGGTCATGTGGCAGTTCACGCTGCTTTTGCTGCACCCCGTGGTGGAAGCGGAGCGGGACGCCGGCGATAGCGATCGGCAACATCAGTTGTATGGTTGTATTTAGAGCGGAGATGCCTATGCCGTCCGTCGAAGAAAATTTCGCCCGACTGGGAATTGTTCTGCCCGCGCCGCCCCAGCCGGTGGCTTCCTATGTTCCGTTCGTGCGCACCGGCAATCTGGTCTTCATCAGTGGGCAGTTGCCCAGCCGCGATGGCCAGGTGCTGTTCCGGGGCAAAGTACCCTTCCCGATCGGCGTGGAGCAGGGACAGGAAGCGGCCCGGCTGGCTCTTATCAACGCCCTGGCCGTATTGGGCGATGCGTGCGGCGGACGATGGGACCGGTTTGTCCGCATCGTACGTCTCGGGGTTTTCGTGCAATGTGAACCGGATTTTGACCGGCAATCGGTGGTGGCCAATGGCGCCAGCGACCTTCTTTCGGCACTGTTCGGTGAAGCGGGTCGGCACGCCCGCGCGGCGGTAGGTTCCAATGCGCTGCCGCTGGGCAGCGCCGTGGAGGTGGAGCTGCTCGCCGAGGTTCGCGCCGGATAAGAGCCTATCCGGATAACTCAATGACTCCGCGACGGACCGCCGGTTATACGTCCAGATTTTTCACTTCCAGGGCGTGCTCTTCGATAAATCGCCGGCGGCGCTCCACGTCCTCACCCATCAGCGTGCTGAACATCGCCTCGGCGTTGCCGGCCCCTTCCAGGGTCACACGCAACAGCGTGCGCCGGGCCGGGTCCATGGTGGTGGTCCATAATTCTTCCGCGTTCATTTCGCCCAGGCCCTTGAAACGCTTGATCTCGATGCCCTGCTTGGCGATTTCATGGATCGTGGGCACGATATCGGCCAGCCCCGCGATGTCGCGCTTGAAATCCGCGCCGTTCTCAATGAAATAACGCGTCATTTTGCGCTCGCCACTGTCAAGTTCCTCGACTTTAAGCAGATAGTCCTCAATGGGCATATCCAGTGCTTTGAGTTTTTCGAAGAGCTTTTCCAGTTCGCGGTTCTCGTGCATTTCCTCGTTCTTTTCCAATCGGCGCTGGGCTTGTTTTTTCGCTTCCAGCGCCGCGGCGGCGGTGGCCCGGCCGGCGGCGTCTCCATGGCCGTTGGCGGAAGCGTCGGCCGCGTCCACGGCCCGGGCGGCGGCCTCAATTTCATCGAGCTTGTTCTCCTCCGCGAACGCTTCGTAATCTTCGGCGGTAAAGAAGAACCGCTCTTTTCCATCCAGAATCACGCGGTACAACGGCAGCGCGCCGTGCTCGGCGCGCAGAGAAAGCAGACGGCTCAATGGCAATCCGCGCCGCTCGGCCACCGCGGCCAGGTCCTGCACCTGCTCGAGCAGTTGGATAACTTTTTTCAGCTCCACCCCCTTGAAGCGGGCCTTTTCGCCGCCCTTGCGGTCGCGAAGCAGCAGGCTGGTGGAGTCCACCCCCAGTTCCAGAAGCGTTTTGCGCATGGCGGCCTCATTGCGCACGTACTCCACGCGCTTTTTCCGTATGACCTGATACAAGGGCGGCTGCGCAATATAGATCCGTCCATCGCGGATAAGCTGGTTCATCTGCCGGAAGAAAAAAGTCAGCAGCAGCGTGCGGATGTGCGAACCGTCCACGTCGGCATCGGTCATAATCACCAGCTTGCCATAGCGAAGTTTGGTCATATCCAGATCGCCGGTTCCGATACCGCAAGCCAGCGCCTGCACGATGGTGCGGATTTCCTCGTGGCTGAGCATTTTGTCCACGCGGGCTTTTTCGACATTGAGGATTTTCCCCTTGATCGGAAGAATCGCCTGGAACACGCGGTCGCGGCCGGCCTTGGCCGTCCCACCGGCGGACTGGCCCTCCACGATGTAGAGTTCCGTCGATTCCGCGTCACGGCTGGAACAGTCGGCAAGCTTTCCCGGCAGTCCACCGCTGTTGAGCGCACCCTTGCGCGTCAGTTCGCGCGCCTTGCGGGCGGCCTCGCGCGCCTGCCGGGCCAGAACGCCTTTTTGGATGATTTTTTTGGTCTCGGCGGGATGTTCTTCCAGCCACGCCCCCAAAGCCTCGTTGACGGCGCTGGCGACAAAGCCCTCCACCTCGCCGTTGCCGAGCTTGTCCTTGGTCTGCCCCTCAAACTGGGGGTTGGGCACTTTTACCGATATCACCGCGGACAATCCTTCGCGCAGGTCATCGCCGCTGAGCAGTTCCTTTTCATCCTTCACCAGGTTGTTGCTCCTGGCGTAAAAATTCAGCGTGCGGGTCAGCGCGGTTTTGAAACCGGACAGATGCGTGCCGCCGCCGGGCGTGTTGATATTGTTGGCGAAGCTGTGCAAGCTCTCGGCGTAGCCATCGTTGTATTGCATGGCTACCTGGATGGAGAGGGGGTTTTCCTTGCCGGGCTCCTCTTTTTCCAGGTAAATGACATGGCTGTGGACCACTTCCTTGCCTTCGTTGAGCTGCTTGACGAACTGGATGATGCCCTTGGAATACTTGAATTCATCCTTTTTTCCGCTGCGTTCATCCACCAGGTAAAACGCTAGACCCTCGTTGAGGTAGGCTAGCTCGCGGCAGCGGGCCACAATGCGTTCGTAATCAAAATTGGTGTCGGGAAATATCTGTGAATCGGGTTTGAACGTGACCTTGGTCCCCGTTTTCTGCCGTTTGCCGATCAACTTCAGGTCGGTGGTTTTGACGCCGCGCTCAAAAATCATGGTGTACACTTTGCCCTCGCGGCACACTTCCACTTCCATCCATTCCGAGAGCGCGTTCACGACGGAGGCGCCCACGCCGTGGAGACCGCCGGAAACCTTGTATCCACTGCCTCCAAATTTGCCGCCCGCGTGCAGATCGCACATCACCACTTCCAGCGTCGATTTCTTCTCCGTGGGGTGGATGCCCACCGGGATGCCGCGCCCATCGTCGATGATGCTCACCAAGCCATCCGGATGAATGGTCACCCAGATGTTCTGGCAATGGCCGGCCATGGCTTCATCAACCGAGTTGTTGACGATTTCCCAGACCAGGTGATGCAGACCGCGGGTGGTGGTGTCACCGACGTACATACCCGGGCGTTTGCGCACCGGATCCAACCCCTTGAGGGCTTGAATGGCGGATTCGTCGTATTGGTTGCGTGTGGTGGACGCGGGCTGTTCCTTAGCCATGGATACTCCTATTCGGATAGGGAAGGAATTGCCGGGGCGTCGGGGCCTTCCTTTGCCCCCGTTTGCCCGCCACCGCAAGGCCGGAATTCACCTCATTCCCTTATTCTGAATTATAAGGTTGCGCCGCCGCATTAACAATCCGCCCGCGGAGGAGAAAACACCTGAAAAATCATAGCTTTCGCGTGTTTTTTCCGGATGGATCAGTCGTTCTCAATAGGAAAGATTTCCGAGGCTCCGGCGGTGGATGGGGGGCGATGCATCCCGCGGAACTCGGAATTGCCGCGCTGCGGCGGTCCGCCGGTTTTAGGACCGTCCCGCGGCGGTGGCGATGAAGCGTTGCGCGCGGCCGGCAACCCCGGCTCCTGAGCCCCGCAAGCGGCGGTTCCCTGTTGGCGCGACGCCGCCGGCGTAATGCGCCAGAGGGCCGGATACAGGCCGGTGATTCGATTTCGTTCCACCGTCCGCGGCGCGTGTCGTGAATTCAGCGGCGCCAGCAGCACCATCGTTCCGTCCGGGGCGGTCTTTCCGAAGGTGTCGATATAGGTGATGCGTTTGAAAGTTGTGGAGAAATTCTCCGCATCATCCAGACGCACAAGGCAATCATCGCCGGCGCGCGGCGTGTCGGTTGTGGAAAACACAACAATGTCGCCGTGACCATACTCCGGCTCCATGGAATCTCCCTCGATACGCAAGGCAAAAAGAGCGGCCGTCGCTGGCGCGCCGGCGCCGCCGGCATCCAGGCCGGTCCCGCCGGCCGGCGAGACCGGTGCGGCGATATAACCGTCAGCAAATCCGGGGGGATAGTCCATATCTGTAAATTCCGCCGGCTTGCCGGCCGCCACACGATTGATAAGGGGAATTTGCGCCAAGCGCACCATCGCTGTATCCCGATAGCTATCGGGATGGGTGAATTCCAACCCGCCGGCAATGACTTGTTCCGACTGGCGCATACCCATCTTTAATAGAGCATCGAGGTTCACCGCTCCGTCGGGCCGGCGCGGCAGTGAATCATGGCGTGCCGAGACGGCGGGGGCCTCCCGATAGCGATCGGGATCGGCGATCCGTCGAACGGATAGCGGCGTTCGCAGCCAGTCGGCCAGATTGACCAGCTTTGCCGGGGCAATTCCCAATGCCCCCTCAATTTTGGTCAGTTTTTGAGTCGTGGGCGGACCGGCCAAGCGTGCGGTTTCAATGTTGGACAAATAGGGCTTGCTGATGCCAGTGAGATGAGCGACCTGATCCAGGGTGAGTCCTTTACGCTGTCGTTGGTGACGAATCAATTGGCCGAATTCGTGGAGATTTTTTACGGTCATGGGAATTTCCAATTCGTTCGATTCGGTTGCATTGGAGTGACGCATAAATATCACTTCCTTATATGATTGTTGGACAACCAACATACCTTGTCTTGACGGTTTTTTACTCGCAAATCCAGTTGTTGTCAAGAGTCAATTTTGTCGTGTGGCTTGCTGGAGATGAACCTGGCATCGGCATATTCAACGCCCGGCTCGAAGCGCGCCGTGATGATTGCGATCATTAATGCCATCGACAACCACAATACCAAGTCTATGGTATCAACATAATGCCGGCCGTTTGGACCGAATATTTTGGCCAATTCGCTGGTCCAAGGCATGAACAACGCGGTGGCCAGAAGAGCCAGTCCGGCACGCCACCGCGCCGGATGTGTGGCCCGCTCATCGCATAAGATCATAGCCGCGGCCATGAGGGCGAAGATGAGCGTCACATAATGCGGCACCCATGTTCTCTCCGACGCCCAGAGCATAAACACGCCAATACAGGCAATTTCCATCACGTAGCGCCGCGTGCGAAAGGTGGCCAGAGAGAGTCGGGCCCACACCATACCGGCGATCGCTATGGCCAGCAGAACCACGCGACTGATCAAGTGTGCCAGAGCCGGAGAAAGGTTAACCACGTTGATGTAATGGTTATGTACCACACCGGCGCGGTTGGTTTTCCATGCCGGTAGATGGGAGAGCAGCCGCAGGAGAAATTCCGGAATCGATTCGCCGTTGGGAAACTTGATTGTATCGTGCATCACGTAAGGAAAGATCATCAGCCGGCTCCACTGGTCCAGCCATAGCAGGTTCTGCCGCCAGCCGAAGAACAGCGCCGGCACAACCACAAGCCACAGACCGATGCCGGCCAGAGTCCAGGCCGCAATGGCCCAACGTCGTCGGAAAAGAAAATAGGCCACAAAAGCCAGCGGCGTCACCTTGATGCAGATGGCCATTGCCAGCATAAGACCGGCGGCCAGATCACCGCGCGGACTTTCTTCCTGGGCCATCCATAGAGCAATGGTCAACGGGAGCAGCATCAGCAGATTCATCTGTCCCTCCTGGATGTCGCCGATCAGGGGGAAGAACCATCCGGCGGCCACCACCGCCAGCACTCCGAGCGGAATATTTCCGCCTCCCCGCCGTACGATCGACAAAGCCAGAAGAAATATTGGTACGAACATGAATGGTTTGCAGAATACCCACGCCATCTGGGCGTTGGGACGGGACAAGAGCGTGCATGGCGCCAGGAACAGCATCGCAAACGGCGGAAGCGGAAAACGCTCGCTGGTATACGGTTTGTGCTGATAAAGGTACTGGGGAATAATTTTCATGTAGGAATCAAAAGCGTCGATGTGCCGTTGTTTGGGCATGTTGACGATCACTTTGTGCCGAGCCTGTAAACCCAGCACCAGCGTAAACACGGCCAGGGCGACGAGAATTCCGATCCTGATGGCTTTTGGGATCGCAGTTGCCGCCGCCGGCTGCCCGGCGAGCGGGTCAGTCCTCTTCACCCAAGTCATGCGGACGCCTCCGAGGCCAGAATAAAAAATGGACGGGCCGCTGCCGGTTTACGACAGCGGCCCGTTTCTCGGAATGGTCTGTAAGCCGAATTCTGTACCTGATAGCAGGCGGCGATCATTTATCTGGGATCGGCGTTACCGCCGACCTCGAGCGACCTACCCGGAACCACGTTTTGATTCGCCCCGGCTCATCCCGTTTTACGGGGCTTCGCCTGACGAACAAGGTTCGCTTCTCGGGCGTCCCTTAGTAATTACCAAGGGACGGCCAATCCGGCGAACCGGCGCCGGGCCGACGCATTGGTTCCCTATTCGGTCTTGCACCCGGTGGGGTTTTCCTTGCCGGCGGTGTCACCACCGCCGCGGTGCGCTCTTACCGCACCTTTTCACCCTTGCCATCCCGATAGCTATCGGGATTCGGCGGTATCTTTTCTGTGGCACTTTCCCGCGCCCGCCGGAGCGGACGGGTGGGTATTGCCCACCACCGCGCCCTGTGGTGTTCGGACTTTCCTCCCGGCATGTCGCCGAGCGATCACCCGACCATTCCAGCATCAATTATAACCGTCCGCCGGCGGGAGTAAAACATTGCCCGGTAACTGTTGCCACGGATTGATAAACACGGTATTTTAATGTTCCCGGCGGAAAGGGAGGCGGATGCGGCCAGGATGGCGGCGGTGGAAACGGTTTACCAAAGGACGATCGGGGAATTCATGATTATGATGATGGCAAGCGAACAGGATGGCTCTTCAACAAAAACAGGGCGGGATACCGGCGATGGCGGGGATCTTCCTGCACAGGCGATGAAGGAGACGGCGCCCGGCTCCATAGAAGCCGCACTGGAGAAACTGGAAAAAGCCCATGTTCTGGATCCGGAAAACGAAGAAATAGCCTTCAAACTCGCCTGGTATCTGGACCTGATCGGGCAGGACGAACGGGCGATAGAAATTTATGAGTCTCTGGCCGCCCGCCAGCCCGTGCGTGAGGGCGTACTGCTGAACCTTTCGGTGCTTTACGAAGACGCGGGACGATACGATGACGCCGAGAGTTGTCTGCACCGCCTGCTCTCGGTGATGCCGAACCATCCGCGCGGTCGGATGTACTACCGGCACGTGGAAGGTTCGCTGGACATGATCATCGAGGAGGATTCGGACAAGCGCCTGGTTCCACGGAACCTGTTGCTGGAAACGGCGATAGCCGACTTTGAACTTTCGGTTCGGGCGCGGAACTGCCTTAGCAGGATGAATATTCGCACACTTGGCGATCTGTTGAAAATCACGGAACCGGAGTTGATGAGCTACAAGAACTTCGGCGAGACCAGTCTGAATGAAATACGGGAAATGCTGACCAAAAAAGGCCTGCGGCTCGGTCAGGCGGCGGAGGAAGGCCGCCAGGCGCAGCACCGCGAACTTCTTAAGACAGCGGCGAATGTGCCGGAATCGGTGCTGAACAAACCGGTCACCGACCTGGATCTTTCGATCCGCGCCAACAAGGCGCTGGAGCGGCTGGGCATCGCCACCATCGGGGATCTGGCCGGTCGCAGCGAGGCGGATCTGCTGAACTTGAAGAATTTCGGGCAGACGAGTCTGGATGACATCAAGAAGAAATTGAGCGCGTTGGGTCTTTCGTTGCGCCACGCGGAATAGGCGAAACAGGATCAAAAGATGGACCGGCGCCTCGGGGTTTTTCTGCTGTGTTTGTGTCTGGCGTGCGTGTTGGGACCGGCCGGATGCGCGCCAACCCCATCAGGACAAAATATCACCAGGTTACCTTCGCCGCCATTTCCGCCCCGCGCGACTCCCACACCGACCACGAGTGCGGTTTATCCACAGGTTCCGGCCATATTGCCTAAACCCGCCTGGTGCGGGCCGCTGTATCCACCGGTTATCTCCCTGCCGGTGCGGATACCTGAGCCGTGGATTCGAGTCCGGATCACAGCGGAATTATCCGCGCCACCGCATATCGCGCCGTGGCTGTATCGAGGTAAAATTGATATCGTTCACCTGGCGAATGGAACATACGTCGCTCTGAACGTGCTTCCCATTGAAGATTATCTGGCGGGCGTGCTTTCCCGCGAGCTTTACCGGAACTGGGCGCCCGCGACCTATCGCGCGCAAGCGATCGCCGCCCGCACCTATGCACTTTACCAGATGGAAACATTCGGACAATCTCACGCCTGGGATGTCACCGCTACGACGGATTCGCAGGTGTATGGCGGACGAAAGGCGGAAACTCCCCGGGCTTGGAACGCCGTGCGGGCCACCCGCGGCGAAGTTCTTTACTGTGCGGACAACGGGTTGACGGGCATATTTTGCGCTTACTACTCGGCTTGTAACGGGGGGGCGACCCAGAGCGCGGCTGCGGCGTGGGGCGATTACCCCGTGCCGACGCTGGTGAATAAAGTGACCGGCACACTGGACGCCAATTGCCCGGAATTCTCCTGGCCGCCGATGCGTTATTCCAAAGACGCCGTAACGCACGCGTTGCGCCACTGGGGAAAAATTAACTCCCTGGCCTACCTGGCCGACCTTGGGCCGGTGGTCAGCGTGCGAATTACCCGCCGCAACCCCATCACCCGCCGACCGATGATCATCACCGTAAAAGACATTTATGGCCACATCGGCAAACTGCGCGCGGAGGAATTTCGGCTGGCGCTGCTGACAGACCCGGTTGCCAGTGTTCCGGCGCCACCGAGCAGTTTTTTCGACATTCAGAACCACCGCTCCTATATTCTACTGGTCAACGGACATGGTTTGGGGCACGGCGTGGGGCTTTCGCAGTGGGGAGCGCAAACCCTCGCTCTGCGCGGCCGCAGCGCCCGCTACATCCTATCGTTCTATTACCCCACATCATGGATTCATCGCCAGTGGTAGCACGAGGTGTAACCACACTTGGCCTCCGCTCCAGGCGTGGGAAGAGGATGGCGGAACGATGCCGGGAGTATCCATGGGAGATTACACAATGGATTTCGCCACCGCGCTGGCCCGGCTGGCGGCTGACACTCGCTGCCGTGATGTCGTGCTGCTGGACGTCCGCCGGCGTTCACCGGTGACCAAGTTTTTCCTGATCATCACCGGCGTCTCCGCCCGGCAAATGCGAACCGCGTGCGATGCCTTGTCCGAGATGGGGTTGCAAAACGGTTATGCGCCGTGGCGCACCAGCGGATATGAAACAGCCAAATGGATTCTCATCGACTTCGTGGACGTAGTGGTGCATATTTTCGACGAGCCTAGCCGGCGGTATTACGATCTGGAGCTTCTCTGGGGCGATTGTCCGAAAGTGCCGTGGTCAAGAGAGGCCGGTGCGGCCGAAGCGCCCGCTCTTCAGAACTGGCCGACGCCGGTAAAAGAAATTGAGAACGATATAGAAGCGGCCATTGCCGCCGCCTCCGATACGGTTGAAGAGTTGGTCGAAGAACAAATGATGTGGAATGAGCAGGCGCGCGATGAGGCGGCTTTGCCTGCGGAATCAGATGTGACCATGGTGGAAATTCAGACCGAATCCCCGGCGCCAGGCGGCGAGCCGGAGGCCCCGCCGGCCGTTCGCCCCGGCGGCAAGCACCGGTCCCCGGCCAAAAAGATGAGAAAATCAACGCTCAAAAAGAAGCGCGTCGTCCCAAGCACGTCGCCGGCGCTCGGTAAGAGCGGGGCTAGGAAGCCCAAGAAAAAGAAAACGCCGGTGGCGGGTGGAAAATCATCATCCCGCTCTAAAAGGAAAAAAACGTGACGCCTGTTGAAGATGTTCTGCGCGAGCGGTTTCGCGCGGCGATCGGCGCGGCGTTCGGTTCGCAATTCGCCGACGATCCGATGATCAAGCCCGCTGATCCGAAATTCGCCGATTACCAGTGCAATGCGGCCTTGGCGCTGGCCCGCCGGCTGGCCCGGCCGCCGCGGGAAACAGCCGAAGAAATTGTACGGTATTTGAACATCGCAGATATCTGCGATCCGCCGCAAATCGCCGGTCCCGGCTTTATCAACCTGCGCCTGGCCGTGGCGGGGCTGGCCCGGCGGTGCGCCCAACTTGCGGCGGATTCCGCAGCGCTGCGGCGCGGGGGAGTGGACCGCATGCACCGGCCCCAGATAATTATCGTCGATTACGCCGGTCCGAACATCGCCAAGGAAATGCATGTGGGACACCTCCGCAGCGCCATTATCGGCGACGCGATCGCCCGCACGCTGGAGTTCCTGGGACATACCGTGATCCGCCAGAATCACGTCGGCGATTTCGGCACGCAATTCGGCATGTTGATTCGCCAGGCGCGCGACCTGGCGCTGGATAACGGCCGGCCGGCGCCGATCGCCGATCTCGACGCCTACTACAAGCAGGCCGCCCAGCGGGATCGTGCCGATCCGCAATTCGCCCGCGAAACGCGGCAGGCGGTGCTGGCCCTACAAAGCGGCGAAACACAGACCCTGCGGCTCTGGCAATGGATACGTGATGAAAGTCGCCGGCATTGTTGCGAGATATTTCATCTACTGGATTTAACCCTCACCGACGCCGACGAACGCGGCGAGAGTTTCTATAAGGATCGTCTGCCGGCATTAATCGAGAGGCTCAAAAACGCGCTGGAATTCGGCGGCGGGGGTGCGGATGCGGATCCGACCGAAGCGTCTGCGCCGCAACATTCCGGGAAAGCGGCCGATGAGCCGGGCGCGGAGACTTCCGGCTCACCCGCCGGCCGCCAGGCGCGCGCGCGGGTTGATCCGGCGGGTGAACCGCGGCTCATTACGCGACCGTTTCTGGCCGATTCGCAGGGGGCGCTATGCGTGTTTTTGCCCGGTTACGTGGACAAGGATAAAAATCCGCTGCCGCTGATCGTGCGGAAAAGCGACGGGGCGTATCTGTATGCAACTACCGATTTGGCCGCGCTCTATTTCCGGATTCAGGAGGTTAAAAAGACGCCCGCGGAGCAAGCCCCGCTGCACTGCGACTGGCGAGCCGAGCGCGTCATCTACGTTACCGACTCCCGCCAGGCTCGGCATTTCGCCATGATCTTCGATACAATTCGCGCCGCCCGCTGGGATATCAACCCCGTGACCGGCCGGCCGGTTTCTCTGGAACACGCCGCCTTCGGTTCCATTTTGGGAGAAGACGGCAAGCCGTTCCAAACCCGCGCGGGCGAATCGGTGAAATTGCGCGATCTTCTGGAAGAGGCGATTCAAAAGAGCGCCCAGGTGGTGGCGCGGAAAAATCCCGGCTTGCCTGAACCTGTCCGCCGCGACGTAGCCCGGGCGGTGGGAATCGGGGCGATCAAATACGGGGATCTGCGGCAGGACCGTACCGGCGATTACGCCTTTTCCTGGCGCCGGATGTTGGCGCTGGAGGGCAACACCGGCCCCTATCTGCAATACACGTACGCGCGGATTCAAAGCATTTTCCGCAAGGCCGGCCTGGCGGCGGGCGGGTCCGCCCAAGCCGGTCGATCGGAATTGGAACCCCTCCCGGATACCCTCATCCTGGAAAGTCCCGCGGAAATCGCTCTGGCCAAACGTCTGCTGCTCTTTGCCGGGGTGGTGGCCGCGGTGGCACGCGATCTGGCGCCACATTATTTATGTTCTTATCTTTATGATCTATGTGTAGAATTCTCCGCGTTTTATGAGGCCTGCCCGGTGCTCCAGGCGCCCGGCGCGGAACGGCGCTGCAGCCGGCTGATTCTCTGTCAACTCGCGGCCGGCATCCTGCGGGTGGGCTTGCGGGACCTCCTGGGCATTGCGGTGCTGGAGGAGATGTGATGAGGCAACGGCCTATTCCAGCTCCCCGCGGCGGCTTTTACGATCCGAATTGTCCGGCTATTATTGGGGGCGCTGCGGGCGATGCCTGCCGTGCACACCGCCCACCTGCGGACGGGAAGGGCGTCCAAAAATCATCGGAATTCAAATATGGTCCAGGCCGACATCACCATCATCGCGGAATCCCAGTTGCCGGTTATCGTCGAGCTGTACAACCTGGTTTTTCGACCGCCGGAAAACGAGGGCTATTTTCGCCGCCGTTTTCAGGGACGCTACAACGTGCTGGTGATGCTGGCGTCTTTGGACAACCGCCCCGTGGGTTTTTGCGTGGGTTTTGAGCTTAAGCCACAGGTATTTTACACCTGGCTGCTCGGCGTACACCCCGATTTCCGCCGCCAAAGCATCAGCCGCCAACTGATGGAATCGCACAACGAGTGGGCCAAGGGCCATGGCTACGACTATGCCCGCTTTGAGGCTCTCAATCGTCACCGCGCCATGGTTCATCTGGCCCTGTTGATGGAATATGACATCGTGGGCACGCGCTGGGACTCTTTGCGCGGCGACCTGTTGATTCAGTTCGAAAAACCATTGGCCGATGATGCGCACTGAATTCGAAGTGGCTATTGTGGGTGCATGTGACCGCAGGCCGTATGACAACCATTGTGGCTAAATACCTTTCAGGACAACGGGCGCGGCGATTGCGGGGTGGCCGCGCCGCATCTATTCTGGCCCTGTTTTTCATTGGCGTTTTTTCGTCCGCACCGGTTCCCGTCCGCGCACAAATGCTTCAAGAGGTCTACCAGCGCGTGCTGGCGGTGCTGCGCCAGCCGCCCGCGACGGGGGTATTGGTGATCAGTCTGCAATTGCCGCCGGCGGCGCTCAAAGCCGGCCTGCGACCCGCCGACGTACTGACGCTCGTAGACGGACGGCCCACACCCAACGCCGCCGCCCTGCGCCAGGCCGTACGCGCCGTCGCTGGAAATTCTCATGCCATTCTGACCGTGCGCGCCGTTCGCGGGTCGCGGATCCTTGTGCTTCATGCGCCGCCGGCCGCCTTGGAACTGAGCGTTCTGCCGGTCATCGCCGGCGCGCCGGCGCCGCTGAATCCGCCGGCGACGCCGCGGCGGCGATGGCGCCTCCATTGGCGCCAGGTTCCCACTCTCCAACCGCAACCGGGGCGGGTACTGGGCCACGATATGTGGCTGCTGGTTTTTGAACATAATCTGACATGTGGGTCCTTGCATATCACGATTTCACGCCTGGGCCGGCGCTGGACTCTCCATTGGAATCTCGCGGCTCTGCGCGGTGGTCCCTTGGTTGCCCAGTGCTGGCGGATCAAATTTGCCACGGCCCGTGCGCCCGTGGCGCGGCCCTTTCGGCTCAAGAAGTTGCAGTGGCGCCAGCCGGCGCGCACCGTGGTCGCCCGCGACCAGGGCCGCGAACTGACGGGTAAAGTAACCCAGGATGGACGGACGCAAGCGTTTCACTACCCGAGCGTTCCCGGCGCTGTTCCCGTGCCGGCCCTGATCGCCGTGGCGGCCGCCATGCCCCGTCGCGCCGACGTGGTGCTGCCGCTGGCCGAGTTGTCCGACCGTACGCTCGCGGCGCGTCTCGGCTGCGCGCTGCAAAGCCTCGGCACAGTCAAAACAACTATCGGCGGCGTGAAAAGCCGTGTCTGGGCGGTGCGGGCGCTGTGGTTGGATATGCCGCAAATGACTTTCTTTTTTGCCAACGACGGAACGCTGTTGAAAATAAAGTGGGGCGATCACCGCACGGCGATGCGAGTGGCGTCAAAAGCGGTGGTGCGCCGGGTATTTCTTCCCGATTCCCTGGAGCAACTCCCGGCGCGCCCGGGACAGGTTACATCCACGCCGCGGCGGTAAAGAAAAGACGCAACCGTTTGCGGCGGCGCGGAAAACGGCCGCGGGTTTCCACCACGCGGCGGCGAGTGATATGTCCAATCCGCATGATTCACACCGGGAAAGAAAAAACCACTTCTTGCGGATAACCATGGCCATGCCGGGGCGCGACAACGACTTGTCGTCCCGCGAACGCCCTTAAATTATTAGAATCTGTATATCTAAAAAGATATGTTATAAGACGGTGGGGAGCCGGCGGGCGGGCTGCCGCGGAGAGGTTACGGCTCGGCTCGCGCGCCCAGGACAACCGGGCGCGCCGCGCCGGTGACACTGGGAAGATTGCCGGGAAAATGATCGAGCGTCGCCGCGCCCAGGATGGCGAAGCACAATGCTTCCCGGGCTTTGTTGGGAATGCCGAATTCATGGATGTGCGCCACCCGGCGGCAACCCAGCGCCTGGAGGCGGCGTTCGATGCGGGAAAAAAGGTCGGGATTATCCGCACCTCCGCCGCAGAGAATCGCCTCCGTGGGCATTGCCGGCAGAAAATTCCGATAAGCCTCGGCAATGCTCCAGGCGGTGAGTTCCGAGGCGGTGGCCAGCACATCCGCCGGGGAAAAACGCGCCCAACGGGGCGAAAGTCGCTGAATTTGCGGCTGACCGAATTCTTCGCGGCCCGTGCTTTTCGGCGGTCTTTGGGAAAAGAACGGATGGGATTGAAGATCGGCCAATAGTTTCGGCCGTACGCGACCGCTTCCCGCCAGTGCGCCGTCGCGGTCAAAATTCTGTTTGCCGCCCGTGACCAGGACCGTCAATTCATCCATAAGCACGTTGCCTGGTCCGGTGTCAAAAGCGATCACGCCGGCGGACTTTGGCGCCGGCGCCAGGTATGTGACATTGCCGATGCCGCCGATATTTTGCACCGTCCGCGCCAGGGTGGGATGGGTAAACAAAAGTTGATCGGCGAAAGAGGCCAGCGGCGCGCCTTGCCCGCCGAGAGCCATGTCTGCGGAACGGAAGTTTCCAATGGTGCGGATGCCGGTGCGGGCGGCGATGACCGATATATCGCCGAGCTGGAGGGTGCTGCCCGCCCGTCGGTTCCGTGGCGGGCGATGAAAAACGGTCTGGCCATGACTGGCTATGGCGGCGATGTCGCAACGCCGGGCATGGGCCTGCTGGAGCACCGCCAGGGCCGCGCGGGCAAACTGCGCCGCGAGAACAAAGTTAAGTTCGCAAACTTCGGCCAGACTGGTCTTACTGGAATGGAAGAGGCGCATCATCCGTTGCCGGACGCCGCGGGGCCATGGATATTCGAGATGATGGAGGACTTGCGCCTCCAGTGCCGGAGTCTGGCCCGCGATTCGCACCAATGCGGCGTCGATGGCGTCCACGCTGGTGCCGCTCATCAGGCCGATGAAAAGGCGGGAGGCAACGCCTCGGCCCATCCCGGATTTCGCCGTGGTTTGCGACTCGGTCATCCTTCGTCACCTCTGCTGGTACGCCGGGATTCTACCGCATCGTATCCGGTTTTAAGAAATAGTTCCGGAGACTATCGGGATTGCGCAAATTGCCGCCGGGCGATGAGCAAATGGTGATAATTACGGGCGAAGCGGTGCGCTTCGTCGCGGGCATACTGCAGGAGCTTGAGCGCCGCGCTGGTTCGTGGCAGCCGGTAAGGAAGGGAACGGCTCTGGACGAAAATCTCCTCCCGGCGTTTGGCCAGGCTCACCACCCGCGGCGGTTTCGCATCCATCCGCGAGAATGCGGCGAGGGCGGCATGGAGCTGGCCCAGACCGCCGTCGATGAGAATCAAGTCGGGAAACAGCTCCCGGTTCACCCCGGCCTCGCGGTAGCGGCGGGCGATGACCTCCTGGATACACTTATAATCATCAATACCTGGCACGCCTTTGATGCGGAATCGCCGATAACCGTTCTTGAAGGGCTTGCCATCGATGAAGCAGACCAATGAACCCACGGCGGCTTCGCCCTGAAAATGGGCGATGTCAATGGCTTCGAGAGAGCGGACCGGTTCAGCGAGTTCCAACGCCTCCTGCAACTGCTTAAGACCCGCCTGGTAATCGTGGAAAAAGACTTCCGGCTGCAACGACCGGTCCCCGCGTCCGCGCTGGGAAAGCGCCCGCAGTGCTCTAATTTGATCGCGTAATAACGCCGCGTGCTCAAAATCAAGCGCCGCCGCGGCCACTTCCATTTCCCGGGTCATTTCACGCAGCGCATGGCCCCGGCTGCTCTCGAGAAACCGCTTGAGCCGTTCGATATCTTCGCGGTACGCCTGGCGGCTTATTTTATCGGCGCAGGGGGCGCTGCACTGTTTGATGAAATGGAGCAGACAGGGACGAAAGTATCGCTTTTGGGGATCATCTTCCCGAATTTCCAGGTGGCAGGTGCGGAATTTGAACGCCCGCTGGAGGTGGATCAGCGACTCTTTAAGGGCGTAGCCGCTGGTAAACGGGCCGTAGAGCTTGACTCCGCTTTCGTGTGGTTGGCGGGTGACATATACGCCGGGATAATCGTCACGTGTGACGATTTCCAGGTATGGATAACTTTTACCGTCGGTCAGGCGGGCGTTGAAACGCGGCTTGATATCTTTTATCAGGCGGTTTTCCATGAGAAGAGCTTCCACTTCGGAATCACATTCAAGCGTGTCAAAGTCGCGCACGTAATCGAGCAGCCGTTGTTTGACGGGGCCGAGATCGGCGGAGGGGACAAAATAACCGCTTACGCGATCGCGCAGACTCCGGGACTGGCCGACGTAAATGACCACTTCCCGGCTGTCTTTCATCAGATACACCCCGGGAGAAGCCGGCAGATTCCGAGCCTTTTCACGCAATCGCTCCAGGCGGGCTGGATCTGGTTTCCGAGGTGGGGCAGTGGCCTCCGCACCGTGTGGAATTTCCCGGATGATCGGTTCATCCGGATCGAATGACCCGCTCGGTTCGGGTGCGGAAGGCGAAAGACGATCGGACTTTTTCGACATGGCGGCGACTCTCAAATTTCGATTATGATTATAACGTATCAGGAGACCCGCCATGAATAAAAAGTCCAATCCGCCTTTTAAGGACAAGGTGATCTATCATGGACAACGGATGGACCTGGTGCTGCGAACGTCGCCCGGCAACACCGGCCGGCGGATTGTCCGGGAAGTCGTGCGGCACCCGGGCGCGGTGATCATCCTTCCCATCCTCCAGGACGGCACGATTATCATGATTCAAAATCTCCGTCATACGGTGTCCGAGCGGCTGTGGGAATTACCGGCGGGAACGCTGGAAGCCGGTGAGGATCCCGGCGCGTGCGCCGCCCGGGAATTGGAAGAAGAGACCGGTTACCGGGCGGCGGAAATCCTTCCTTTTGGCTGGTTTTACACTTCGCCGGGAATTTTGACCGAGAAAATGTACGCTTTTGTCGCCGCAGGATTGGAACCCGGCCCGCAGGCGCTGGAAGAAAATGAAAACATTACGGTGGCGCCGGTCAATCCAGCACAGGCTCTCACCATGGTCCGACGAAACGAAATCGTTGACGGAAAAACCATCGCTGTGTTGTTAAAATACCTTACGAGGACAAAACGGATAGGCAAGCGGGTCGAGGAGTCGCTACCGACCCGGAAAAGAATGAATCGCAAGCGGACGGTATGAAGCGGTGGGATCTATGAGCTGGCATGATCGCGATTATAATCGTGGCGGCAACTCCACGAGATACTTCCCTGATAATCCCCTGGCGTTGTTCAATTGGTCGCTTCCGCTGGGAGAGTTTTTTGGCATACGTCTGCGGCTGCATTTCTGGGTTCTCCTGTTGTTCGCCTTCGACCTGATGCCGGCGTTGCGCACCGGTTCCTGGTTGGTAAGTCTCTGGCTTATTTTTTCCATGTTGGCGGCGCTGCTGCTGCACGAGTTCGGACATCACTTCGGAGCGCAGTTTGTGGGAGGCCGGCATGATGATTTTCTGATCGGGCCCTTTGGAAACATGATTCCCCCCGGCCATCCACCGGAGCCATGGCCAACGTTCATCGCCAATGGCGGCGGGATTGCCGCTAACCTGGGCGCGTGCCTGTTATTGGGTTCCACCCTCTCCATTCACTGGCATATTCCGCTTCCCATATTCGTCAATCCGCTGCTGCTGCTGACCACGCCGGTGTTTCTTCCGGAGCAGGCGGGCGGACTGGCGGTCTTTTTGTACTTGTTCTACTGGACAAACCTGGCCTTGGCGATGGTGAATCTGCTGCCGTTCTACTGGTTCGACGGCGCCTATCTCCTGCAGGCGATTCTTTGGCCGATGGCCGGCCCCTACCGGGCCATCAATATGACCTGCCTGGCGGGAATGGCAATCGCCGTACCCATGGGGCTGCTTTCCTTGTATACCGGCGGCGCGACCGGCCTGGTGATGCTGATGATGTGGAGTTTGCTGTTTTTCAGCTCCTTCCAGCGGTGGCGGCAGTTGCGGGCCGAGGGACCGGAAATCCTGGAACAACTGATTTCCTCCTCCGTACCGATGCATGATTTGCCGGTATCCAAGCGGCGGAAACTCACCCGGCGCTGGCTGCGCTGGACGACGCGCCGGGACCATAAGGAACGCAAGGCGCAGGAGCGCATCGATGGAATTCTGGCCAAAGTTCACGAAAAGGGCCTGCACAGCCTGACTTGGCTGGAGCGCCGGGCTTTGCGCCGGGCCACCGTCCGGGAAAGGGATCGGGACCTGGTTTCACGCCGATAAATTTCTCGGAATAATTTGCCGGGCATCTACGAATTTGCATAATGTCATGCGTTTAATGGCATTCCAGCCGCGCCGTCGTTATCTCCCACCGGCGGCGGACACTCCAGACGCAGCGTCCAAAGGGTCAGAAGAACGGCAATCGCCAGCAGAATTGCGCCGGTAACTTGGTGGGCGGTGGTCACCATCGCCTGGAAAAAATCGGGGTGCCGTAACGGTCCCTGCCCGCCGATGGCAATCACCGCGCCAACCCCCAGCAGCACTTGCAGCGTCACCACAATGAGCAGCCACACGCCCAGACGTGACAAAATCGATGAATCAGGATGGAGTCCCCACGCGCGCGCGCCGCAGAAAAGAGCCAGCAACAGCACCACGACCGCCCCAGTGATGTGTATGGTCAGAATTACGCCCACGTGCCGCAAAATGCTTCCCAGCGTTAACTGTACCAGCAACGCGGCCACCAATGTCCAAGCCAAAACACGATCGGTGAAAAAGGCGGCGGTGGGTTGCGCCGGAGTATTTCGGCGCCAACTGGGAGAACAAATTGCCGCCAGCGCCACGAGTGTAGCAAAAAAAATCTGGCCTAGAATGCCGTGAATAATGGCCAGGCGCGTGCTGGGATCCATGGCCGAACGGACCTGGGCGGCGGTGAAATGTCCGGTTACGCGTAACCCGCCCAAAATTCCCTGAACAATCACCATCACCAGGGTGCAAACGGCAAACCATTTAACCCGGCGCCGCGGTTCATGCCGCCAAAGGTAAATTGTCTGCACCAGGACGGCCAATCCCACCAGTGTTCCCAGCAGGCGATGGGTATGCTCGAAAAATACCCCGCCCGTCATGTGGGAAAGCGGAAAGAAAAACATGCCATACTGGAAAGTGTCCGGCCAGTCGGGAACCGAAAGACCCGCGTTTAGGCCCGTCACCATGCCGCCAGCCATGACCAGCACCAGCGTGGCCAGTGCGGTGGTCAGCGTAAGCGCCGCGCGCCCGTCAATAGACTGCCGCCGATCGGAATTGAATCTTGACCCCAGCAAGCCGCCGAGCAAGCCCAGGGCGCCGCACAGAACGATGGAGATGGGCGCCCATACCATGGAAAAGTCGATGATCCGTTGATCGGTGGTCAGGTCGTGTCCGAGAGATCCCAGAATAAGCAGATTGAATAATCCCGCAATCAAACCCGCGCCCAAGCCACCCCACGGCCCCCGCGATGTCCGTGCCCCCGCCCACGCTCCGCCCGCCACCAATAATGTCAGCAACAGCACCAGAACCATCGGCGCCGGCACGAGAGTACCGGGTATGCGGCAAAGGTAACCCACGGTCCACATCAGAGTGGTTGTCGCCAAGCCCACAGCCAGTAGATCGCCGGCGTCCCGGCGCTGCGGGGGTGTAGTCGTAGAGTCGGACATACGATTCATCAACTGATTATCTTAATGATGCGGCGCCACGTCACAATAAATATTTTGGCCAAAAAAGCCGTTCGCCAGGGAGGACCAATCATATTTCACCGATTGGCCGTTCGCAGCCGGGCGGCGATTGTCGCCAGATGATGCAAATCGATAAGCCCTGCCGCCGCCGCAATGCGAACCTTGGGGTTGGCATCCTCAAGCATGTGGGCCAGCCGGGTAGTATTGCCGGCCACGGGGATCGATCCCAACGCCAGGGCGGCGAGCATACGCAAATGGGCGTCCGGGCTGCGTGCATAGTACGTTGCGGTCGATTCACCAAGCACGCTGCCGCGCTGGCCCAGTCCACGGGCGGCGATTAACCGCGCCGCCGGCAGGGGGTCGCGTAAACCCGCCAGCAACACGTTGACGGCCAGCGGGTTTTGCAGACTCCGACAAGTGCTTAGAGCCGCCAGGTGATCCTGGGCGTACACGCTCAAACTCAGCGCAATGATGCTGCTGATGGCGCGATGATAACCCAGCCGGGCCAGCGCCGACGTAACCGCCAGCCGGACGGCGGCATTCGGATCGTTGGCGCGTGTTAAAAGCAGCGGAATTGCCGAGCGATCGCCCAACCGGCCCAGCACCATGGCCACATTGGCGCGCACCACGGGATCGGCGGAGTCGAGCATTTCCGCCAATTCATTCATCCGTGCGGTATCGCCCAGGCGCGCCAAGGCGTAGATGGCCGCCACCCGCACGCTGGCGTTGGGATCGACCCGCAGGGCCTTAAGCCGCGGTTCCAGGCTCACCATTCGCCGTCTTCCGGCGACCATGGCGGCGGTAAAACGCACCATGGGCGAAGGGTCCTTCAGACCAACGGCAATCAGACGCACCGCAGCGGGCTGGTGCAGTTGCTGGACGCTCTCCATCGATACGGCGCGGAGAGAGGCATGGCGGCTGGAAGACTCGCGTAGAAGAACCTGAATCGCCGGAGTCAAATTGATCCGCGGTGGCGTCGCCATTGGTTGCGCACAGCCTCCGAGCAGCAGGGCTGGCAACAACGCCGGCAATAACCGGCCGGACAAACGTGCCGCCAGCGCGCGACCTGAAGTTTTCCATTTGACATTTTTCCGGGAGAACTCTGTTCGCGCTGCCCAAGCGGGGGGCTTCGCATTCGTGTGGCTATGGCCGGCCATGTTTTTCCTTTCGCTTAAGAACCCGTCTCCCAAGAGATCGCGGCCATGACCATCTTTTCAGAGAGGTTCTAAACATTACCGCCGCTCCACCGGCCAGCAGAGCCAAAAGATTCAGCAGCACCAGCAGACGGGCAAAAACGTCGCCGGTGCGGCTGAACAGACTGATCCGGTCGTCCAGGGGAAGCCGGGCCACGGCGAATCCACTGACGAACGCCGAGTGGCCGTTTTTCGTCACAAGCTTGCGCACGCGCCCGTCGGAATCGATAAAACCGCTATCTCCGCCATTGACGCTACGCGCGATGGGAACTCTTTCCTCAACGGCCCGCACCTGGTCGAGCTGCAAGTGCTGTTCGAGTTCCGCCCGGTCCCGGTACCATCCATCATTGCTGATACTGACCAGAAACGCCACTCCCTTGCGGCCATGCCTCGGGCGAGCAAACATGCGGGAGGGATGCCCCATGGCGTCTTCATAGCAGATCGGTGTGCCAAACCGCCAGGAATGGCTACCCACCGTGAGTCGAAATCGCCGCCAGCGCCGGCCGGGGGTCAGGGAATAATCATCCTTCGGCCCGAAGGGAGTCAGATAAAGCAGCCAGTGGTGCAGCCACGGTGCGCTGTGCTTAAAGGGAACATATTCTCCGAAAGGAACCAAGTGGTGCTTGGCGTAAGGCGGGCGGATCTGGCCGCGCTTCGGAGTGAATAACACGGATATATTCTGCATTTGGCGGACACGGCCCCGGGCGTTAAATCGCACGGAAGATGAACCTACCAGCAGACTGGCGCCGGTGCGGTGGGAAAAATCCTTAAGTTCGCGGGCGAATCCCTGGTCGAGAGTGAGCAGCCGGCGTGTATAACCGGCTTTGAAAACGTACGGACTTAAAACAAGCCATTGCCGGTTGAGAAAACCGGGAACCATGGTTTCCGGCCAGGCGATCAGATCGGGATGGAATTTTGCCGCCTGGGCGGTGAGTTTCATAAAACCATTGAAAAGCTTCTTGTCCCCCGCGATGCCGGAAGAGTCCTTGATGCTCTGCGGAATGTATTTTTGAATCACCGCAACAGTAGGCCCCGGTCTAAACGCTTTCTGATGCAGTCGAAATGAACCGTAAGTCCAGGCGGTGGCGAATACACCGACGCACGCGAGCGTCTCCACCACGCGGCGGGTGAACACCGGCTTATCGTCGGTATGTCGCATCGCCATATCCGTCAGCCAGCCGGATCCGATCGCCGCCAGAAAGGTCAGACCGGATACCCCGGCCAAATCAGCCAGTTGGAGAAAATGCGTCGCGGGGGCCAGGGCCGTACCCAGCATAAACCAGGGAAAACCGGTAAATAAAACACTGCGAACATATTCCACGGCGGTAAAGGTCACCGGCACGCCAAGAATTGCGGGCAGACGAAACCGGTTCGACAACAACCGCAGCAAAGCGGCGAAAATCGGGAAGTAAACGGCCAGATAGGCACAAAGAGCCAGATACCCCGGCACCGTCACCGGGATAAGCCAGAAAAGGCCGCCGGAAAAATACAAAAAGCCAAGCAACCAATACCAGACTATCCATTTACGCGTCAGCGGCTGGCGAAGAATACCGTAAGACAACGGCGCCAACGCAAACAGCGCCAACGGCCAGAGGCCAAAAGGCGGAAAACTCAGGATGAGCATGGCGGCCGAAAGCAAGCCCGGCAACATGCCGATCGCACCGGCCCAAAACCGGTTGCTGCCGGTTTTCAACGGGTTCATGGTTGCCAGTGCCTGGGCGGAGTTATTCATGAACGTTTGATACCCATTGGCGGCCTGCGCGCCGTTATTGATCCGAGTCGCGTAGTACCCGCGATTGAGAGCCTATCCGGGTAAGGCTCTTATCGCACCGCCGAGTCATTCGCGGCCAATGACTGCGGTTTGTTCCAGGTTCCCGCATCCTGACGGGCCAACTGGCCGCACGCCGCGGCGATGTCCCTTCCCCGGCTGCGGCGAATATGCACGTTGACGCCCAGCGAACGCAACAGCCGCTCAAAGGCCAGCGCGGTCGGGCCGGTGGGGCGGCGAAACGGCAGACCGGCAACCTCGTTGTAATAAATCAAGTTGACGTTGGCCCGCATTCGTTGGGCGGTATGCGCCAGTTGGCGTGCGTGCAAGGGCAAAATGTTCACCGCGTCGAGCATGATATATTCGAGCGTTAATTCGCGGCCTGTTTTTTCAAAATAATATCGCCCCGCTTCCACCAGATCGTCGATGGTTATCCCCCCGGCCCAGGGAATGATTTGCCGGCGCAACTCGTCATTGGGCGCATGCAGGCTGATGGCCAGCGTAACCGGCAAGCCGGCATCCGCAAGACGGCGAATTTGCGGCGGCAGCCCCACCGTACTTAGGGTGATCTTGCGGCCGCTGATATGAAACGCCCACGGCGCCATGAGTGTCCGGACGCCGGCCACGGTCACGTCGAAATTCGCCAGCGGTTCGCCCATGCCCATGAATACCACGTTGGTCAGGCGCCGCTCCGGCGGCAGCAGATGTGCCAGCCGCAAGGCCTGCTCCACCACCTGGCCGCCGCTTAAATTGTTTTGGAAGCCGCGCAGGCCGCTGGCGCAAAACGCGCAACCGACCGGGCAGCCCACCTGCGTGGACAGACACGCCGTGCGACGATGCGAACCCATGGTACGGCCGTATTCTGCGGCGTGGTCATCGTCGCGGGGAATCAGGACGCTTTCAGTCAGGCCGCCGTCGGACCAACGGACGAGAATTTTTTCCGTTCCGTCCGCGGCCCGGACGTGGTGGATCATTTCACCGGTGAAGATGGTCCACCGTTCGGCCAGCCGGCGGCGATCCTCCCGGGAGAGGTTGGTCATCTGCTCGAAATCGACGGCCCTTTTTTTGAAAATCCATTCCAGTACCTGTCCGGCGCGGTAGCGCGGCATGCCCATCGCGGTTAATTCGCCCTCCAGGGCCGGCAGGTCCATTTCCAGAATGGAAGGTCGGGTCTTGTTCATGGAGTTGAGTATACACGCCTGCGGCGGCGAAATGGGCAAGCCGCACTCCGGAACCACACCACCGCGACCATTATGGATCCGCTCCGGCTGGACGCTCCTTGACCGCGGGTCATACAATGCGGCCATGAAAGTGACCCTGTTCGTAACCTGCCTGACCGATCTTTTTGCGCCCCAGGTGGGAATGGCCCTGGTCAAAACCCTCGAACATTTCGGATGCCAGGTGGACTTTCCCGTGGCGCAAACCTGTTGCGGGCAGCCGGCGTTCAACAACGGTTTTACCGCCGAGGCGCGAGTCCTGGCACGGCGCATGATCGAGGTATTGGCGGATTCGGAACATATCGTTACCCCCTCCGGATCCTGCGGCGCGATGATCCGCGAACATTACCCGGAACTGTTCCGGGACGATCCTCTCTGGCAGCGGCGGGCCGCTGCCATTGCCGCCCGCAGTTATGAATATGTCGAATTTCTCACGCGGGTCCTCCGGGTGGATTTGCGCGGATTTTCGCTGCCGGAAAAAACAACTTTTACCTACCACTATACTTGCCATTTGCGAGGACTTGGCGCCACGGGGCAGGAGACGATCCGGCTGCTGGAGCAGATTGGCAACGCCGCCTTTGTGCCGCTGGAAAAGGCCGAGCAATGCTGCGGTTTCGGCGGCGCCTTCGCCATCCAATACGCCGACATCAGCGGAGCGATGGTGCGGGACAAAGTCGAATGCGGCGCCCGCACGGGCGCGCAGGTCATGATAGTCAATGACGGCGGCTGCGCCATGAACATCGACGGCGCCCGCCACCGCCGCGGCGACGGATTCGCCGTACGTCATATCGCGGAAATTATCGCCGCGGCGATTGCGAACGCGGCGCCGCCGGAGGCAAACCGCTCATGAAACATTCCCTTGCGACCGCCCCGCCACCGGAGCCGCCATCCCCACATGCTTCTGAAATGGCGCTGCCGGTGTTTTATCCGGATTTCCTTTCAGAAGCCCGGCGGGCGGCGACGGATGATATTCTCCACAACGCCCTGGACCATTCAGTAACCAGAAAAGATTACGGCCGGCGGGAAATGCTCCGCGAACTGCCCGACGCCGATGCCCTGCGCGATCTGGCCGGACGGATCAAGCGCCATACGCTCGATCACCTGGACTATTACCTGGAACTGCTGGAAAAAAATGTGATCCGCCACGGCGGCCGTGTCCATTTTGCATCCGATCATCGCCAGGCCAACGCCCTGGTGATCGCCATCGCCCGTCGCGCCGGCGCCAAACTGATTGTGAAAAGCAAAAGCATGGTCAGCGAGGAAATGCGGCTCAACGACGCCCTGGCGCAGGCCGGTATCGAACCGCTGGAAACCGACCTGGGCGAATTTATTCTTCAGGTTGATCACGACCACCCCACCCATCTAGTCATGCCGGTGATTCACAAGCGAGCGTCGGATATAGGCCGGGTATTTGCGCACCGCTTCCAGACGCCGTATACCGAAGATCCCTCCGCCCTGGCCGAGATGGCCCGGATGTATCTGCGGCGGCGGTTCAATGAGGCGGACATGGGCGTAAGCGGCGTGAATTTCGCCGTCGCCCGGACCGGATCCATCGTGCTTTGCACCAACGAGGGCAATGGGCGCATGTGCACGTCGCGGCCAAGGGTGCACGTGGCGATCATGGGGCTGGAAAAGGTGATTCCGGATCTGGAGGATTTGCCGGTATTCTTAAAATTGCTGGCCCGCTCGGCTTCGGGCCAGTCGCTCACGCAGTATACGAGCATCATCACCGGCCCGCGGCGGCCCGGCGAGCACGATGGTCCGGAAGAATTCCACCTGCTCATCTTGGATAATGGCCGCGCGCGCCTTCTGGCCGGCGAATATCGCGACGTTCTGCGGTGCATTCGTTGCGGCGCGTGCCTGAACGCCTGTCCCATTTACCGCAAGGTGGGCGGGCGCAGCTACGGCAGCGTGTATCCGGGACCGATCGGGGCGCTGCTTACACCGCTGTTGAACGGTTTGGCGCCGCACCAGCATTTGCCGCGGGCTTCGAGTTTGTGCGGGGCCTGTTATGAAGCATGCCCGGTCAAGATCAACATTCCGCAAATGCTTATCCACCTGCGAAAAGACATGGTGGACGCCCGCATTACCGGCCCGGCCCAACGGCTGGTGTTCGGCTTGTGGTCGTGGACGCTGCGGCATGGCTGGAGCTATCGGCTGGGGCAGGTGGCGCAACGATTTTTCATGCGGGGGTTGCAAAGCCCGGGCGGCTGGATCGCACGCCTGCCCGGCCCGTTACGGGGATGGACCCAAATGAGAGATTTTCCCGCGCCGCCGCGGCATGATTTTCGCCATTTGTACAAACAATATCGCCGTGCGCAATCCCGCTCGCCGGCGGGACGAGTATGACATTTTTTCGGGAAATGGACGGACCGCATAAATGCCGCAAACCCCGCCCGGGGGCGCGGACGAACGTGCGGGTGGGGGTACTGTCTACGGGCCTGTGACAGTTTCTGCAACCGGATAAGTTTGGGGGTAACCGTTCACGGGCCAAAAATCGCTTAAAATCAAAGAAATAATGTGGAATCTGAAGTTTATGGGGCATAAAAATCACAAAAAAAGT
>JAKBMM010000002.1 GCA_021831565.1 Planctomycetota bacterium
TGAACCAGCACGGCAAGGAGAAGAGCACGAAAGCGATGAGCCTCCGGCGTAAACGCAAGCGTTGCGCCAGCAGCTTGAGCTATCTGTTCAAAACGCTGCTCGCTTGATTCTACATGCGATTGCCCTGATCACCATCGCCTTTGTTCAGGCTATTCCTTGACCAGGATCAGGGTACTTTCTAGCATAACGGCTTCTGGCGCCGGCATAGTGGATTGCCGATCCTTAGTCGTCGTGGCTGTGTTGTTGAAAATAAGAAAGTGTTTCCATGACCGGAAAAAAGACGGTGGCTCAACTGAATGTCCGGGACCGGCGCGTGCTGGTTCGCGTTGATTTCAACGTGCCGCTGGATGAGAACTCTCATATTACCAATGATCGTCGTATTGTCGCGGCGCTGCCTACCATTCGGAACATTATTGAGCGGGGAGGCAAAGCCATTCTCCTGAGTCATTTGGGACGGCCCAAGGCCGGACGAGATCCAAAACTTTCGCTCGCACCCGCCGCCGTTCGCCTTGGCGAACTCTTGCACAAGCCCGTCCAGATGGCGCCGGACTGTATCGGTTCCGCGGTGGAGACGATGTCGCGGCAACTGGGCGCCGGCGAAGTGCTGATGCTGGAAAATACCCGCTTTCATAAGGGTGAGGAGAAAAACGATCCGGCTTTCGTGGCCGAGCTGGCCGGACTGGGCGATCTTTACGTGAACGACGCCTTTGGCGCCGCCCACCGCCGACACGCTTCCACCTATGGCATACCGGACCGGTTGGGGGCCGGAAAGCGGGTCATTGGATTTTTGATCGAGAAGGAACTCAAGTTCCTGGGCGACGCGCTGGAGCGGCCGGCGCGGCCCTTTGCGGCGATTCTCGGCGGCGCCAAAGTTTCGGACAAAATCGCGGTGATTGAGAACCTCTTGCGAAAGGCTGATCTGGTTTTGATCGGCGGCGCCATGGCCTACACCTTCTTCCTGGCGCAGGGCAGAAAGATTGGCAAATCGCTCTGCGAAAAGGGCCAGATCCATCTGGCGGCCCAGTTGCTCGCCCAAGCCCCGAGTAAGTTGATCTTGCCGGTGGATACTCTCATCGCTTCGGAAATTTCCGATACCGCCGCCACGGAGGTCACGTCGGACGCCATCCCCGACGACAAGGAAGGACTGGACATAGGCCCACGGACGATCGAGCTTTACCGGGAAAAAATCGACGACGCCAAAACTGTTGTCTGGAACGGACCGATGGGGGTATTCGAAAAGAAGCCCTTCCAAAACGGTACCCGGGCCGTGGCCGAAGCGCTCGCCCGGATCACCGCCCGCGGTGCGACGACAATCGTCGGTGGCGGAGATTCCGCCTCCGCTCTCGAACAGTTTCACCTGGCCGACAAGGTGACGCACGTATCGACCGGCGGCGGCGCCAGCTTGGAGTTCATGGAAGGTCGCGGTTTCGAGTGCCTGGACATACTGGATGCGCTGTAAATTTCAACGCGGGCCTCGTGCGCCGCTAGACGGAAATGTTTCATGAGCAACAACGTATTCTTGCGGCCTCCGCATCTACCCTTGGTGGCGCCTTCCATACTTGCCGCCGATTTCGGCCGGATTGCGCAGGAGGCGATGGACGTTCAGTGCGCCGGGTCCGATCTGCTGCATATCGACGTGATGGACGGGCACTTTGTTCCGAACCTTACGATGGGACCGGATATGGTGCTGGCGCTGGCGCGATCCTGCCAGCTCATGCAGGATGTGCACCTGATGGTTACGGACCCGCAGGATTTCATCAAACCGTTTATCGAAGCGGGCGCGGCCCATATCACGTTTCATATCGAGGCGCCGGGACTTAAGCATTCCAGTGTGGTGGACCTTATCAAGCGCATTCACGACATGGGCGCAACCGCGGGAATCGCCCTGAATCCCCCCACGGCGCCCGAAATGCTTGATGGCGTGCTCCCCCTGGTGGACCTGGTGCTCGTGATGAGCGTGCACCCGGGCTTCACCGGTCAGAGCTTTCTTCCCGAAACGCTCCGAAAAGTGACATGGTTCCGACACCGTCTAAGTCCGAAACAACGGCTGGAAATCGACGGCGGCATCGGCCTGCGGTCGGCACATGACGCGCTGGAAGCGGGCGCCGACGTGCTGGTCGCCGGGGCGGCGATATTCCACGCCTCGGACCGGCCGGCGACGATTCAACTGCTGCGCGGCGATTACCCGCGATAGGCGAATATTTTCAGCCGCGGGTCTTGACCCGCGCGTGGTGCGGCCCGTGACGCCGCCAGCGCCGGCGGATTGTCCGTCCGGCGCAGGAATGAACGAGGTGATCGATATGGCTATGCTGGCGGGAAAAAAAGCGTTTGTTTTCGGTGTTCTCAATGAATATTCCATCGGCTGGCATATTGCCCGGGAGCTTCATCAGGCCGGGTGCGAATTGGCGTTTTCATATTTGCCGGGCGAGAAAATCGAGCGCCGCGTGGTCAAGGCGGTCGAACCGTTCCAACCGCGGTTTCTGGCGCCTTGCGACGTGAGCAAAGATGAGGACCTCCAGGCGGCCTTCGCTGTGGCGGAGGAAAAATTCGGCGCGTTGGACATTCTGGTTCATTCGCTGGCCTTCGCGCCCGCCGAGGCGCTGCACAATCCTTTTCTGCAGACCACGCGTCAAGCCTGGCAGACGGCTTTGGATATCAGCGCGTACTCGCTGGTGGCGATGGCGCGCCAGGCCCTGCCGATCATGAATCCCCATGGTTCGATCATCACGATGACCTACCTGGGCGCGGAGAAATTTATTCCCATGTACAACATCATGGCCGTCGCCAAGGCCGCGTTGGAATGTTCCGTTCGCTATCTGGGCGCCGAGTTGGGCCGCCATGAAAAACACATTCGTGTCAACGCCATCAGCGCCGGCGCCATCAAAACCATGGCGGCCCGCGGTGTCGGCGATATTGATAAAATGATGGCGCATTACGCGGAAAAATCTCCGCTGCCGTGGAACGCGGACACGGCCGCCGCACACGTGGGCAAAACGGCCTTGTACCTGTGCAGCGATCTGTCTTCCGGCGTGACGGGCGAAACCATTCACGTGGATGGCGGTTACAACATCGTCGGATGGTAGGGTGCGAAACCCGGATAGTCGGCGGGGGCGCGCCGGGAGCCTATATATGGGGATAGGCGCTGATCGTAAGAAACGGTTTTGGAACGTGAAAACCAGCATCCGGAATCCGCCGCAGGCCCTGGCGGCGGCTCTAGCAATATTGGGCCGCGGCGAACTGGTCGCTTTTCCCACGGAAACGGTTTACGGCCTCGGCGCCGACGCCGGCAATGAGCGGGCGGTGCGGCGCGTTTATCAGGTGAAGGCCCGCCCGCCGGAAGACCCGCTGATTGTTCACGTGTGCGATGCGCCGCAAGCTCGCGAATATGTCGGGGAGTTCTCCGCCGCCGCCGCCAGCCTTGCCGAACGTTTTTGGCCCGGACCGCTTACGCTGGTGCTGCCGCGCGGCGCGCGGATTTCGCCCGCCGTCTCGGCCGGGCTGGATACCGTGGCGATTCGCGCTCCGTCTCATCCGGTGGCGCAGGAATTGCTGCGCCGCTTCGGCCGGCCGCTGGCCGCCCCCAGCGCCAATCGTTTTGGTCGCACTTCCCCCACCACGGCGCGGCATGTGCTGGCCGAACTCGCGGGCTATATCCCGCTGATTATTGACGGTGGCCCCTGCGGCATCGGAGTGGAATCCACCGTGCTTGATCTTTGTGACGATGGCGCCAGAATCCTGCGTCCCGGCGCGGTCACACCGGGAATGATCGCCGATACGTTGCGGCGCGCCGGCCTGGCCGCCAAAGTTATGATGGCGGATCGCCATGCCGGTGGTCAGACCGGCGGATGGAAAAGCCCCGGCATGATGGTTCGCCACTACGCTCCCCAAACGCCGACCTATCGATTCGCCGCCGCACAAGACACGCGGGTTCGCCGGTGGCTAGCTCTTCAGCCGGCCGATTTCCACATTGCCCTGCTCTGTTTCCCTGATTGTCCGGTCTTCGACCAGCGGGAGCGGCGCATCATTCTTCCGGCGGATGCGTCCGCCTGCGCACAGAGGCTTTACGCCGCCCTTCGCCAGGCCGACGAACTTGCCTGTGGCGCGATTCTGGTGCAATTGCCTGAAAATACCGAAGGTTTATGGACCGCCATTCTGGACCGCATCACACGGGCCGCCCCGGAGCTGCCGCCATGATGGACCAGGCCGGTACGCTTGAGATTTCCGCCAGACGCCTGCGGCACAACGTCGGCGTGTTTCGCCGCCGGATGGCCGCGCGGGTTCAATTGTGCGCGACCGTCAAAGCCAATGCCTATGGCCATGGACTGGCCGAGATCGTGCCGTTGCTGGCGCCGGCCGGTATCGACTGGTTGTGCGTGTATTCATTCGCCGAGGCGCTGGCCGTGGCCCGGTGCGCCGGGCTTGCGTCCGCCATGCCGATCCTGGTGTTGGCGCCGTTGGTTCTGGCCGATGAACACGACGGGCTTTCCGCCGAACAACTCGCGGCTCTTGCTTGCGACCGAATTCGCCTCACGCTTACCGACTGGGATTCCGCCCGGCGCCTGGCGGCGCAGCTTTCCGCTGCGGGTTTTCCCCGGCCGCTGCCGGTGCACGTGCAGATAGACACGGGATTGACGCGCCAGGGTGTTTCCATGGAACAGGCGCCGGCGCTCCTGGCGGGAATCGAATCTCTACGACCGCTGCGGCTGGAGGGGTTGTTCATGCACCTTTCCCACGGGGAGAAGCCGGAACACCCGACATCGCAAAATCAGCTTGCTGTCTTTATTCGGACAACACAGATTTTCAAAATGCGCCGGCCTGAGCTGATCCGCCATGCCCAGAATTCCGGAGGAGCCTGGAACTGGCCCGGGGCGGACCTGGACATGGTGCGGTTGGGCATTGGTGTTTATGGCCTGCAGCCTTCTCCGGAGCATCCCATCGCCGACTTGCGGCCCATCGCTTCGCTGGTGGCGCCAATCACCGCCGTGCACGATCGGCCGGAAGGAGTGGGAGTGGGATATGGCCATACGTTTCGCACGCGGCGGCTCAGTCGCCTGGCGGTGGCGCCCGTCGGTTATGCCGATGGTTATCCGCGCGAGCTTTCCAATCGCGCTGTCGCCCTGGTGGAAGGGCGCCTGGCGCCGGTGGTGGGACGGGTCAGTATGGATCAACTTGTTCTCGACGCAACCTCTCTAATGGTCGAACCGGGACGGCGGGTGGTTCTGGTCAGTGACGATCCGGCTTCGCCGTTGTGCCTGGATAACCTTGCCGGCTTATGCCATACCATTGGCTATGAATTGGCCACGCGCTGGGGCGCGCGGCTGATGCGAAAAGTTATTTGAGACAACCATGCCGCCGATATTTCTTATTACCCGCCGAATTCCCCAGCCGGGAATCGAGAGACTTTCCCAGGCGGGGAGGGTTCTTATTAATCCGCATGATCGTCCGTTGACACCGGAAGAACTGGTTTTGCTCGGCCGCGATGCCGATGGCTGGGTGACCATGCTCACCGACCGGGTTGCCGCGGATATCCTCGCACCGTGCGCTCGTTTACGCGGCATCGCCAATTACGCCGTTGGTTTTGACAACATCGACCTCGCCGCCTGCACCCGCAAGCACGTGGGTGTAAGCAATACGCCAGACGTACTCACGGACGCCACGGCGGAAATCGCCTGGGCGCTGCTTCTGGCCTGCGCCCGCCGCGTGGTTGAGGCCGACGCCTTCCTGCGCTCCGGTCGCTGGCGGGGCTGGCAGCCGCTGGAATTTCTCGGAACGCTGGTGACGGGCAAAACTCTCGGAATTCTCGGCGCCGGCCGCATCGGCATGCGGGTGGCCCGGATCGCGCAGGGGTTTAACATGCGGATTCTCTATACCGCGCGCCACGCCAAGGCGCTCTGGGAAAAAGACCTTGGCGCCCGCGCGGTATCGCTGGATGAATTGCTCTGTGAATCCGATTTTATTTCCCTGCACCTTCCGCTTACCGAAGAAACCCGGCAAATCATAGGCGCGGCCGAATTGCGGCGCATGAAGCCGACGGCGGTTCTGATCAACACCGCGCGCGGGCCTCTGCTCGACGAAACCGCGCTGGTTGCGGCGCTGCGCGAAAAGCGCCTCGGCGCGGCCGGATTGGATGTGTATGAACGCGAACCGCAAGTTGCCGCCGGTTTGGCCCAATTGGACAACGTGGTGCTGCTGCCGCACCTCGGCAGCGCCACGCGCGAAACCCGGACGCGCATGGCGCTGCTGGCCGCGGAAAATCTCATCGCCATGGTGCAGGGCCGCCGCCCGCCGAATCCCTTGAACCCGCAACTGTGGCCGGAGTAAAACGCATCAGAGCATCGCCATCGGATCCACGTCGATGGTAAGGTTGCCCTGAAACTTCTTGAGCAGACCGCGCTGCCGCAGTCCGGCCAGCAACTCTTGGAGCGGCATGGCGCAATCCGCCAGCAGAAGTATTTCCAGCCGGTACCGGTCCATCAGGCGGCTCAGGGATGGCGACTGTGGTCCCCGGAAACGTATGGGCAGATTTCGTGTGGCCAACTCGCTTTGAATCATTTCCATAAGAATGTTCGCAAGCTTCCGCGCAACGTCCGCCTGTTGGTGCGCGACCACGCATCGCACGATGCGCCCGAACGGCGGATAGCCGAACTCTTTCCTGTGGGTTAGTTCCTTTCCGGCGAAGCCGGGATAATCGTGCCGGCTGGCGTGCACGATGGCTGGCTCATCTGGTTGCATGGTCTGCACCACCACCAGCCCCTGCGAACCGGTCCGCCCGCTGCGGCCCGCGACCTGGCAGACGAGTTGAAACGTTCTTTCCATCGCCCGGAAATCAGGCACGGTCATGGCCAAGTCGGCATTGAGAACCCCCACCAATCGAACGTTGGGAAAATCCAGGCCCTTGGCGATCATCTGCGTGCCCAGCAGCAGATCCAATTCGCCGGCGGCGAACTTTCCGAGCGTCTCCCGGTAGTCGGCGGCACGGCGCATGGCGTCGCTGTCCATGCGCGCCAGGCGCAAGTTTGGAAACTTCCGCTCCAACTCCTCTTGCGCTCGCTGCGTACCCTGGCCCAGCTTGACGAGTTTGGCCTGACAGAGCGGACAATGCGGCGGCGGCAGCCGGCTGGTAAGGCAGTAATGGCATTGGATGATCTCCTGGACGCCATCCGGGCCGACCTGGCGATGGACCACCATGGTGGCATCGCAGTGATCGCACACAAGAATCCAATCGCAGCGGGCGCAGGCCACGTAATGGGCGTAACCACGACGGTTCAGAAGGAATATCGCCTGGCCGTTGTCCGCAAGCGTCTTTCGCAGGTAATGCTCCAGAACACAGGAGAGCGCATGCAGACCGCGGCGTTGCTGGCGCTCCTGTTTCATGTCGACGACGATTACGCGCGGCATGAACACGTTGCACGGGCGGGACGTCAGGCTCAAAAGCCGGTAATGCGGATTGTGGTGCGCGTTATGCCAGCTTTCCAGGGCGGGTGTCGCCGACCCCAGCAGCACGGGCACACCGCTCAATTGGGCGCGGCGAATAGCCACGTCACGGGCGTGATAGCGCGGAACGTTGTCCTGTTTGTAGGAAGGCTCATGCTCTTCATCGACAACGATCAGGCCGAGATTGGGCGCCGGGGCAAAAATGGCGGACCGGGCGCCGATGATAACCTGCGCCCAGCCGGTGGCGACCGAATGCCAATGCTGGTGGCGCTGCGAATCGCTCAAACCGCTGTGCAGAACCGCCACCCGCGCCAAGCGGTGGGTAAAGCGGGTCAGAGTCTGGGCGGTCAAGGATATTTCCGGAACCAGCATGATGGCCGTCCGGCCCAGCGCGGTTATTTTTTCAATACACCGGATATATAGCTCCGTTTTGCCCGATCCGGTTACGCCATGAATCAAACGCACCGCGAAACGCGGTGGATCCAGCAGCGGAAGAATGTTCTCGAAAGCCGCCTGCTGATCGGCGGTAAGCGCTGGTGCGACGGGCCGGGTCGCAGCCTCTCCCGCGGCGTCACGAGGGATGGCTAGTGCGAGGCCGGCCGTTTGCGGAAGAATGATCCTTTTTTCCAGCGCCAGCAGCCCCGCCTGGACCAGTCGCTTAAGCATGTGGCGCGTGATACCGGATTTTTCCAGAAGCTGGCTTGGCGGCAGTGCTTGCTGGAGAAGCGGCGGCATGACCAGGTGGAACGCCTTGTTGGACCGGCTGGAAAGCGCCGCCCGGGAAAGAGCGGTTGGAATTTCTTCCGGCTTAAAAGCCAACGCGACGAATATTTCGCGCGGAATGCGGGTATGGCGCTTCACCGCCGCGGGAACCATTGTGCCAAGCACCTGGCCAAGAGGGCAGCAGTAATATTGACTGATCCAGCGGGCCAGCGCCAATAAATCTTCCGGCACGGGATGGACATCAACCAGAACGGCGCGAATCGGTTTGAAGATGGCGGCGGCTTGAAGCGATTCGTCTTCCCGCGTTTGAAATTCGGACCACAGTGAGCCGCTCAGTGCGGGAAACGGCGAATCCCGATTGCCGGCGGGATGGGTGCCGTTGCGTTGTGCCGATTTCAGCGTCCGCGGGTGAACGGGTTCGGAAAATGAACCTGTTCCAACGGCGGACTCCAGATGCAGTACCGTACCGCTGACAGGTTTATTGGACCGCCCCAGGGGAACCAGAACGCGTGCCCCGGGCCGAACAATATCCGCCAGATCGGCGGTGACCAGGTAGGTTAAATTAACATCTACCGCCCGATCGACCGCCACAGTGGCCAACAGGGGTGTGGAGAGTGCCGCGGCTCGCCCGGACGGGGCGGGGACTGTGGGGGCGTCATGGGCACTCGGATCAGGCATGACGGCGATTATACGCTGAGAGTACCGCTTCCACGCCGGCATCGCACCATCTTCCGCCGCCGAGGTGGAGACGAAGGCCCGATCCCGATAGCTATCCCGAAAATGAGGAAATCCGCTCGCTTATGCTCGCGGCTCGGAACGAGTGATAATCATCCGAGCCGCAACCGTCCCCATCCGAGCCGCGACCGTCAGGAAGCGGTAATAATCGGCGGCGCCTAGTCCTGGTGCGCGCTGGCGCTCTTCAGAAACGCCAACACTTTCTTCGCCTGTTCCCCGGTCAGCCCAGCTTTGAGTCGCATGTATTGGACAATAATGCCCCATTGCGCCGGCGTGTATTGCGCCGGCGAGCGCAACTGGTGGCATCGCATGCAGTTTTCCGACCAGATCTGGGCGCCGCTTTCGTGGGCGGCGGGGTCCTGGATCGCCAACGGCCAAACGCCCGCTGGTTTCTTGGTGACGGCGGCCGACTTGGTTGTTGGAGTGCCGGCGCAACCCGCCATAACCACAATGCCCAGCGCCGCGGCGCCGGCGATGATAACTTTACGAATACCTCTGTTGTATTGGGACGCGTTCATGATAAACTCCTTCAATCAATCAGATACCCACCGCGAATTGAACGAACATCGCATCGTTGCCATGTTGCGCGTTGGAAAGGTTATCGAATTCGTACTCGAACTTGAGCACGGCATTCGAATGCAACCAGTAATCAAGACCCACGCTCCAGCGCTGCTCATGTCCGGGTGTGGGAAATCCTGACGTCGCCGGGCCGTCAATGTAATCATAGCGGAGCGCGGCCATCATGCGATCAAGATATTTTATGCCGCACATGCTGGGCTGGTACGCCGCTTCAATCTGGCCGCCGTCGGACATATTGCCAAAAGCGAAAGTGGTGGTTCCAGGTATGACGCCCTGGCCAACCTGGTCCCAGGCCCAGCCGCCCCGGAATCGGACCAGACCGTCAATTTTCTTGTTCACATAGTATGTGTTGAAGTCAACCGCCTGCACCATGGAATTACTGGTTCGTATGGCGCCATCGGCGCTGGGCCGGGCATATTCAAACGAGTAACCAACCTCAACATTGGGAATGGGCAGGTAGCTGACTCTGCCGCCGACCGTCTTGCCGTTTTGGGCGGCTGGATTCCAGTTTCCGTAAGTAAGCGTGTTGTACGGACTACCCGCGGTGGATGCCAGCGCCGGCCCGTTGCTCACAAACAGAAAGTAGGTGAAATAACCGAGATTGTTTGGTGCGGGCACGCCGCCGCGGGTCCATACGCCAAGCTCATTGGGTGGCAGCAGGTTGTCTTCCAGGGAGCCGTCAACCAGCCAGCGGTTCCATGGCGCCGGGTTGTAAATGCCGACGATTCCACCGATGGGACTGGAGACCAGGCCGCCGCCGATAGTCATGTAGTTGTTAAGTTCGTAGTTGATGTTGGCCGCGCCCATATCGGCCTGGGCGCCGCCAGCCGCCCCGCTCTGGGTATAGAAATCAAAGCCGGCGTTGATGAAAATGTGTTTATCGACGCGAACTTGAATCAACGGGCTGGCGTCGGCATAGAACGTTGACGCGCTGCCGCTTTTGTGAATAAACTGGAAGTTCACATCGCCGTCGATCAACACCTGAATGTTGCCAGGTTCCAGTTCGGAGATTCTCTGGGAGGCGGCCATAACCTTTTTATAAAGGCGCCGGAACTCCGCCTTGGTGGCCTTTTCGCTCATGGTCGCCTTGGCCACGGCCTCTTTTTTGACCTCGGTCATCTGTTTCTGCATGGCCGTCATCTGCCTGGCCATGGTCGCCATCTGGGCCTGGAGAGCCTCGTACTTCTTCTCCAGTTTTTTGTAGTCGGCTCTGGCCGGTGCGGCCTGGAGGCCGGCCGCCGGCAACATGGCCAGCGCCAGCCCGATACACATTGCCATCCTTTGTTTGTGTTTCATGATTATGTGTTCCTTTCCTAAAAAAAACCAACGACGGCGGATGCTACTTGCCGCCGCCGGCCGGGTCAAACTCCTTGTGTAGGTAATTGATCACATCCCACCGCTGATGCCTGCTCAGGCTGCCTTGAAAGCTCGGCATCGGACTGTGGCCATGCGTGATTTTCCAGAAAATATCCCCGTCAGACTGTTTCCAAAACTGCGGCCGGGTGAAGTTGGCAGGATGCGGCGAAAGAAACGCGCCGGTCGGACCATCCCCTTTGCCATTGTGCCCATGGCAGGCTTCGCAGTTTTGCGTGTAGACCACTTGCCCGCTATGGATGGAGGCCGCCGTGGCTGGTATGGGGTTGACCATGGTTCGGGCCGACCGCGGGGCTTTCCAGTGATCGAAACACCGCGCATGCCCGCCACGGGTGATGTTATAGCCGGCAACCAGCGACGCGGTCATCGCGGCGGCAAGAGTTGCTGCGGTCAGACAAACCTTGAATCGCATGGGGATCATCTGTTCCTCCTGTTAAAGTTTCCCGGGCGAAAAAAGCACCGGAATTTTTGCGTGGCGGCGGCTCGTGAAACGTTTCACGAAGCGGTATATACACCATCCACTTGTAGAACATAAAACTACAGCCGCAAAAAATCGGGAAAAAGCGAAAAATACCGGAAAATACTATGCGGAATTTCCCCCATACCACCATTAGGAAATACCCTTATAACCTACTAGGGGAATTTCCCATCGCGCTGGCGATTTATCCCGAAGACTCAAGCGCGTCTGCTCTATTTTTTCGCCCACCGGCGAAAAAATCGGGGCGCAGGACAACAAGAGAACTTTTTGCCGACGTTGTCAAGTCACTTCCCGGGCAAATTGAGCGCATCGTATCGTTAACATTACGGTTGCTGTAAAATAAGTTGGTCAATTGGAGCGTGCAATGCCCGTTATTTCGAAAGGAAGAATTGATTGCCAACTGGCAGCTCGCCGTCAACGGAGAGCGGCCTTTCCGCATTGAGCCACTGAAGTAGGAGACGACGTGATAATCACTGTAACCGCCGTGCGCCCCTTGGATAATTACCAACTGGAACTCTCGTTTAGTACCGGCGAGACCCGCCGCTTCGATGTCCGGCCGTATCTGAATAAGGGCATTTTCAGCGAGTTGAAGGACGCGGCCTATTTCCGTTCAGTTCGCCTGGCATTCGGCAGTATCGCCTGGCCGCACGAGCAGGATTTTGGGCCGGAGTCGCTTTATGTGGAATCAGTCTGCGCTCCTGCCGCCACGAGAGAACAATAGAACACCAGACTGCGGGCGGCAGCCGGGTTTCAGGCTATCCGCGAGGGTGATGGCATTCTGATAGACATGTAGATTTTCAAACATGAATCCCAAAGAGGAAGTTTCGCGCCTGTTCGCTTGAACAGATGAACACTGGAGCAGGAGACCGCCGGTGGGGTTGCATCTCTTGGCGGCAGCAACTCTTTTAAGCCAACCTTATTTGCTCACCTGATCTCCTGCTCTAAATTCACCTGCTCTATTTTTTCGCCACCGGCGAAAAAATCGGGGCGACAGGATTCGAACCTGCGACCCCCTGGTCCCAAACCAGGTGCTCTAGCCAGGCTGAGCTACGCCCCGTGGTAAGAGAAAATCTAACCGATTGGCGGAGAATCGCCAAATTGCCACATCCCATCGGAACAGGAGGTTTCCATTTTTGCACCGGCGGACGGAACGAGAGCCGCCACCGGACATACTTCCCCGTTTATAATCACACCGGTTGGTTGGCGGCTAACCCCAATACGGTTTCTTAAGAAGACAATAGCGAAAAAAAGGGCCTCCATTGCCGATAGAATTTTCATGAAAAAGATTCTACTGCAAGCAGGCCCAATATCATGTCTGTTATCGTCAAAAGCCGATTTTAGGGTTGAGCGGATTGTGGCGAACCACGTCCAACGCGGGCGGCCCTCCGCCTCTTAATTCTATCCCACAAACTCCACCGGGGTACAAAACGGAATCAGACCGGCCTGGGCGCCGGCGTCGAGAACGGCGTGGACGGCCTGGCGGCCGCGGGGGCCGAAATCCAGCGTCCAATGGTTCACATACATGCCGACAAATTCGTCGGCGAGCTTTTCATCCATGTCGCGCGCGTACTGCAGAGCGTGGCGCACGGCCGCGGCTCGATGATTCAGGGAAAACTCAATGCTCCGTTTCAACAGCGCGGTGATCTGTTCCATCGCCGGTTTACCCAGATCGCGGCGAATTACGTTCACGCCCAGCGGCAGGGGCAGGCCCGTTTTTTCCCGCCACCATTGACCCAGGTCCACGCAACAAAGCAAGCCGTTGTTCCGATAGGTAAGCTGTCCCTCATGAATGATCAGGCCGGCGTCGGCATAACCCGCCTGCACGTATGGAAGAATCTGATCGAATGGCTTGACGACGGTGTGCACGCCCCGGCCCAGAAGAAGCTGCATGGCCAGGAAGGCGGTGGTCAGCGTGCCGGGGATGGCGATGCGTTTGGTTTTCAGTTCCTCCGGCGTAAAAAACTTTTTGGCCACCAGCATGGGACCGTAGTTTTCGCCCATGGAGCAGCCGCAGGCCATTAAGGCATATAGATTCTTCACATAAGGATAGGCATGGAGACTGATGGCGGTAACTTCCAGTTCGCCCTTCATCGCCCGCGTATTGAGTGTTTGAATGTCTTGCAGAACGTGCTCGAACTGGTAGCCGCCGGAATCCATTTTGCCGGTGGCCAGGCCGTAAAACATGAAGGCGTCATCCGGGTCCGGAGAGTGGCCCAATCGCAATAGCACCTTAGGTCCCTCGTTTCTTCGGCTGGCTGGCCGCGACCGGAAGCAGTTGCCGTTCTTCCAGCCGCTTAAGGTGCCGCCGGACCAGCCAAGTGTCGATCAATCCTCCGATCGTGCTGGCGCAGATGTAGAGGTTCAGCCCGGAGGGGGCGTTGTAAAGGAACAACGGAAAGAGGATTACCATGAATTGGGAAATCTTCTGCGTCTGGCGCTGCTGGGGGTCCGTGGGCGGCGGCGCCAGCTTCATCTGGAAACGCATCTGAAAGAAAAAGACGACGCCCAGAAGAACCGGCAAAAGGTTCAATGCCAGAAAATTCTGCCCGTGATACGCATAGCCGAGCAGCGGCACGAAAAATGGCGTATGCACGGACGCCAGGGTATCCGGGCTGGAGAGATCGGTGATCCACCCGGGAATAAAGCTTGCATGCCGCAGGTCGATGTCAACCTGCAAACCCGAATAAAGCGCGATCCAGATCGGCATTTGCAGAAGCATCGGCAGACAGCCCATGATTCCCGCCGCCGGATTGATCTGATGATCCTTGTATAATTGCATCATTTCCTGCTGCTGGCGCTTCTTGTCCTTGGCGAATTTCGTGCGAACCCGTTCAATTTCCGGTTGAATCGCGGCCATTTTCCGCTGCATCCGGGTCATGTTGACCTGGCCGTAACGCGTGAGCGGATGCAGCATCAGACGCACGGCGATCACCAGCACAATGATGGCGATGCCGTAATTGTGCACCACCAGATGGAGCCAGCCGAGGATTTTAAGGATTGCCAGGGCCAGCCAGGCAAACGTGAGGAACGAGCACCAGCTTCCCTGGTTGAACTGAATCACCGCCAGGTAATCGTAAAGTTTGTATTCATAGGCTGGCGTACCGCGTTTGGCCGAAAAAGATCCCGCCAGCAGCGAGCGTTTTTTAGGCCCGAAGTACACGTCCAGCGGCATTGCCGTCGTTCCATGGGGGGCCAGATGCAGTGTGGCGCCCCGCAGCCGCACCGCCGTATCGCCGCGCGGATCGGCCCGCCCGGCATCCGGTCCCACCCGCGCCACCGCGGCGGACGCCAGGTAGTTGATTTGCGGAAGCCGCTTTCCATTGTCCAGAAGATCAAGCTTGACTTTCCCGAACGGCAAGGGCCGCATGATCGCCGTGAAAAACCGGTTCGACGAAGCGATCCACAAGAGCCGGTTGGCGCCGCGGAACGATCCGAGCGTCACCGGCGCCGCGTCGGCGCCGAGCATCTTCGTTTGGTAGACTTCCGGAAAACCGTTCACGTCCAGGTAGTGGCTGGCGGCCCGGTAGCCGGCGCACTGAAATGTCCGAAAATCATTCTGCCGGTCTTGCAGCGGCAGGTTGGTCGGACCGAGCATGTCCACGCGCACATTCAGCGGACGGTTCGTCAGGTTGCGCACCTCCTGAACGATGCGCACGTCATAGGTCTTGGGATTGATCTGGAATATCTTTTTGAGCAGCACCAGCGGCTTATTGTGAACGCTAAGCAATTTCAGGATCAGGGCGGCGCGGGTGGCGTGGGGGCGAATCGGTCGTGTGAACGACCAGGTAAGTGATCCCAGGCGGTAAGTCAGGCCGTTGACAATCACCCGCCGCGTGGAAAAAGCCGCCGGCGCTCCCGGGCGCGGCTTCATCAGCGTCAGCGGACGGTTGGAATTCAAATTCTGCCGGTACTCGGCGGCGTTGAGATAAACGGCCTTGACGCCCGCGGCCACGTTGCTGATCCGCATCGCCAGCTTGAATGGTTCACCCATCGCGGCGCCCCCGATGGTGACGGTGTGCGCGGCGATCGCGGTGGTTTGCTCGATCGCGGGTTGGCCGGCGCCAACCGCCCGACTCGTTGCGCCCAGGCGCTTCTTCGGGGAATGGCCGAAGAAATGGCCGATGACCAATTGTGTCACGATCACCACGACAAATGTCAGAAGAATGAGCTGAAAGAAACGCTTGAAATCCACGCGTCACGTTCCTTCCAACAGGCGCTGGCCGAGGAAATTGTCCAGCGCATCGATCGACCGCACTTTTTCCACCGTGGCGTTCACATCATAGGGGACCCGCACAAATTCCACCCGATCCGGATGGAGAATGGCGAAACTTGCCCGCGGATCATGATCCCGGGGCTGCCCCACGCTGCCGACGTTGATGATCGCTTTTTCCTCCGTGATGCGGTATTCGCCGCCGAGGTCTTCCGGGGAGTAAAAATCGGGCTGCGGCACGAAAACTCCCGGCACATGGGTATGCCCCACGAAACAAAGATGTTTCAACCCATCGAAAATATTCGCGAGCTTCTGGGTGGACGAATAAATGTCATCCGGAAAAATATATTCATTGATCGGACGCCGCGGCGAACCATGCACCGCCAGAAACCGCTGGTGAACGATCCGCGTCTGCATCCGGCCCAGATAGCGCCAGCGGCGGTTCCGCCGCGGGCGGTCCGTATCCGCTTCAAACTGGTTGCGCGTCCAATAAGCGGCGTTTTCCGCGGCCGTGTTGAAATTGAAGGGTTCGTAGAAAATAGCAAAATCGTGGTTGCCCATGATCGTGAAATCGCAGGTTTCAATCACCGTGTCCAGGCATTCCAGCGGATTGGGGCCATAGCCGATCACATCTCCCAGACAGTATATCCGCCGGATGTCCCGCTTTTTTATTTCCCCCATCACCACCTGGAGCGCTTCCATGTTGGCATGGATATCGGAAATGATCGCCAGCGGCTCTTGTTGGCCGGCATCGTCGGCCGGCGCCGGCGGCGGCGCCGCATGGCTTTCCGGCGCATTTTTCGCATGGGAAGCAGGCTCCATGCTTTGGGAGTTCTGGTGATGGTTCATCGTTTCGCCGGTCATTTTCTGAAGCTTTCTCGGTAGTTCCTCTGGTTACCGCCTGCACGCGTCCTATGCTAGTTGACCCGCCCATCGGGCGTCAAACCCCCCGGCGGGAGGTTTAATTTTGCGTTTATAAAAGATAGTGTTCGACGTTCACCATCCCGGCTCTTGACCGACGCCGCTCGAACTGATTTGCCATCAGACTCTGCCGCCTGGTGGCCAGAGACCTAATCTCATCGCGCACAGAGCTTCTCTTTTCACACCCTCAGTCGGGTTCGTCGGGAGATTGTGTCGGGGGTCTGATTGGCCGAAAGGCCGTGAACGGTTATCTTCTATTGCACGCCGCCGGAAGACCAAGGGAAAGACGATGGAACAGAGCGAGCCGCAACTGAATCACCCGCGTTTGAAGGACATTGAATAAAAGAGCAGATCATGAATCGGCGAGAATTCCTGGAGCAGATGGTCGTGTTGTCAGCCGCGTCGGCAATCGCGCCGCTGCGTGCGAACGAGGTTGCCGATGGTGCGGCGGCCGGCGGCAAGCCGGTCGTACGCGAAAACGTGCGCTTTGAGGTTCTGACTCCCACGCTGATTCGGATGGAATATTCTCCCACGTCGCACTTTGTTGACGCAGCGAGCATAGCGGTGATCAAGCGGAACTGGCCGGCGGCCCGATTCACAACCGGGGAGACCGACGGCTGGTTGAGCATCAAGACCGATAAAATGACTCTGCGTTATAAGCTCGGCGCCGGTCCCTTCAAGGCGGGGAACCTGCGGATCACCTGGCATGGCAAAGGCTCTCAACACTGGCAGCCGGGCGATAAGGACGATAAGAACCTCCTGGGCGTGCCGGGCGATATGAGCCATCAGGTAACGCCCGTGACCACTCCGGGTCCACTTACCGCCAACGGTTACTTCCTCCTCGATGACAGCCGGACTGCGCTGCGCGACCGGGAGACAAAATGGGTCAAGCCCCGCTCCGGAAAGGATGGTCAGGACTGGTACTTTTTCGTCTATGGCCACGATTACGCCCATATGCTTGGCGAGTTCTCACAGTTGATCGGTCCGATCCCCATGGTTCCGCGTTATGTGCTGGGGGTATGGTTTGGTTCGCGTGCCGGGTACTCATCCCACGAATGGAAGATGATCGTCTCGCACTTTCGGGAAGATTCCCTGCCGTTGGACATGGTAGTCCTTGATTCGGATTCCAGCGCGAAATGTATATGGTCGGGTTATGACTGGGACCGAGAGCAGTTACCCCACCCCCGCGCCTTTTTTCATTGGATGCGCCAACACGGCGTTAAGGTTACGGTCAACGAACATTACGGGGCGATTACACCTGTCAGCGAGAGTCATTTCGAGGAGATTCGCAAGGATCTCGGGCTGCCTGCGGATACCAAGGAGATCAGCCACAACTTGGCCAGCAAGAAATATGCCGGGCTGTTCATGGACATCATGCACAAGCCCGCGCTGGATGACGCAATGGCCTTCTGGTGGCAGGATGGCTGTGCCGGGGCGGAAATGGAAGGCTTGGACCCCATGGAGTGGACCCGGGAGGTGGAATACGATGGTCAGGAGCGTATCACCGGGAAGAGAACCTTCATCTTCTGCCGGCTCGGCGCCTGGGGATCACACCGTTACGGCGCCTACTTCACCGGCGATCTGCCCGGCGTGTGGGACTGTTTGGATGTGATCGTGCCCGCCGCACAACAGGCCGGCAACATGCTTGTGGCATATATCAACAATCTCTGCGGCGGCGTCTTTAACGTGCGTCTACCGCAGGATCTTTACCAGCGGTGGGTGCAGTTTAGTGCTCTAAGCCCAATCATGTGGTTCCATGGCTTTTGGGGCCAGCGCGAGCCATGGGAGTACGGTCCCGCTGGCGTCGAAGCCTACCGGAAATTCGTCTCGCTGCGCTACGCCTTGATTCCGTATATTTATACGTATGGCCGAATAGCCCATGAAACGGGGATGCCGCTGGTACGCGGCATGTATCTGGATTATCCCGACCAGGAGCCATCTTACTCGTACAATCACCAGTATATGTTCGGCCGGGAATTGCTGGTGGCGCCGGTCACCAAACCCGCGGACGACAAGCCGGCCACACCGGCTGGCGACGGCGCGGTTTTTTCCAGTTCACCGGCCAACCAGCCGGCTCTGAAGGAAGTGTTCCTGCCGGCTGGCAGCAAGTGGTTCGACTATTTCACCGGTGACATCTACGAAGGTGGACGGACGATCACCCACGAGTGTCCTTTGGAGCGGATGCCGTTGTTCGTGCGTTCGGGATCGATCCTGCCGCTGGCGCCGAAAATGGACTACAGCGATCAAAAGCCGCTCGATCCGTTGACGCTGGACATATACGCCGGTGCGGGGGCCCAGTTCGATCTCTATGAGGATGACGGCCTGTCGCTGGGATACCACGGCGGCGAATTCGCTTGGACTCTTATAACGTTCGGTCCCACGTCCGAGCCGGAATGCTATCAGCTTGTCATTGGACCAACCAGGGGCCGGTTTGAGGGTCAGCTCGCGGCCCGCCGCTACGTGGTGTGTCTGCATGGCATACTCAAGCCACGGGCAGTGATGCTGGGTGGCAAGATGCTGGCGGAGTTGGACCAATACGAAGGCGGCGACGGGTGGAGTTGGGACGCACAGCGCCGGGTGGCGAATGTGCACATAGCGCACGCGCATTGCATTCGCACAGCGATCGCGCTGACGGTTCAAGGCGCCGGCACGTTCGCCGACGTGATGGTTCAACAACAAGCGCTCAACCTGCGATCCCAGGTTCGCCAGGTCCGGCGCCAGATAAAGTTCCAGTGGGCGGCCCTGCTCAACGGCGGGGACATCGACGTTCCCCCCCATGTGCTCCAAGTGGCCGACAACGTGGATGGGGAACTGAGTCGGATCGTGACCAACCCGTGGGGAGCGGGCCGGCACCCACCGGATTTCGATGCCTTGCGCGCAACCCTGCGCCAGGCGCTCGTAGAACATCCATTCGAATCAAGAAGAACCATACCGGAAGCAGACCCTGAGCGTATAGCGATGATAAAACGTCTGTGGAACGCAACGTTTACGCCGGCCCAGATCAAGCTGATGACCGGGATGCTGCTCGGCGCCGATGTACCGGCGCGTGGGTTGGCGCAGACGGCGTGGTCCTGACGATCGGCCGCAGTCCGGCGTCCACAACTTTTAAGTGTACCCTTGGCATTCTGATTGACCGCAAGGCCGTGCACGGTTACAAAACATATCAATCTTGAATGTGTGAGGTATATCGAAGCCGCCGGTTTCCCATACACGCTCTTACCCGCGGCCGACGCGTTTGAAAAATTCCGCCTCGTCGATCACCTCCACCCCGAGCTTTTGGGCCTTATGTAGCTTGCCGCCCGGGTTCGCGCCGGAGAGCACAAAGGATGTTTTTTTTCCAACACTTTCGGAAACATTTCCGCCCAGCGATTCAATCATCTCCTTGATTTGACCGCGCGTGTACTTTTTCAGTTCGCCGGTGACGACAATGGTTTTTCCCGAAAGTGGGCCGGACGTCGTTGCCGCGGTTCCGGTGACATCCCGGCGTACCGCAATGCCCAGTTCGGCCAATTCCCGGAGCAATTCAAGCCCCGGGCCGTGATGGAGAAAATTGTAAATGGATTGGCCGACCACTTCGCCGACATCGGGAACCGCTTCAAAATCCGCCAGACGGGCGGCGGCCAGGGCTTCGAGATCGGGAAATCGCTCGGCCAGAACGGCGGCGGTTCGTGTTCCAACGTGCAAAATGCTCAAACCCGCCAGGAGGCGTTCCCATCCGCGGTTTTTGCTCTGCTGAATGCCGGCCAGCAGATTCTCGGCCGATTTTTGGCCCATGCGCTCCAGCGGCAGCAGGTCTTCCAGCTTGAGCCGATAGAGATCGGGAATCGACTGGACCAGCTTCGCGTTTATCAGTTGCTCAATAATGGCCGATCCGAGATTTTCGATGTCCATCTGGTTTCGTCCGCCGAAATATTTGAGCCGTTGGGCCAGTTGGGCCGGACAGGTAACATTCGTGCAGCGGACAAAACCACCGTCACGGATCACCGGCCCTTTACATGCGGGGCAATGGGACGGCGGCTCAATGGTTTGGGCATGGAGGGGGCGGGCTTCCGGCACAACTCCGACCACGTAGGGAATCACCTCGCCCGCTTTCTGCACGATCACCCGGTCGTGCCGGCGGATGTCTTTACGCCGGATTTCATCAAAATTATGCAAGCTGGCCCGGTATACCTGCGTACCGCTGACAAACACCGGCGGCTGAAATTCCGCCACCGGCGTAATCGTGCCGGTTTTGCCCACCTGGAATACCACATTGGCCAGTTCGGTACTGGCCTGCTCCGGCTGATATTTGAAGGCGATGCACCACCGCGGCGCCCGGGCGGTTGAACCCAGCGCGCGGCGCTGGGAAAGCGAATTCACTTTCACCACTACGCCGTCGGTGTCGAAGGGGAGCCTTTTTCGTAATTCGGCGAAGCGGTGGAGAAACTCAATCGCCTCCTGAATATCCCGCGCCGGCATTACGTGCGGCGCCAATTGAAAACCCAGTGCCTGCAGATACGCCAGCCATTGCTGATAACTGCTGAATTCAAATCCTTCCACCACTCCCTGGCCATGTGGCAGAAAATGCAATTGGCGCGCTGCCACCAGCCGCGGGTCCAGCAGTTTGAGTGTACCGGCGGCGGTATTGCGTGGATTGGCGTAAGGCTCTTCTCCCGCCTCTTCCTGCCGCTGGTTGATCAGCACAAACCGCCGGCGCGTCAGAAACGTCTCGCCGCGCACTTCCAGCACGCGGGGAATCGACGGGGGAAATTCCCGGCCCGCGGAATCCAACGCCGCTGGCGCATGCAGCAGAAGCGGAATATTGCGGATGGTTCGGGCGTTGGCCGTTACATCGTCGCCGCTGGTTCCATCGCCGCGCGTGGCCGCCAGCGCCAACCGGCCGTCTTCGTAACGCACAGAAAGCGACACGCCGTCAATCTTCGGTTCGCATACGTAGGAAAAGTCGCTTCCCCCCAGCAGTTTGCGGACGCGCGCGTCAAACGCCAGCAACTCGCCTTCGGTATAGGTGTTGTCGATGGAGATCATCGCAATGGCGTGGCGAACCGAGGCGAAGCCCTCCACCGGCTGCCCCGCCACCCTCTGCGTGGGCGAATCAGGAGTGATAAGGTCCGGGTGCGCCTCTTCCAACTCCCGCAACCGGCGAAAAAGTTCATCATACTCCCGGTCGTCAATTTCCGGCCTGGCCTGGTCATAATAAAGCTGATCATGCCGGTGGATGGTCCGCCGGAGTTCTTCGATTTGTCCGGCCATGCTCTGTCGATAGCTATCGGGAGAGCCGATCTTAGCTTTGCTCATGGCGATTTTTCCCGTTGTCTAAGCTCGACTTTAGAGCCACCAGCGCAACCAATAGGCCAGCGTATTGAGAATTTTTTCTCCGGTGGTATTGTGCTCGACATCCGCCAGGCGCACGCGCCGGCTGTGGCGGAGTTCGTAGCGGCATATCCGCCGGATCGCCGCGGCGAAACGTGGGGAGCGTATCACCGCCAGGAATTCCAGATTCGTCCATAGGCTTCGCGGATCGATGTTGGCGGATCCCAGGATGGTCCACTGTCGGTCGATCACGACCACCTTGCTGTGCAGCACCCGGCTGGTGCGCTCATAGATGCGGATTCCCGAGCGCAGCAGTTTGTGATACAGATAGCGCGTGGCTAGTTGCGCGACGCGCACGTCCGTTTTCGCCGGTACGATCACGCTCATCCGTACCTGCCGACGACGCGCCGCCAGTAAAGCGCGCAAGACGCGGCGGACGGGAATGAAATACGCCATGGCGATCACGACCTGATGCCGCGCCCGGCGCAGCAATTTTCGATACACCCGCGCCGCCCGGCTGAAGCTTAAGCCCGGGCCGCTGTCAAAAAAATGGATCGATTCCTCCGCCGGGATCAGCTTCACCCGGCGATATTCCTTCGGCCGCCGCCGCAGATACTGGCCCTTGGCGTGCAGCCACGAGCGGTGAAAACTGTGGGCGATTTCTTGCTGTTGGGGTCCTTGCAACCGCACATGCAGATCGCGCCAACCGAGCGTCGGAGCCTGCTGTTCGTCGGTTTGAAGAAAGGTCAAGTCCCGTCCGTGATCCACAATGTTCATGCCGCCGAAATAGGCGCAGACGTCGTCAATCACCAGAAGTTTGCGGTGGTCGCGCCGGTTGAGAATGGTAAAGAACGAAAACTTTCGCAGCGCTTCCCAGAGACTGTGGTAGGCATGGACCTGCACGCCGGCGCCCCGCAGGTCGGAGAATAATTCCGGACCGGTGGCCTGCGATCCCACGGCGTCGTAAAGTACCCGTACGTCCAGCCCTTCCGCGGCGCGCCGCATCAGTGCTCCGGCGATGGCGAGCCCGCTGGCGTCGTTGGCGAAAATATAAGTCTCCAGCCAGATGCGCGACTTCGCCGCCGCCATATCCGCCAGCATGGCGTGAAAAAGAACCGGCGCTTCGGTGTAGAGCGATAAAGCGTTCCCCGCCACCTCAATGCGGATCACCTGCCCGGTCGCCACCGGGTCAAGATTCGCAGTTACCGTTGCCTGGCTTGTTGCCATATTGCGCTCGCGCCGACTACTGCCTCAGGCCGGCACGGGCCGAGGCCCCACGGCTGATAAACATCGTCCAGCGCCTATTTCGGCACCCTCAGGGAACCATCGAAGAGTTCCGCGGGAGTAAAGAACCGTTCGATCTCGGCCTGCGCCGCTTCCGGCGAATCACTGCCATGAATCAGATTCAAGCTGCTGGATAATCCAAAATCACCGCGTATTGTTCCCGGCTCGGCGTGGAAGCCGAACGTTGCCCCCATCATTTTCCGCACGACTTCAATGGCGTGATCGCCTTGGAGCACCAGCAGCACCACCGGCCCGGCGGTCATGAATTTGATCAACCCCTGATAAAATGGTTTCCCCTTGTGCATGGCATAATGTTCTTGTGCGGTTGCGGTGTTCATTCGTGTAAGTTTTATCGCCAGGATTTGAAAACCTTTCCGCTCGAATCGTTCGATGATTGTGCCGATCAAGCCGCGCGCCACCGCATCAGGCTTGAGAATGATCAGCGTTCGTTCCATCTGGATGGTCTCCAACTTGGTGCGCGCCGCGCAATATATCAAGAGTATCCTACGTGAATCGGCTCCCGCGGCAAGCCCCGCTGGTAAGGCCGTCCGGGGATCTCCCGAGGCGTCCATCTCCGGCTTGTTCCCTGGCGGGTTAAAGTATGGTCAAATATACCGGTCATGACCGATCCACCCGCGGAGGTCTCCGCTGAAAAGATCGTGGCGGCGCCGGGCGTCGCACCGCCGCCGTTCGGCGAATCGCCGGCCCGCCGATGGCGCCGTTGGATCGTTCCGCTCCTGCCCGGTGTTTTGATAACCGCCCTGGTCTTTCTGGTTTATGCACCGCTGATTCATGGCGGTTTTATCTGGGACGATTCGGGTTGGCTGGTCAAAAATCATTTTGTGCATCACTGGCGCGGTCTGTGGTATATATGGTTTGTACCTTCCGCATCCATTCAATATTACCCCCTTGTTTTCACCGCTTTCCTCCTGCAGTACAAGCTTTGGGGTCTCCATGCCGCCGGCTTTCATTTGGTCAACATCGCGCTCCAGGCGCTCAACGCCATTCTTCTCTGGATAATTCTTCGGAAGCTGGGACTCAAAAGCGCCTGGCTGATCGCCGCTATTTTCGCCATTCATCCGGTGCAGGTGGAGACCGTCGGCTGGGTGGCCGAGCAGAAGAATCTTATCTCCGCAGCTTTTTATTTTGCCGCCGTTCTCGCCTGGATCCGAATGGTCCGTCTGGACAAACCAGAGCGTCTTCCGACGCGATCGTCCTTCCATCCGGTGGGGTGGTATCTGCTGGCAACACTGTTTTTTGTCCTGGCTCTGCTGGCCAAGACAGACGCCTGTACCCTGCCGGCGGTTCTTCTGGCGATTGCCTGGTGGAAACGCGGCCGGCTGGCGGAGAGCGACATCAACCCCACCGTGCCCTGGTTCTTTCTCGGATTTCTGATGGCGGCCATAACCGTTTACCAGGAGCACACACAGGTGGGCGCTCATGGTCCACAATTCCGATTTACCCTCGCCGAGCATCTGCTGATCGCCGGCAAGGACCTGTGGTTTTATCCTCTCAAGCTTTTCTGGCCTTATCCGCTGTTGGAGGTCTACCCCCGCTGGAACACCGCCGCGCCAATCGGCTGGCAATGGATTTTTCCCGCCACCGCCTTGGTCGTACCCGTGGTTTTGTTTCTGCTGCATAAAAAAATTTCTCGCGGTCCTTTCGCCGCAGTGGCGTTCTACGGTCTGACCATATCTCCTGTCCTCGGTTTCATTGCTTTTTACACCATGCTTTACACTTTTGTGGCCGATCATTACCAGTACCTGGCCTGCATCGGAATCTTGGCGCTGGTTGTGGAAACAGGCCGGTGGTGCTTGCAACGGCTGGTTGACTACGCGCGGCGCGGCGACCCCGCCGCCAAGGCCACGGCGCCGGGCCAGGCTCTGCCTGTCACCTGCGCGGTCGCTTTAATCGTCGTTCTGGGCGTATTAACTTGGAACCAGAGCGAGTTATACGAACCACCGATCCACATTTGGGTTCATGTCCTTCACTTCGAACCGAATTCCCCGGTGGCCCTGCAGCAGGTCGGCGCGTACGAGTGCGACCGGGGGCATCTGGCGGTGGGATTGTCCATGCTGATGCGGGCGTACCGGCTCACCAAGGGGACTGATCCGGTGGTTGATTCCGACCTTGGCGATGTGTATTCCCGAAAATACCACAACTACGCCAAGGCCATTGTTTACTACCGGTTCGCCCTGGCGTCCGATCCCCGTGATTTATCCAATATCCGGCACATCGTGCATTGTTACGAAAGACTCGGCCAATGGGCGATGGCTTTTGCCGATTTACACCGTGGTCTTATGGAATATCCCCGTTCCGCGGCCCTGCATTTCGCGCTGGCGAACGCTTTGACATTCTGGCGTCAATACAGTGCGGCCGCCGGGCAATACCGCCTGGCCGTCCGATACGAACCATACAACACCAGGGCGCTTTACGATCTGGCTGTGACATTGGAAAAGATCAGTCAATGGCGCAAGGCGATCCCCTTTTATCAGCGCGCCGTGCAGGCGTCGCCGCAGTTCGCTCTCGGTTATTTCGAATATGGCAAGTGTCTGCTTATCCATGGCCGGCCGGCGCTTGCGGCGGTTCAATTCCGAAAGGTGATTCGGCTCCAGCCGCGAAACTCTCATGCTTACCGCGCTCTGGCCCGGGCACTGCAGGTCTTGGGGCATCGCCGCCAGGCCGCCGCCTATTTTACTTTGGCCGCGAAGTTGAAACGAGACAGGCAACCCCATCCGGGCCAGACCCGATTCCCGCGTTCGCCGGCACAGTACGATCAGAGGCTTCCGCACCGGTTCGGCGGGAAACCGTAAGAACCTGTCGAAATGGGATCAATGGGGTTAGAGGAAAATTTACTTGCCGCAGTAGTCGATCGTGCGCGCAATCGCCGACCGCAACTCGCTGCGGGGAACAATGCGATCAATGAAGCCTTTATCCTGCAGGAACTCGGCGCATTGAAATCCTTCCGGCAGTTCCACCTTGATGGTATTGGCGATGGTGCGCGGCCCGGCAAAGCCGATCATCGCCCGCGGTTCGGCGAAAATGATATCTCCGAGCATGGCAAAACTCGCGGTCGTGCCACCCGTGGTCGGATCCGCCAGTACGCTGATAAACAACCCGCCGGCGCGGTGCAGCCGCGCCAGCGCCGCCGCCGTCTTGGCCATCTGCATGAGGCTGATGGTGCTTTCCTGCATCCGCGCTCCACCCGAACACGACACAATCACCAGGGGCAGATTATCGGTCGTCGCGCGCTCGATGGCCCGCGTGATTTTCTCGCCCACCACCGCTCCCATGGAGCCGGCCAAAAAGAAAAAGTCCATCGCCGCCAGCACCGCCGGACGCCCTTTGATGAAGGCACGGCCGGTCAGCACGCCGTCATTGTTTCCAGTCCTATTTCTGCTTTCCGCCAACTGATCTCTGTAGCTCTTGCGGGCGTTAAAATTGAGCGGATCGACCGAGGCCAGTTCAGCATCCATTTCTTCAAAACTGCCTGGATCCGCAAGCATGTCCACACGCTGGCGGGCCGTCACTCGAAAATGGTGGCGGCACAAGGGGCAGGTGTGAAGCTGCTCTTGCATCTGCTTGCAATAAATCATCTGATTGCAGCCCGGGCAACTGAGCCACAATCCTTCCGGCACGTTCACATGTCGGCGCGTCTGTCCGAACCGTACTCGCCCGGATACTTGGGGAATGGTTGCTTGTGTCATGGTGCACCTGCCTTCCGTTGCAAAGCCGGGAGTTCAAACGCCTGTTTAAGCCCAAGCGTTAATAAACGCCCGATAACCGCCAAGACCACCAGTCCTACGTTTGGATAATTATGATAGGACTAACGCGACCGTAAGTAAAGCAATAGTTTTTCAACTGCCTTGGGGGGGCCTGTGACAGTTTCTGCAACCGGATAAGTTTGGGGGTAACCGTTCACGGGCCAAAAATCGCTTAAAATCAAAGAAATAATGTGGAATCTGAAGTTTATGGGGCATAAAAATCACAAAAAAAGTGCTCTGCAAAGCAAAAAGTGGCGTTTTTTTGCTGATTACGCCACTTTTGCAGAAACTGTCACAGGCCCGCCTTGGGGGAGAAGCGAGCCGACAGGCTTATACCGCCATATTTATGTTCAGAGCAAGTCCATACCGTTCGGTTAAAAATTCGTAATTGCGAATATTTTCGTTATTATAAGAACCGCTCGCGGGGCAGAGAGCTATTTCAGTATTCAGAAAGTCAGGATTCAGCAATTCATGGCAAGCGAATGTACAGTACCTGGTATTTTTTTCCCGTAATATTTACCTGAAACGGCTGGTTGCTCACTCCGTCCACCTGGACGTGAATATGATTGTCGCCCCGCGGCAGCGCCGCGGGAATCACATAAACCGTCCGCGGCAGCATCTGCCAATAGCGTGTGTCCGCATGTGATGACGCCGCCAGCAGTGCTCCCAGAGCCGCCGCGCCCAATCCCCCCCCCAATTCGGCGGCATTGTTGTGATTGGCGCCATTGGCGGCCACGGCCGCGCCGCCGATCATCAATCCTGTACCCACCACCGCCTTGGCTTCGCGGATGGTATCCATTGTGAGCCAGCGTTTGTCCTGCGCCAGCGCCAGCGTATCGACCATGCTGGAATCGCTGATCCCCTGGATGGGCCGGCTGTTGTCCCAGGCGTAAATGGGCGGAATCGGTCCGGCCATCTCCGGCGTCGGCGTGAAAATCGTTTGTTCGCCGTACCAACCCCTGGCCCGTCGTCGCGGTCCCATGCCATAATCCACAAAAACCAGCGTGTTTGTTCCCGGCTGATACATTTTTTGGACCACCGGTGAAATCGCCGGAGCGAGCTGTTCGGCCCGCTGAAAATTCGCTTTCGCCAGGTGCGGATGCCCCAGTTTCAAGTAGCAAATCCCCAGACCGAAATAACCGAGCGCAAAATTCGACTCAATTCGCGCGTAACGTTGGGCCGCCGGCAAATGTTTTTTGGGATTGGCATACTGGCGCAAACGAAACAAGCTGTTCTGAAATGCGGCCCGTGCGTTGTGGTACTCGCCTTTAATCAGAAATATCAGTCCAAGGTAGTAATAGGCCATGGCGCGTTCAAATGGCTGGCCCTTCCAGACCTTCACTCCTTCGTATACCACTACCGCCCCGAGCACCCGGCTGCCGGTATTGGTATTCACGGTGCTCATAACCCGCTGCGCGCTGAGGAAAGCCTGCTCCGCGTGCCGGATGTTGCCCGCCGCCAGCGCGCACGAACCATAGCGGCAATTGTTCAGAACGTAATTCTTGTTCGGTTTTTTGATCAGGGGAGCAAGTGTTTGTTCCGCTTGCGGATAATCACCGGCGTAATACAGGCTGACCGCCTGGCGAACCCGCGCCGACGTGCTGGTGCAGGCCGGTAGAAATATCATCAGCAGCAAGATACCTAGGCCCACCAGCCAAATGTGGGTGGCGCGGGAACACGGGCGTACGAAGCAGGCAGACGGGCGCAGGGAGTTGGGCGCATCCCGGCTGCCCCGGTGCGGATTGCCGAACCCGGAAAGCTGAAAACGGAACACGGGGTAGTCCCGCGTTCTTCGCGCCTTCGCGTGAGAAATCGCCCGCATCAGCTTAATACAAAAAACCGCCGTGTACGGCTTTTTTGGTTTCATACGAACCTTCCCAGATAATGCGCCCACTGTGAATATTGGTCAGAAAAAAGGTGCACAGGTAATAGTCGCTGCGATATTTCGGCGCCACCTTGGTATCCGCATAGAACGTCGCCTGCAGTGCGTATTGCGGCAGCACCCGGCCCGCCCGCGGTCCGAGTTGCGCAGTCGAAATCCCTTCCTGCTTTTGCAGGCGGTTAAACGTGGCGGGGTTGAGCACAAACTCAAAGTGGCGGCGCAGCGATTGATGAGCCGTCAGCAGCACCCGTACCCGGTGCAAAAAGGTGTCTCCCTGGTCGCGCGGAATGAGTTCATTGGTGTCGTTTTTCAGCGGCGTAAGCACGATCACCATCGGATGTCGCGCCGTGATTTTCGTAATAATCGGATCGGACGCGATGGACGCGGCCATTTGATCCGTCATGTTCACCAGATCATGCGAATTCAGAAAGGTGCTGCGGGCGTGGGGGTTGATAGCCGGCCCCGCGCAACCAGCCAGCATGACGCTCACCGCCGACAGGATGAGCATATTTTCTTTAACACGAAGACACGAAGCCACAAACTTCTTAAAACTTGACCTGGTTTGACTGTTTTTCACAGCAAATCCTTGCGCCCAATCCGTCGATTCCTTCCCGGCGTACCAAGATTTGTTGGCTCTTCCGGAGTTCTTCGGCAGGGCCTAATACAGATTCAGCGTACGCGTTTCGTAATGGCCCTCCCAAACCAGCTCGCCGGTCGTCAGATTCACAAGCTGGAATGTGCACAGGTAATACGTGGTGGCCGAGTTGGGCAGGTCATAAAACACACCCTTGAGCGCGTACTGGGGAATCATCCGTCCGCTTGGCTGCACCGGCCCGCGGGTCGACTGTCCGAACATATCGCCCGTTGAGCCTTGGTACTTTTGTTGCAGATGCTGGACTTCCTGCGGCGGCAGCACGAACGCGATCCGGTCCCGCGCATACTGGTTGAGCAGCGCCCGCATCCGGGCCAGGTAAATTTGATCGTTCTGCCACGGTGTGCTGGTTTTGTTTTGTAGGCTGGCCATCACAATGATGACCTTGTTCGGATTGTTGGCGATTTCCGGAATTTTCAGCAAATCCGCCGCCAGGCGATTGGTCATATCCACCAGGTCGCGCGATTGCAGGCCCGTATCTCCGGGAACAAACGCGGTTGTTCCGGGGCGATAGTAACTGTAACCATGATGGCAGCCGGCAAGCACCAGCAGTCCGCCCATCATCAGCAGGCCGGCGGATCTTTTGATCCAGCTCTTAATTCCATTACCGCTCATAAACGTCGCTCCTTTCTTCTGCCGTTGAAGTTGCGTATGTTCCAAGATCGGTCAACCGGCGCGTCTTATTTGATCTTACCCGGCATTGTCGAACATTCCGGATCGTCCAACCGGATCCCCTCCCTGAATCACTAAAGCAAAGCTCGCAAAAAGGTTACATGGCTGTCGGTTGCTTGCTCCCGCCGAGCCGTTGCCTGTCCCCATCGTATTCATTATCGATCGCCGATACAATCAATACCGCGTGTTTGAGAATATCACTCCAACCGGCGAACGTCCAGATCACCTGATTTGTAAACCCTGTTGACAATCCCCACTGGCGGCGTATCTTGTCGGTTGATCTGACGTGGAACGTGGAAAAGGAGTAGATGCAATGCGGACGCTTGTACGAATTGTTTACCATGGGGGAATAATGAGATGGTTGGTTGCCCCGGCGCTGATGTTGGTCCTGGCCGGCTGCCAGGGACCTGTGACACCTAACCAAGATGTGCTTACCGCCTATCCGCAGATTCACTTGGCCAGTTACAGTCTTCAGAGAAAAATCGCCCTCCAGGAACCTGTAGTCAGTCGGGTAGGCGACGGCCAGCTTGACATTGTGGTGCCGGTCCGCAACCTGCTCAACCATAGTCTTTACCTGGAATACCAGTACCGGTTTCTGAACCAGCAGGGGGTGCAGGTGGAAGAGAGCTCGGGTTGGAATACGCTTCGCCTGCCGGCGTACAGCATGCAGCAAATCCATTTCACCAGTTTGACGGCACAGGCGAATAACTTCGACTTGGACATTCGTCGCTTGCGATAGGAGAGGTGGAACCGGTCTGTATAGGTAACGTCGATACGCATAACGTTCGAAAAAAATGGAAAAACAAAATATTGGATTACCATAACTCCATCGCGATAGAATAAAGCAATCCCGCCGCGCCCTCGGTTCCAATGATGTTTGGTGTTTGATCGGGTTGTCGCCCTTGGTGCGCGTACGCCGCCGCGGACGATAGCCACCGCCACGACATGGCGGTACACTTTGAGCATGCCTAAAAACCGACATGCCGCCAATCGTTTCAAGAAGTCGCAGACGCTGTTCGCCCGCGCAGTGGGATTAATGCCCGGCGGCGTATCGTCGCCGGTACGCTCCTTCCAAAGCGTGGGGCTTTCGCCGGTGTTCATCTATTCCGGCGAAGGCGCCTACCTGGTGGACGTGGACTCCAACCGGTACATCGACTACGTCATGAGTTACGGCCCTCTGATTCATGGCCATGCCCACCCGGCCATCCAAGCCGCCCTGGCCAAACAAAGCGATCGGGGAACCTCCTTCGGCTGCTGCTGCGAAGAGGAAGTAACGCTGGCGACGATGATCGCGGCGGCCATGCCGCACGTGCCCATGGTGCGATTTGTCAACAGCGGCGCCGAGGCGGTGATGAGCGCGATCCGGCTGGCGCGTGGGATTACCGGCCGACCGATGATCGCCAAGATCGCCGGAGGCTATCACGGCGCCGTCGATGCGCTGCTCGTGGAAGCGGGAAGCGGAGCGACGACGCACGGTCATCCGAGCAGCCCGGGAATACCAGAAGCGGTAACGGCGGATACTCTTGTGCTGCCATTTAATGAACCACTGGAGGTCCGGCACGCTTTCCAACAGCACGGCGAACGGATCGCCGCCCTCGTGCTGGAGTTGGTGATGGGAAATATCGGCGTCGTGCCGCCGGCGGCGGGCTATTTGCAAGAACTGCGGGAGTTGTGCGACCGCCATGGCGTGCTGCTGGTGGCGGACGAAGTAATGACGGGATTCCGCGTGGCCCGCGGAGGCGCACAGGAACGACTCAACGTCCGGCCGGACATAACCTGCCTGGGCAAGATCATCGGCGGCGGTCTACCCGTGGGCGCTTTCGGCGGCCGCAGAGAGTTCATGAATCATATTTCACCGGCTGGTCCGGTGTATCAGGCCGGTACACTTTCCGGCAACCCGCTGGCGATGGCGGCGGGAATCGCCGCGCTGCGGTTGCTGGAGACGGCGGAACCGTACCAGCGGCTTGAATCGCTCGGGCAACGCTTGCAGAGCGGTTTGGAGGAGGTGGCCCGGAAGGCCGGCGTGGCGCTGGTGGTGCAACGTTGTGGCGGCATGATCACGCCATTTTTCCCACCGGCGGCAAAAGGCGCCGGCGCTTTTTCCGTTCGAAATTATGCCGATGCGCTGCGCTGCGATACCCGGGCTTTCGCGTTATTTTTCAAGGCGATGCTGGAGTCGGGCGTCATGATTCCGCCCTCGCAATTTGAGGCGTGGTTCCTAAGCTTGGCGCATACGCCGGCGGACATCGATGCGACCATAGACAAGGCCGCCGCGGCGCTGGCGGCGGTCGCGGCGGCACGGGGTTGAATTCCTTATAATCGCGGCTTTTGCCGATTTTTAGGAGCGGAAAACCCCGAATACCTTAAATACCTTAAGGTAACTTCGGAGGGGATTATTTTTTCGCCTTGGAGCCATCACCTTGGAACGCCGACGGGCATAGTTCCGCCAAAACACAATGGTTGCAGTCGGGCTTGCGCGCCCGGCAGACCTGCCGGCCGTGTAAAATCAACAAATGGGAAAAAAGGGTCCACTTGGGCTGGGGAACCAGGGCCAGGAGGCGCTGTTCGATTTTTTCCGGCTGCGTTCCGATAGCTATCGGGATCAGGCCAAGCCGGCGAGAGAGCCGCCCGACATGCGTATCAACGACAATGCCCACATTTTTGCCGAAAGCATTGCCCAGCACCACGTTGGCGGTTTTTCGGCCCACGCCGCGCAGGCCGGTGAGTTCTTCCATGGTATCAGGCACTTTGCCGCCGTGCTTTTGTACGAGCTGACGGGCGGTCTGTTGGATGGCTTGGGCCTTGACCCGAAAGAATCCGGTGCTCCGGATGATTTTTTCAATATCGCCGATAGCGGCGGCGGCCAGCGCCGCGGCGTCGGGAAAGCGGGCGAAAAGAAGAGGCGTGACCATGTTCACGCGGACATCTGTGCACTGGGCGGAGAGAATGGTCGCCACCAGCAGTTGCAACGGATTGCGGTACTCCAGCGCGCAGCGGGCGTCCGGATACAGCGCCGCAAGCCGGTCGATCATATCGGCGGTTCGTTCTTTCCCGCGTTTCAATGTCTCTTTGGCCATCACCGGTTCCACCTGTATGAGCATGTGTGAAGATAACCACCCGCATCGCACATTTTCGATTTTCAATTACAATGATTCTCTCAGTATGATGGGTAATGTCCCCCAAGGCAAAAGGAACCCGCGGTGCCAAAAATTTATTTTATCAGTTTCCGCAGTTTCGCCGTATCGGCACTGCTGCTCGTAGTTTTTGCAACCGCGCGCCCGCAAGTGGCGGCGCTCCCGATTCGTCTGTGCATCCAGGCGCGCCGCCAGGTGGCTCGGGCGACCGCGGCGCCGACCGGCAACCGTGTCCTGCTGAAAACCGCGGCGCTTTTTCGGCTGGGGTTTGAGCCAACAATCAAAGGCGCGCTGGTGCTCGGTTCCCTGCGTTCCACCCGCGACCCGGCGTTGGCGGCGTATTTTTTGCGGGTAAGCCGTTCCGGGTCTCCCGAACTGCAGCTCACGGGAATGATGGATGCGAATTATGTGAGCGGAAATCCAAAGTTCATCCATGTGAATCAACTTTTGAGCAACCCCTTGCCCAACCTTATTTCTCCGTCCCTGGCGCTGCTGATCGAATTCGGGCACATCCGCGACGCCCAGCTTGAAAAAATCGTCCATACCGCCCCGCAGCCGGCCCAACGGCTGATGGCGGCGGCGCAGTTGGTCAACCGGGGCGAATCGACGAAGGTGGACGAGGTGATCGGTGAACTGCTGGCCAGTGAAAATCCGGCGGTTCGCTACTATGCCGCCATGAGTCTGATGCAGTCGCCGAACCCCAAGACCCGCCTTCGCGGGATGACGGTGCTCACCGCGCTGGCGGCTTCCCATTCGCCCCGGCTGCGGGATATCAAAAGGTCCCTTCTGGAGCGGGTCGCGGCGCAAAAAATAATTCCCGCCCTGCCCTGGGTGCGGCGCATCGCGCTGGACCGGAAAGCCTCGGCGACCACGCGGAGGCGGGCGGTGGAAACATTGCTGCTCCTGGGCGATCCATCCGGCCCGGCTTTGCTGGCACGGCGGATTGCACACGCCCGCGGAACGATGGATCGCATTGAGTTGGGCTTTCTGGCGATGCGGTTCGGCCGGCGGCTCAACCCGCCGGAGGTGGCGCCGCTGGCCGCAACCGATTCGCCGCTGCTGCGCGGAATCGCCCGCGCCGCATTGGCCGCGGTCAAAGGCCGGGATTTCTTGTCCCGGGTACTCCAACTTGTTCGGCAGGGTCAGCCGATATTTCTCAACTGGTTGTTGAACTACAGCGCCCAGCCCAAGGCCAGGCACAGGCGGCAACTTCTGGCGGCGTTGGTGCGTTACGCGACCATTGTGAACTCACAACGCGGCATGGATTACCTGCGCGCCGTGGCGGCGGCCACCCTCATCGCCAACGCGGATACGCCGGCGGATCGGCGCACGCTGGAAGGATTCTTGAAATCGGTTAATCCCGGCGTGACGGAGGCGGCGTTGGCGGGCATGTTGCGGAGTAAAAAAGATGATTTTGCTCCGCTGGTTGCGCCGCTGCTCCCGCAACTGTACAAGAATCGCGACCATCGCATTGGCCAGTTCGCCGCCATGGTTCTGGGGCGGCAGGGCGATCGCGCGGCGATGCCGGAACTGCGCCGCATCGTGCTCCATGACAATCGCCGCAGTGCCGGCTTTCGGGCCGTTGCCGGCTGGTATTACGTGAAGATGGCCGGAGCGGAAAAACAGTTGCTGGATTCGTTGCACGCGCCGCCGCCGACAACCGCCCCGCAGAGCTAAGAACCGTAACTCATGCTCCATTCTGCTACAATGCGGCGGTTAAATTTCAGGAGCAACGATCATGGTGGAATCGCGTTCCTTCAAGCCCGAAGAAATTCGCAACGTGGTGCTGCTCGGCCACGCCGCCGCCGGCAAGACCACCTTGGCTGAAGCCATCGCCCTTCGCGGCGGAGTCATTACGCGCATGGGATCCGTCCAGGACGCCAACACCATTTCCGATTTTGAGCCGGAAGCCCGTTTGCATAAACACTCCACGAATTCAGTTCTGCTGTTCGCCCATCATCAAGGGTGTGAAATGAATCTTATCGATACGCCCGGCTACCCGGATTTTGTCGGCCAGGCGCTGGCGGCGCTGCCGGCGGTGGAGACCGCACTGATCGTCGTCAATGCCCAGCAGGGAATCGAATTCAACACGCGGCGACTCTACCATGCCGCCGGCGAAATGGGTCTGGCGCGGATGATCGTTATCAATAAGATTGACCAGCCCTGCGACCTGCCCGGGCTGGTGGAGCAACTCAAAAGCAGCTTCGGGCCGGAATTGCACTGCATCAACCTGCCCTGCCGCAATGCCTCCGACATCATCGATTGTTTCGATCATGAGGCGGGCGAGGCGGACTTCGGTGACGTGCGCGAAATTCACCGCGAAATGGTCGAATCCGTCGTGGAGGTCGATGACCGGGAAATGGAGAAATATCTTTCCGGGGAAAAAATCGATCTGGAGGAACTGCGCCGCTATTTCATACGGGCCATGAACGCCGGACACGTGGTGCCCATTCTCTTCACTTCCGCCAGGACCCAGGCCGGCGTGGACGATCTCTTGCACATACTCGCCACCGATATTCCCTCGCCCGCGACGGGGCGCCCCAAACGGTTTTATAAGGGCCGAGGCTCGGACACCGGTGAAAGCCGGCCGGTGGTGGAATTCTTCGCCGACGCCGAGGCGCCCCTGCTGGCGCACGTGTTCAAGGTGACCAGCGATCCCTATGTAGGCAAATTGTGCATGTTGCGCATCGTGCGGGGGAAACTCGATCCCACCACGGCTTTTGTCTACGGCGCCGAGAAGAAGTCGCATCGGGCCGGCCACATTCTGAAGGTGGAAGGTCGCGAGCACCCGGAAACTCCGGTGGCGTACGCCGGCGACATTGTGGCCGTGGCCAAACTCGAAGATATGCGTGTCGACCAGATTATTCATGCTCCCGCGGTCGATGAAGATATACACCCGATTCCGCCGCGTTATCCCACGCCCATGTTTTCGATGGCGGTGGCGCCCAAGTCGCGCGGCGATGAAGTGAAAATTTCATCCGCGCTGCACAAGCTTACCGAGGAAGATCCCACATTTTGCGTATCGCACGATCCGCAAACGCATGAGCTGATTATCCACGGCCTGGGTGATCTGCACCTGCGGGTGATGCTGGAGAAAATGAAAAGCCGCTTCAACCTGGAGGTGGTGGCGCGGCCGCCGCGCATCGCCTACCGCGAAACGATCACCGCGCGGGCGGAAGGGCATTACCGCCACAAAAAGCAGACCGGCGGCGCCGGCCAGTTCGGCGAAGTATTTCTGCGGATCGAACCGCTCGAACGCGGGCAGGGGTTTGAATTCGTCAACGAGGTTTTCGGCGGCGCGATACCCTCCCAGTACATCAGCTCGGTGGAGAAAGGCATTCATGACGCCATTGAGCAGGGGCCGATCGGCGGTTACCCCGTGCAGGACATACGGGTGATTATCACCGACGGCAAGAGCCATCCCGTTGATTCCAAGGATATCGCGTTCCGCATCGCCGGCAAATACGCCTTCCGTGACGCCATGATGAAGGCCCGGCCGATACTGCTCGAACCCATCGTGTCTCTGGAGGTGGCGGTTCCCGAGGCGCACCTGGGCGCCGTGACCAGCGATCTCAACGGAAAACGCGGGCGCATCACCGGCACCGACCTGCTGCCCGGCTCTACGGCGGCGGTACGGGCCACGGCGCCGCTTTCCGAACTGACCCAATACGACAGCCAATTGCGCAGCGCCACCGGCGGTCTGGGCAGCTTCGTGATGGAATTCGCCCACTACGACATGGTTCCCGCGGCACTGCAGGCGAAAATTGCCGCGCAATACAAGCCGCCGGCGGAAGAGTAGCGGTACGCTTAGCGCAGCTTTTCCACGCGGGCAATCAGTTCGCGGGCGGCCGGCTCATCCGCGGCTTCCGCAATTACGCGGGCGATCGGTTCGGTATTGCTGGGTCGAACGTGCACCCAGCCGTGGGGCCAGTCGATGCGCACGCCGTCCTGCATATCCATTTTCTGATCGGCGAATTCCGTTTTAACTTTTTCCACCAGCGCCGCGGCCTGGCCGTGCGTGGCGGCGAATTTCGTTTTGATCATCGCGTAGGCGGGAAGCTCGCCGACCAGTTGGCTGACGGTTTTTCGCGTACGGGTCATCAATTCCAGGATCATAGCCATGGCGATGAGCGAATCGCGCACCGGTCCGATCCGCGGATCGATCACGCCGCCATTGCCCTCGCCGCCGAGGATCGCGCCGGTTTGGAGCATTTTACCCGCGACGTTGGCTTCCCCGACCGGCGTGCGCACCACGGAGCAACCGAAACGGGCGGCGATATCATCGATCATCCGGCTGGTGGATAGATTGCACACCACAACGCCGGATTGGCCCGTCCCACCGGCTCTCGGCAACGGAAGCTGCGACAGGCGGTTGCGCGCTGCCAGGGCCAACGTATATTCTTCGCCGATGTAGCGGCCGGTTTCATCAACCACGGCCAGGCGGTCGGCGTCCGGATCCTGGGCGAAACCAACGGCGGCCTTTTTCCGCTCCACCACGGCGCCCAGGCCGGCCAGGTTCTCCCGCGTCGGCTCGGGCGCGTGGGCGAATTGGCCCGTCGCTTCGCTGTTAATATGCACGAGTTCCACGCCCAGTTTGCCCAGCAGCATGGGAGAGGCGATGCACCCGGCGCCGTTGATGCTGTCCAATACGACGCGGTGGCGTTGCGCTGCGATTGGCCGGGCGTCCACATGTTGGAGTACGCATTGCACGTGATGGGCGTGAGCGCGGCTCTCGGAGCGTAGCGTTCCGATTCGGCCCGGCTGGCTCGGCCGCCAATCGCCGGCGGCGTAAATACTTTTTAGCCGCTCGATGGCGGAGGCGGGAAAGGCGATGCCGTCGTGCCGGAGGAATTTCAAGCCGTTGTATTCGGGCGGATTGTGCGATGCGGTGACAACAATGGCTCCATCCACGGCGAGAAATCGCCCCATCAAGGCGATGCTGGGGGTGGCGGCTACGCCCAGGTCGCTCACTTCCACGCCCATGCCCAGCAGTCCCGCCGCCAGGGCGGATTGAATCATCGGGCCGGAGAGACGCGAATCGCGGCCCACAGCTACACGCCAAGGCCTTTGCGTCCCGTCGCCCCGCAGTTCGATGAGCATTTTTCCAAATGAACGACCGAAGCGCAGCGCCACTTCCGGCGTAAGCGCCTCGCCGACGATTCCGCGAACACCGGAAACACTCACGATCAGTTGGGTGTTATCTTTAGTGTTATCCATGGTAGATGCAGGATACCCGCGGGTCATTGGGGCGCAAAGAGCCGCAACAGTAGCGCCGCATCAGTACGTTTGATAAGCCGAATTATCAGGAGAAAGAAAGCCGGTGCCGGGTCCCACGTAAGCCGGGTAAGGTGCGGTTTGTGTGTAGCACTGTTTTTGCGTGGCGGCATGGCCGTCGCAATAGGCGACGTTGGTGGCGCCAAGATGGCGAAAGGCCTGGGTGCCGGCGGCGCGTTCGGCGGGAGAGACGGCATCGCCATTTGGCGGAATTGGAGTAAGTAGATCCGGCGCCCGCATGAAATAATTGATCCCGCCGGAATAGCCGCCGTCGCCAAACAAGGCGCATCGGGCGGGATCTTGAACCTGCGCGGTCGTCGCCGGCGCCGGATGGTACTCCAATGCCCCATGGCCGATGTAACTGGTGTTGTAGTTGTAACCCAGCACGATCTGGCCGGGAGCCGGTGTTTGATTCACGGCCGGGCAGACCAGTACCCGCAGGTTGGTCTGACCCATCCAGAGGATTCCCGGCTGGTCGGTCCACGTATTTGTTTGGGTGTCGCGAACCCTATCGATCGCCCAAGACGGATTGCCGAAACCGTAGTAGGCGGGCGGATAGAAGCCTTCATAGACGGCGGTATAGCGCGCGGCGGCCATGCCGAGCTGGCGGAGATTGCTCAGGCAGACCACTGTTTGGGCCTCCTGCCGAGCGATGACCAGCGTCGGCAACAGCAGGGCGATCAGCACGGCAATGGCCGCGATCACCACCAGCAATTCAACCAGCGTAAAACCATGTGCGAATCGATGGTTCAATGTTCACCCCGCCGCAACGCCGGGCGGAAACGCCGCCGCACCAACAGCGCCAGTCCGCCCACGGCCAGCAGGCTCAAACTCGCCGGTTCGGGAACGACGCCGACCACCGCCTGGACGTACATTGGATTGGACGCCCCGGATGGAACCACAAACGCAATTTGTGTCACGTCTCCCAGGCCGGTATTGGAGAGATTAAACCAATCACCGCCGGCGGACCCGGCAAGCGTTGCCATCACCTGACTGTAATCCTCACCGTTAAAAGAATTCAAAGTGCCGGTGAAGTCCTTGGACGGATCAGCCGTGGGTGTACCAGCGGGCGGAGTTACCGTATTGTTTCCACCATCCGGAGCGACAGCGGTGCTTGCATAATAGGCGGATGGATCGTTGAAGGTCATTACCACCGCATCCGGAGGCGCGGTCTGGAGGGTGGGCAGAGTGCTGGAAGGAGTGGTCCATTGTGTATTTAAGACCGTCGACCCCGCAGAGTTCAATGTTTCGCCCGCATACCAAACCCAACTGGCTCCATTGCCCACAGCCAAGTAAGAAATCCTGGTATTAAAAGTTGTGGCGGGATTTCCAGCAACTCCGCTGCCGCTATAGCCATTGCTTGAGTTACCGGGTACCGTATCAGTGATCCCAACACCCGTGTGAATTCCAAGCGTAAAACCGCCGTTGACGGTGGAACTGGTTGAAGCAGCGAACGATTGGGAAAATTGCACTACGAATGTCGCACCAGGACTGACTGTCGCCAGAACTACGGGACCGGGTACGGATACAGCATCCGTTACCCATGCTGGTTCGAATGGCGTGAGATAGTAATGCCCGCTCCCGGTCTGGCCATTGGCGGGGCTTGAGAATGAATATCCGGCGTTGCTGTTCAGCTCGCCTGCCCAGTTAGCGGCGGAATAACCGCCGAGACTGCTATCGGTACTGACAATATGGTTGGCGTAGGCATAAACATTCGCGTGCGCGACCGGAACTTGACCGCAGTAAACACCGGTGGAAAACAACAGGACGGGAACGCCAATTGTGGAAAACCGTTTCATAAAAACTCTCCTTGCCGGCAAATCCATCCGAGTTCCGCCGCCGGCGGCGGAGTTTGAAGTCCGGGAGTCGCGGGAGCGACAATTTCCGGATATATCAACACATGTTTGCTTAAACCCAAGGTTGCGGGCAGGTTTTTTCGGGTGGCTCCCGGCGCGGCGGCTCCCCGCGGCGAGCACGGCCGCACTGGAGCTAAGCCGTGATCAGAGTCGGTGGAAATGCACCGGCTCGGAAGAATACGCCCCAAAGTTAAACCGCTAAAAACATCACGATGCCCAGAGTCCCAAATCGCGAGGACCAGCAAACATCGACAGGCAGGTCTTCTGGCTTAAGGGCTATGGATCGGCGCGGCCTTCCCAAACTTCTGTTTCCCGATCCGCGGGAGCGGATCAACCAGCGGGCGCTGGTGAAACTGGTTCAGTGGCCGACGCCCAAGCTGCCCCTTACAGCGGCGCGTCCGCGGCGGAATCCAACCGCCTTCCCTTTTCATCCGTCAACGCAACGGACACCTGTCGCCGACTATATTACCACGGCCGGGAGAAAATGCAAGCGGAGAAATTTTGCGGCGAATTTTTCGCCAGGTGTCATATACCGCGATCCCCGCCGTTGCCAGGCTCACTGTTTCGACCTGGCTCCGTCAAAACGCGGCGATCTGAACCCGCGGTTGAATTCTTTGTATTTCGGCGGGACGAATCGCGGAAAAATCTTCCGAAATCGCCCGCGCCGTCGCCACAGCCAGGGCATAAGCCAAGGAGTCCGGCGGCGACAAGTTCCGCATCTTTCCGGCAATGAAACCAGCCAATAGATAATCGCCGCAACCCACGGTGCGTACAATCCTCCCTGGATTTTTCACCCACCCCGTCCAGGCGCCGCCGGCGCTGATGAGCACCGCGCCCGCCGCTCCCCGGCTTACCAGCGCGTTCTCCAGGCGCGGGGCGACCTGCCGGACCAGATCAATGATCGCTATTGGATCATCGCGCAGCCCCTGCGTCCAGGCGCCGGTCCGCCCACCCGCGGTGGAAATCTCATCCGCATTCGGCTTGACCGCCCAGATCGCCCGCGTCATGGCGCCGGCCAGCGCCGGCCCGGCAACGTCCACCGCCACTTGTACGTTTCGGGCCAGGAGCGTGTCGATCATGCTTAGAAAATCGGCTATGGCAATACCCGCCGGCAAACTGCCGGCAATAACCACGATGTCTCCGTGCGCTGGCGCGGCTCTCAGAAAATTTCCCAGGGAGGTCCATGCGGCCGAACCGACGGTAAACCCGGTCTCACGCAAGTGAGTTTCCCCGCCGCCGCGGGTTTCCAGAATAGTCACATTTTCCCGCGTAGGCTGGTCGATTTCGATGAAGCGGCAGGTGATTTTCCCCGGCCCCGGCGCCGCCAGTTCCTCGCCGAAAAATCCCGCCTCGCGCCGGCCCACGAAACCGGTGGCGGTGGAATCCACGCCCAACTGCGCCAACGCCCGGCTGACATTGGCGGCCTTGCCGGCCGCCAGGCGGGCGACGAGCCTCATTTTCTGATGAGATCCCGGCCGCAGGACATCACATTCAAGGATGCGATCGACCGCTGGATTCAGGCCGACGGTAAATACCGTCATCAGTGCTTCCTTTTCCAAGAGCGTGTTTAAGGTTCCATCGCCGCCGCGACAAGGGCCTGGACTTTTGCGCCAATCTCCGCATATTCCCGCACCGGATCGCTTTGGGCCACAATGCCCGCCCCGCCGCAAAAAGTAACGCGATCGCCCGTCAGATGCGCCGTGCGTATGGCGATGTTCAACGCCCCATCTCCCTCCGGCCCGATCCAACCGATATTTCCACAGTAAATGCCGCGCGGAACCGCTTCCAGTTCTCCGATAATCTGCATCGCCCGGATCTTCGGCACACCCGTGATGGAGCCACCCGGACATGTGGCGCGAATGATTTCATTCCAACCCATTTTATCCGAACGAAGCCTTCCGCTGACGCTCGCCGAGGTATGCCAGAGCGTCGGCAGCGCCTCGAGTTGGCGGGACGAATCCACCCGCACGCCGCCGGGGCGGCAAATCCGGCCCAGGTCGTTGCGCAACAGATCAACAATCATCGCCAACTCCGCCTGGTCCTTCTCACTGGCCAGCAGGTCGCAGGCCAGGGCCTGGTCCGCCGGCGAGTCCACCGCCGGTCGCGCCCGAGTTCCTTTGATCGGGCGGGTATAAATTCGATCGCCCCGCCGCCGCAGGAACAACTCCGGCGAAATGGACGCGATCGCCTCGTTTGCGAACCGCACAAAAGCCCCATATTCGCCCGGACTGATCCGGCTCATCCGGCGATAGAGATGCTCCGGCCTTTGCCGCAGCGGCAGCACCCAGCGATCGGCAAGATTGGCCTGATAAATGTCGCCGGCGCTGATGTATTCCAGCGCTCGGCGTACTTGCCCTTCGTATTCTTGCGGTACCGGATATTCACCTGGAAAAGCCGTGGCCATCGGACCGGTCGGTTCAGCGCCGCCGGCAGGAGACTCAATATATTCCATTCGCACCGGTTCGCTGGTGTTGCGACGTCGATTCCCAACCCGTCCCAATCCCGATGGCCATCGGGATTGGGAGATGGCCGGCGGGATCGCGCTCACCAGAAGGAGCCGGCAATTTCGCTCTGGCGCGTCCCAAAGGTAATACTCGCTGAAAATCTGCCATCGCAATAGCGGTGCGGGCGCGGCAATATCGGCGAAGAGTTGCGGCAATTCCAGCATTATGCCGGCGTCGTAACTGACAAAACCAATCCACCCCACCAAATCGGGAATGGGCGCGGGCGAGACGAATCGGACTTCATTCATCAGCCGCTGCCAGAGATCCAGCGCCTGGCCGATTTCGATCGGTTCGCCGGGAATTTCCGGCAACTCCGTCTGGATCATCGGAACGGCCTCCAACTCCACGCGACACTTGGCGCCGCGGCGCCGGGCGCAAAAAGTAATCAAGGGCCGATGCGCCAAAACGCTTGGCCCCGGCCGGGTCCCCGCCGTTCCGGCGGTATGCAGCAGGGCGATATCGCCCGGTTGCGCCGCCAGACGATCCAGCAGGTCCAGCATGTCGATGGCATCCGGGGCAACCCGGTCATCTACCCGCAAACGAAGCGTTGTGGTCATACCTGCTCGAAAAGGCGACATCTACGAATGCCACCTTTTCCTTTCCCATTTCACCATAAAAAAATCAGCCACACCAATACCAATACCGGCAACAACACGGGAATCGCGTAGCGTGCGATATACGTGAAAAAGCCGGGACATTGAACTCCTTCGTGTTCGGCAAGACTCTTGATAATGAGATTCGGCCCATTGCCGATCCAGGTGCAAGCGCCAAAAAACACGGCGCCCAGGGAAATCGCCAACAGGTAAATGCCGCCGTTGGGCTGCGCCAAAACGGCTGTTCCAGCCGGAGAGACCGCCGGGCGTGGCATAGAGGCGGACCGGTGAGCTGTTCCAACGGTCCCGGCCGCCGCCCGGCTCTGGAGACAGGCCGCATAGGTCGGCGCGTTGTCCAAAACCGCTGAAAGTGCGCCGGTCAGAAAATAACAGCGGCCCGGCGTGGCCGTAAATGTCGTCAATTGACCTCTCGCCGCGCGGCTGGCCAGTAAATTCAGCACTGGGGCCAGCGTCAGGAAAATGCCCAGAAACAGGACGGCCATTTCCCGCAACGGCTTGAAGCTCAAGCGATTCGCGACACGAACACTGTTCGGTGTCAGCAGCAGCGACAGGCCCGCGGCCAGCACCAGGACCATCTCCCGCCAGGGAGCGGGAACAAACAGGCTGCCGAGCACCGGTAAAATCAGCGCCAATTGCCCCAGGCCGGCAATGGCGACGGCCTGGCTCTCTTGAACCGACGCATCGCGCGGGCAGCGCCGATCCAGAAGGTAAAATACCGCCAGCGGCAAACCCACTGCCAGCAGCCAGGCCAGCCAGGCGTGTTGCAGCATCCACCAGAAGGGAACACCCATCAGGTAACCGAGCAACAAAGGCGGATCGCCCAGCGGCGTGAGCGCGCCGCCGATGTTGGCCACAAGGAAAACAAAAAATATGACATGGAACGGCCGAATGTGCCCGCGGTTCATCTGTAGATAGGGCCGAATCAGCACGATGCCGGCGCCGGTCGTGCCCAGGATGTTGGCCAGCACCGCGCCTGCCAGTAAAACCGCAACATTGACCGCAGGCGTGGCCGGCCGCCGCACCCGCACCAGAATTCCCGAGGAAATAATGAAAAGCGCGCCGACCAGGCTCATAAATTTCAGATACAAGCCCAGACTTGCCGCCACCGGCCCCGCCGCTTGAAACCACACACCATAACCGATGGCCGCCGCAGCCCCCAGGCCAATGGCAATGACGGCATAAAATCGATCCCACAGTTTGGCCGCCAGAGCCGGCAACACGCTCATCGCCAGCAGCATGAGAACGAACGGAGCGGCCCAGAGAATATTCACCGCCGGCGGAACGGTTTGTTTACCCACCGCCGCCAGAACCCGGGTAAATCCCGCCACGCCGATCAACGCCAATGCGATCAGAACAATCACCAGGCGCGGATGCAGGCGCGACGGCCCTTCGTCGGCGGCCTGCGTCCGCCGGTCGGGATACCCAAGGTGAACGGACAGCCGGCCGCGCCCGCGCTCTGCTGGAAGAAACGATCCGACCATGAGGACCCATCATGTCGGCAATTGTCGTTTATGACCAGCCCGGCCCCGCGCCTGCTTCGAAAGATTATTCCGCTTCTTCGTGACGACGGCCCCATCTATCACCTCCCAGCGAGGAAGCCAGGGACATTTTCAGAACGATTTTCAAACACGGTAAAACGAAAGTTGCCAGGCCGAGGCCGGGGTCGGCGGGCGGGGGCGGGTTGGTGGCTAAATGATGCCACCCCTCGCCGGTCAGTTGACCGCGGTCCGGCTATTTGTGTCCCACAGGTCCACCGGCGGTAAGGTATTTCCGCTCCACCGCCTGCGCCAAGTCAATATCGTGGATATTCGCCAGCGTGCAGAGCCAGGCCAGAACATCGGCGAATTCCTCCTCCTGGTTTTTCCGATTTTTGCCCTGCAGCGCCGTGGCCAGCTCGCCGACTTCCTCCACAAACCACATGAACGTGGCGGCGGTTCCGCGCTCGCAATCGCGTTGCGAATATTTGTTCCGGATATGCCCCTGGAATCCGGCGATACTCAGAGAATCCACCATGAGAACCCTTTCATTTCCGCGCCTTGATTCACCGGCGCTGCGGGCTGGGAGCAACGAACGCCGCCGCTCGCGCCGCCGCGCCTTCACCCCTCGCGGGCACGGAGGATGACTTGTTTCATCCGGGCCACCGCTTCGCGCAAGCCGATGAATACAGCCTGGCTGACAATGGCGTGGCCGATATGCAACTCGCCAACGTGCGGCAGCGCCGCGATTGCCCCGACATTGCGTTCATCCAGCCCGTGGCCGGCGTTGAATTGCATGCCGGAGTTCAAAATATATTCACCCGCGGCGCGCACTTTTTCCAGTTGAACCCGCCGGGCGGCCGGGGTGGCGGCATTGGCGTAAGGGCCGGTGTGGACTTCACAGATCTCCAGGCCCGCCTTTTTCGCGGCGGCGACCTGGCGCGGCTGGGCATCAATGAAAGCGCTAACCAGAATGCCGGCGTCGCGCAGGCGGTGAACCACGCGGCGAACGGCCTGGAACCGCCCTGCCACATCCAAGCCGCCTTCGGTGGTAACTTCGGTCCTCTTTTCCGGCACCAGGGTGGCCATGGCCGGCCGCAGGCGAAGCGCTATGGCGAGCATCTCCTGCACCGCCGCCATCTCCAGGTTCAAGGGAACGCGTACGCTTTGAACCAGCAGTTGCACATCCCGGTCCTGAATATGCCGGCGATCTTCGCGCAGGTGAACGGTGATCAGATCGGCCCCGCCGAGCTGCGCTTCCACCGCGGCCCAGAGAGGGTCCGGTTCCCGGGCGCGCCGGACTTGACGCAGCGTCGCGACGTGGTCGATATTGACGCCGAGTTTCACCATATTTATACCCATAATTTCGCGGGATTGGTCTGCGTAAGCGTGCAAACCTGCTCGCGGCCAACCAGTTCGATCGCCCGCTCCAATCCGGCCAGCCGCGTGGGCAGATGGTCCGGCCGATGGCAATCCGAACCGAGCATAAAATAGAGGCCACGGGTCAGGAATTGTTCGGCAAGCGCGCGGATCGGCTCCGGTTCCGACCCGCCCAGCGGCCCCAGATTTCCCTGGAACAACACCCCCCGGTCCGCCAGAGTCTCAATCAGGGAGGGATTGGCGCGTATGGCATCCATTCGTTCCGGGTGGGCCAGGATTACCGTCAGACCGCGGCTTTGCAGAGAGTCGATCGCCTCGTCGGCCCAGTGCGGCCAGTCCGGCTCCCATGAATCCGCCAGACAGTACGCCGTGTTCAGGCCATACGTGGGTATGCGGTCCATATCGTCCCACCGCAACAGTTGCCGCGAGAGCCGCAGTTCCCCCCCCGGCCGGAATTGCGCCGCCACCCCCCGCTGCTCCATCTGTCGCTGAAAAACCTCCACCGCTCGCCGCGTCTGCTCCGGCGTAACATCGCCATATTCCGTGCAGCCGGTGTGCGGGGTAAGAAAAAAACGATCGTAGCCGTGCTGCACCATCGCCCGGACGCACGCGAACGAATCGTCCAAGCCGACGCAGCCGTCGTCCATTCCCGGCAGAAAATGATTATGTACGTCAATCCGGTTCATCATCCGGGCGTCGCCGCCTCCGACCGGTCCAGGCGTTTGCGCTGATTTTCCTTCAGGTAACGCTTGCGCAGGCGGATGTTCCGCGGCGTAATTTCCAATAATTCGTCATCCTCAATGTATTCCAGCGCGATTTCCAGCGACATGTCGCGCGGCGGCTTGAGAATAATGTTCTTGTCGCTGGCCGTCGTGCGCATGTTGGTAAGCCTTTTCTCGCGGCACACGTTAACCGTAATGTCATTGTCCTTGTTGTATTCGCCGACAATCATCCCTTCATAGACCGCGTCGCCCGGCTGAACAAACATCATGCCCCGTTCCTGGAGCGAGTCGAGTGCGTAGGCGTTGGCCGCGCCGTTTTCCATGCTTACCATCACGCCGTTGAGCCGCCCCGGCAGCGCACCGCGGATCAACTGATAATCATGAAACGTGTGGTGCATCACCGCTTCGCCCTGCGTGGCATTGAGCAGCCGCGTGCGCAGACCGATCAGCCCCCGCGCCGGTAGCAGGAATTCCAGGTGCGTCATCGTCCCCTTCGTGTCCATACGGACCAGCTCGCCGCGGCGATTGCCCACCGCCTCCATCACCGCCCCGACAAATTTTTCCGGCACGTCGATCGTGAGATTTTCCACCGGCTCACATTTGCGGCCGTTGAGCTCCTTGAAAATCACCTTCGGCTTGCCCACCTGCAGCTCGTAACCTTCCCGCCGCATGTTTTCCAGGAGCACTCCCAGGTGCAGAAGCCCGCGGCCGCTGACCCGCAGGGAATCCGGCGAGGCGGTGTCCTCCACCCGCAGCGCCACGTTGCTTTGCAGTTCATGGTATAGCCTTTCCCGCAGGTTCCGGCTGGTGACGAACTTGCCTTCCCGCCCGGCGAACGGGGAATCGTTCACACTGAAAATCATGCTCAGCGTCGGTTCGTCGACGTCGATCAGCGGCAGCGCTTCGGGCCTGTCCAGCGCGGCGATGGTGTCGCCGATATCCACGTCCGGAATCCCGACGACGGCGCAGATGTCGCCGGCCTGCACATGGTCCGTCTTTTCCCGCGCCAGTCCGGAAAACAGATAAAGTTCGTTGGGGACGTGCGCTTCGATTTTCCCGCTGCGCTTGACGAGGGCGATTTTCTCGCCGCGCCGCAGATAGCCGTTGAATACCCGCCCGATGCCGATCCGCCCCACGTATTCGTTGTAGTCGATGTTGGTCACCTGCATCTGCAGCGGCTTGTCCGCATCCGCCACCGGTCCGGGAATTTTCTGAACAATGATTTCCAGCAGCGGGCGCATGTCGCTATCGGAATGGGCCGGATCCAGCCGGGCGAAACCCTCCCGCCCGGAGGCATACACCACCGGAAAGTCCAGCGCGTCGTCATCCGCTTCCAGCTCCACGAATAAATCGAAAATCTCGTTGAGCACTTCGTTCGGCCGCGCATCCGGGCGGTCGATCTTATTGATCACCACGATCGGTTTGATGTGGTAATGAAATGCCTTCTTGAGCACGAAGCGGGTCTGCGGCATGGGGCCTTCGAAGGCGTCAACCAGCAACAGAACGCCATCGGCCATTTTCAGCACGCGTTCCACCTCGCCGCCGAAATCGGCGTGGCCGGGGGTGTCGATGATGTTGATTTTCCGCGCGGCGCCCCGCACATCGGTGTAGTTCATCGCCACATTCTTGGCCAGAATGGTGATGCCGCGCTCCCGTTCCAGGGGGTTGTTGTCCAGGATCAGCGTGCGAACATCGAACTGGCCGGTGTGAAACATGCCCGACTGGCGGAGCAGGGCGTCCACCAGCGTGGTTTTGCCGTGATCCACATGGGCGATAATGGCGATATTTCGTAACTCGTCGCGACGTTTCATATTATTGTTTTTCATCTTAAGCGGTCGGCGGAGCAAGCCCGGCCAAACCATGTATCATACGGCATTTGATCTTCCGCACCAAGCGAACCCGATTCTTTCAACCTTGGAAAACTCAACATTCGCCCACGGCGGCGGGTTTGACGAACCGGCGCCACCGGCCTAATCTATCCCCAGTGCGATTTTCCGCCCGGCCCGCCCCTTGCCGTTACGGCCCGTCCCGATAACTATTCGGAATGGCCGTTGGGCTTCGCAAAGGGACGGGCAACAGGCTCGTTAACGCAGGAGAACCTTGATGCCCAAACCCCGTCGCCGCCGTAAGATCGGCAGTAAGAAACGTCACGCCAAGTGGAAAGCCCGCCATCACCAACAATAAGAACCTATCTATTGAGATAGTTTCAAAAACCCGCTTGTTCCACCCGCGGACCGCGGATCTCGGGATAACGCCGGCACCCGCGCCGCGGGCCGCCGCAGAAGGTCATTCTTCCAGCGGCGTACCCTGGTCCACCGTGCGCCGCGCGATGGTTCGCACGCGATTAATCGCCGCCAGGTACGCCTTGGCGGAAGCTTCCAGAATATCCGTGCTCAAGCCCCGGCCACGCACTTTCCGGTCGCTGTGTGTTAATTCCACAATCGCCTCGCCCTGTGCCTCGCGACCGCCGGTGAGGCTGCGCACCTGGTAGGAATCCAGGCGGGCGCTGATGCGCGTCAGCCGTTGGATAGCCGCGAACATGGCGTCCACCGGCCCGTCGCCGGTGGCGGCGTCGGTGATTTGGGCGCCCGCGCTGTCGACCAGCGTGACCATGGCCGTGGCCACGCCCTGCGTGCCGGCCATCACCTGCAAAGCCTTCAACTGGAACAACTGCTGATCCGAGGCGAGCTGCTCTTCGGCCAGCGCTTCGAGGTCTTCATCGTAAATCTCTTTTTTCTTGTCGCAGAGAACCTTGAACTTCTCGAACGCCCGATCCAGCGCCGCTTCATCCAGGCGAAGGCTCAATTCCTCCAGCCGCTGGCGGAAGGCGTGCCGCCCGCTGTGTTTGCCCAGCACCAGCGTGTTCCGCACCAGACCAACATCTTCCGGCGACATGATCTCGTAGGTGCGGCGCTCCTTGAGCACCCCGTCCTGGTGAATGCCCGCCTCGTGCGCAAAGGCGTTCTCTCCCACGATGGCCTTGTTTCGCTGTACGTGCAGCCCGGTGAGCGTGCTGACCAGGCGGGAACAGGGCACGAGCCGGCGCGTGTGGATGCCGGTGGCGAAGGGGAAACGATCCTGGCGGGTGTGGATCGCCATGACGATCTCTTCCAGCGCCGCGTTGCCGGCCCTTTCCCCGATGCCGTTGATGGTGCATTCAATCTGCCGGGCGCCGCCAAGGACCGCGGCCAGCGAATTGGCCACGGCCAACCCCAGGTCGTCGTGGCAGTGGGCGCTCCAGACGACATCTTTCGCGCCTGGCACGCGGGCGAGGAGATCCTTAAACATGGCCAGGTACTCCGGCGGCGTGGCGTAGCCCACGGTGTCCGGGCAGTTGATGGTGGTGGCGCCGGCTTCCATCGCCGCCTGAACGATCTCGGCCAGGAAGTCCGGTTCCGTGCGGCTGGCGTCTTCCGGAGAAAATTCGACATCGGGTACGTACTCGCGGGCCAGTTTCACATTTTGAACCGCCAGGCGGATGATTTCCTCCTTGGCTTTTTTGAGCTTGAACTCGCGATGAATTTTGCTGGTGGCGCAGAACACGTGCACCCGCCCGCGGGCGGCATACCGCACCGCTTCGCCGGCCCGGCGAACATCTTTATCCGTACAGCGGGCCAGGGCAGCGACGGTGGAACCGGTGATTTCCGAAGCAATGGTGCGGACCGCCTCAAAATCGCCGGGGCTGGTGATCGGAAACCCCGCCTCAATCACATCCACGCCCAGTTGTTCCAGGGCATGGGCAATTTCCAGCTTTTCCTGCAAATTCAGCGATGCGCCCGGCGACTGCTCGCCGTCGCGCAGCGTCGTGTCGAAAATGATCAGGCGTGTTTTATCGCCTGGAAGCGGTTGCGTTTTTTCGTCCTTAGCCATGGTCGTCTGCTCCGATGATGTTCCGCCGCTTGATAAAAACCATAAAAAAACCCTGCGAGGTTCGCTCGCAGGGTCTTGTTTTCAAACAAAATTGCGCACCCTAGGAGCGATTCCCGATGGCGATCGGGATAAGCACCAGATCCGGAAGGTTCAGCCGTGTGGCATGTTGCGTCATGAAAGAACCCAACCTCGTTTCCACATAAAACATTAAATTTATTGCAGGCGAAATGGAAAGTCAAGCGATCAGCCGCTGGAATATGTCCCGCCATAACGTGTCGGCGGCCAGGCGCTGCGCTGCGGATTCCCGCGCCATGAGCCGGGCTTGTGCCTGGTCGTCCAACAGCTCCAGGTTTACCCGCACGTTCAACTGGCAAGCTTCCACCGCCGCGCGCGCCAGGCCGGCGGCGACGCCCAGATCGGAAAGAAGCGGGGGGTTGGTTTTGTCCACCAGCCCGCGGCAGATTTCCAGAACTTGCAGAGCCAAAACGCCAACTGTTTGCGGAATGAGGATCGCTGCCCGCAGCGCCGGAGCGAAATCCGCCGCCAGGCGTTTTTCCGGGGGCAACTTAAGCAGTGGATGGAGCGTTTCGTAAGCGGCCTGGTCTTCTTCCATGAGTTCTTCCAGCAGGGCCATCGCTTTGCCGAGGCGGGCGGAATAATCGCGCAATTCCGGTTCCACGGCGGCAAAACGCCGCTTGCCAATGGTGTACGCCACGGCCATCTGCGCTTGTGCGGCGGCGAGCGCCCCGGTCAAGGCGGCCAGCGAGCCGCCGCCGGGGGTGGGGGTTTTCGCCGCCAGAAGCTGGAGAAACGCATGAATGGTCTGGTCCGTCAGTGGGACGCGGGAGGCCGGTTCGGAAGTTGCGATCTTCTGCACGATTCACCTTGGAGCGCCGGGATTTTTTCAACGACCCGGCAAACAACGAATATTCGCCGCGGGCTGTTTTTGTCGCCAAAACACAGAATATGATTTTACCGCCTCGGCGCCCCATGCACAGCGCAGCGCCCGGCGCCGGCCCGGAGGTCCGGAGAGGCCGGCCTGCTCTCCATCTGAAATTTCAAACCTCCAATACCGGGGCAAGAGTCTTGCGCCGGATGGATTTTCTGGTTAAACTGTCGGAGTAATTGATCGGCCTTTTCGTGGAGACGAAAATGGTGGAAAAACGCGCCCGCAAGAAAAAATCAAACCACGCCGGAAAACAACGCCCGGCCGCCGCGGTAGCTGACCGGACGGGCGGCGCCTCCGTAACCGCCGGAGAAAGCCCGGCTGCCGAGCGCCCCGCGCCTGTTGCCGGGATGGGGCTGGCATTTGAGCAGCCGATTCTGAAACTGGAGCGGCAAATTCAGGACCTGCTGGTTCTGCAGGAGGAAAAAGGCGTCGACTACAACGCCGAAATCATGCAGTTGCGGGACAATCGCACGGCGCTGCTGAAGAAAACCTACCAGAATCTGACCGCGTGGGAGATCGTCCAGGTGGCGCGTCATCCGAGCCGGCCGCAGACGCGCGATTACATTGAACTGCTGGTTAAAGATTTTGAGGAACTCCACGGCGACCGGCGCTTCGGCGACGACAAGGCAATTGTGACGGGAACGGGGCGCATCACCGGTCATAAGGTGATGCTGGTGGGCCATCAAAAAGGGCGGGACACGAAGGAAAAGGTGGCGTGCAATTTCGGCTGCGCCCATCCGGAAGGATACCGCAAGGCGCTGCGGAAAATGCAATTGGCCGCAAAATTCGGCCTGCCGATCGTCACGTTCATTGATACGCCCGGCGCCTATCCGGGGTTGGGATCGGAAGAACGTGGCGTGGCCGAGGCCATCGCGGTCAACCTGCGGGAAATGGCTCTGTTGCCGACGCCGATCGTCTGCATTGTGATCGGCGAGGGCGGTTCGGGCGGGGCGCTGGGCATCGGCGTGGGCGACCGGCTGGCAATGATGGAGTTCGCCTGGTACAGCGTGATCTCGCCGGAAGGGTGCAGCGGAATTCTCTGGAAAGGTTCCCAGAACGCACCCGACGCGGCCGAAGCGCTCAAACTCACCAGCGGGGAACTGCGCAAGCTGGAGGTGGTGGACGAAGTGATCCGTGAACCGCTCGGCGGGGCGCATCGCAATCCGCGCGCCGCGGCCGACGCCCTGGAAAGATATATCGACCGATCCCTGCGGGAACTCGGGGCGTTGGACGCGGCGCGCCTTGTCGAAGAACGCTACCAGCGTTTGCGGCGCCAGGGTTGCCGGGCGCTGCAAGCGGATTAATCGCCGGTGGAAGAAGTTAAAGAGAACGGTTTGGATACCTCATCCAGAAAGACTCCAAATAGAAAAGACTCCAAATAGAAAGTGAGCGGCATCATGATGGACATTCCAACGCTGGCCAGGCGAATAAAAGAAATTGCTTATCTGGAGGGCGATTTCACGTTGCGATCGGGAAAAAAATCCCCTTACTATCTGGACAAATATCTTTTTGAAACGCAGCCGGACATCCTGGCGGCGCTGGGCGCTCATCTGGCCGGGCGGCGCTCGGGGGCGACGGTCCGCATCGGTGGCGCCGAGCTGGGCGGCGTGGCGTTGGCGGCCGCCGCCAGCCTGGCCAGCGGTCTGCCTTTCTTTATCGTGCGCAACGCCCGGAAAGGCCACGGCACGAACAGGGTCATCGAAGGGACTATGGCGGCGGGAGATGCGGTGCTGCTGGTGGAGGACATCGCCACCACCGGCGGGGCGGTGCTGGCGGCGGCGAAGATCATTACCGCCGCCGGCGGGCGGGTGGAGAAGGTTGTGGCGGTGATCGACCGGCAGGAAGGGGCCAGGGAAAATATCGAAAAAGAGGGGTTTATATTTGAATCGATTTTGACCCGTCAGGACCTGGGTATTTAGAGCTTGTCTATTGAGATAGTCTCTTAAGTTTTTTCGACCGTTCCGGCGCGAGACGTAATGATGGATCAGAAAAACCACCGCCGGCATCGCGTCCGAAAATGGATCACGACGACGCTCAAGATTCTTATTGCGGTCGTGGGGTTATGGTACGTCATATCGCGCATTTCCTGGAGCGATCGCGTAATTATCCCCAGAGGAATGGTGATCCGGAACGTCACTTTTGTCCATCCCGCCGTGGTGGAACTTCTGGGCTGGCGGGGCAAACTGGCGCGGGTGCGGTTTAAGAACCAAACGATCACCGTGCGCCTGCCTTCCGGCCGGGTGGTTCGCGGCTTGGCGACTCGCGCTCCGCTTGATTTTCCGTCGGTGCTTCTGTTGCCGCGTAATTACCTGGCGCATTCCAGCGGCAAGCTGGAAATAAAATTCGGTTTGGAGCACCTTCTCACCACGGCCAACCCGTGGCCGCTGGTTGCGGCGCTGCTGCTGCTGGGACTGCCCTTTCTGATTACGACATGGCGCTGGCGGAAACTCCTGGCGGTGCAGGGGCTGAACCTATCCTATGGAAAATGCCTGACGCTGACTTTCGTGGGGCAGTTCTACTCAACCTTTTTGCCCGGGACCACCAGCGGCGACGTGGTGAAAATCATCTACACGGGGCGGATCACCGGTCAGAAGACCAAAAGCGCTATTACCGTTCTGCTGGACCGTGTGATCGGGCTGGTGGGGTTGATGATCGTCGGCGGCTTGGCGGCGGGGGGGCAACTGCTCTTGGATCTGACGTATCGCCGCGCCGGAGTCGGACGGTCGGCGGATCCCCTGCTGCTGCATGTGCTGGGTCTTATTGCGCTCCTGCTGCTGGCGCTGGGGGCGGGGGCGATGGTCTATTTTTCCACCCGCCTGCGGCGGTGGCTGGGGATGGACGCCCTGCTCGCCCGGCTGCCGTTGCCGGAATTCATCAAACATGCCGACCGCACGCTGCGCGCTTACCGCGGTCATAAAGGCGTGCTGGCCGCGACGCTGCTGGCGAGCATGGTTTCCCAGGCCCTTCTGCCACTGGCCGGATGGCTGGCGGGACAGGCCTTCGGGATGCGCGCCCCCTTCGGATTTTACATGGCTTATATACCGGTGGCGGTGCTGGCGTCGAGTCTGCCGATTGTCCCGCCGCAGGGTCTCGGAGTGCTCGACGCGCTGATCTTGCACTTCTTCGTGATACGGGGCGTGGACACCGCCAGCCAGGCGTTCGCTCTGGCCCAGGCCATCCGTTTCATGCCGATTTTCTGGAACATGCTCGGAGCGTACTGGGTGGTCCACGATCACTACTCACGACCCCATCTGGAAAGCCTCCAAGAATTGGCGCCGGAGAATGGCGCGGCCGCACCGGCGGGAATGTGAACGAGATTATCGCAGTATGGTTTACGGTTACGGAAGGACGGCCGTGGATTTCCATCCACGGCTGCGGGGGGGGCGACCATGGAGCAGCCGCGAGGATCGCAATCCCGCGGCCGTTTTGTGCGCCGCCGCGAGCAATCATATTTGATATGTTGTTGGCAAAAATCGGCATCTAACACTAAAATATGATCCTTATATTGCCGATGGAGATGGTATGGACGCGGCACCGGTCCAACTGCACAGCCCTAACGAGATTGCCCGCCAACTGGCGCAGCACGTCCGCACCGAACGTCTCCGCCGCCAATGGAAACAGGAGACGCTGGCCAGGCGTTCGGGCGTGTCGGTGGCAACCATTCGCCGGTACGAACGTACCGGCCACACGTCGCTTGTGAACCTGCTGAAGCTCTGCCACGCGTTGGGCCGGCTGGATGAGTTCGCCGGCTTGCTCCAACCGCCACCCGCCACGTCGCTGGCCCAACTCGAATCCCGTGCCACCAAGGTCCGGGGGCGCAAACGAGGTGTGCGATGAGGCAACTGACGGTCAAACTGCAACGCCGGCCAGGCGACGCTCTGACGGTCGGCACGCTGGCAGAGCATGATCGACACACATACTTCGAGTACGACCCCACATTTCTCAACACCGGCTTTGAGCTCTCGCCCTTCAAGCTGCCCGCCCGGCCCGGCTTGATCGAACATACCGACCGCGCGTTCGGTCCGCTGCCCGGCGTGTTCGACGACTCCCTGCCCGACGGTTGGGGTCTGCTATTGATGGATCGTCACTTCCGCCGCCAGGGTGTCGACCCCATGACGTTGTCCCCGCTCGATCGGCTCGCCCACCTCGGCGCCCGCACCATGGGCGCTCTGGTCTACCATCCGCCGTCCCGCCAACTGCCCGAGCGCGACGAGCAACTGATCAATCTCTACGATCTTGGCCGCAATGCCGAGGATGTGCTCGAAGGCGACGCCGCCGAGGTGCTGCCCGAACTGATGCGGGCTGGCGGGTCGCCAGGCGGCGCCCGCCCCAAGGTACTCGTGGGCGTCCAGGGCGACCGCATCATCTCGGGCGCAGAGGATCTGCCCGAGAGATTCCTTGGTGGCGGGGGCGAGCATTGGATCGTCAAGTTCGCCGCCAAGGCGGACGCTCCCGCGGCCGGTCCCGTCGAATACGCGTATAGCCTGATGGCCCGGGCCGCCGGGGCGGACATGCCGCCGACTCGCCTATTCGAGGTCAGGCGCGGCCGCAGTGTCCGGCGGTACTTTGGCGTCAAACGGTTCGACCGCGCCGCTGAAAACCGGCGCGTTCACATGCACACCTTCGCCAACCTGGTGCACGTGAACTTCCGCATCCCCGCGACCGACTACGCTGATCTGTTGAAGGTGACGCGGGCGCTGACACGCAACCATGCCGACCTGCTGCGCCTGTTTCGGCTGATGCTGTTCAACATCGCCGCCCACAACCGCGACGATCACGCCAAGAACTTCGCCTTTACGCTCGACGATCAGACCGGCGAATGGTCGCTCGCCCCCGCCTACGACCTGACTTACTCGCCCGGCCCCGGTGGCGAGCACACCACCACCATCCTCGGCGAGGGCCGCCAGCCAACACGCGGCCATTGCTTGAAGCTGGCCGATCAGTTCGGACTCAAACCCGGCGAAACTCGTCCCATCATCGACCAGGTCAACACCGCCATCAGCCACTGGCGCCGGTTCGCCGAGCAGGCGGGCTGCGCGAAGAAGATGGTTGTCGCGATCGGCAAGGCAATCGCCGCAATCTAACCCAGCGTGAGATGGTTCGTCGTACCGTTGTGGTGAATCAACCTCTCCGCGGCTCCGTGTGAGTTCGTTGTTGTCCTCATCAGCGTTTCACATGCCGGCGTTCATAGGTGTCCAGGATACTGTGGTACACGTGGTATCTGGGATTTTAAACGCGTAGGAATATCTTTCGACTTGCTTGGACTGTTCGGCAGCGTAAATTGTTCGCGATACAGAGAGGCTGTGGTCGTGCTCGGCTACAGCGGCCAACCCCGTCTCCAATTTCTGAAGATCAGCGTCCATCTGATTTCTCCTTCGGTAGCGAAAGTGGTTCGCTCGAATCCGATAACAAATCGATTTTCCGCCTCATTTCTCAGTGCCTACCACTTCGCCTCACGGAGTTTGGAAGCAATTTCCTTGACGTTCGATGGGTCGATATTGGTTTTGGGGATTACCTCCCGCAGGTCGTGGAAAAGGGGACCCTGGATTGCATAAGGCGAGTCCTTTCTGTACTCCGTTTGCTCGGGGACTCCACAGAAGAAGCGATGGCCAGTTGAGACCTCCCATCCAAGGTCTTTCTTGGCCGCGTTTATTATGCCGATTATTTTGCTGTCGTATTCGGTTGTTTCGCGCCCGTCGACCAGCGTCTTGGTGAGGCGATCATTGACATATTCCGCGTCATAAATTGAGTCAACTGCCCAGATGCACGGCACATTTTTTTGTGCATATATTCCTAGAAATTTGTGTTTTCTATAGCCGCGATCTTGCGCATGGAAATAGACGCCGAATTGCTGGTTAATTTTTACCGTTTCGCTGCACGGAACGATTCGGAGGAGGAATTTCGATTCATCGAACAGCCCCGTGTCACTGCAATAGTCTATATAATCTTCCACTAACGCAAGCATCTGCGGCTCGTGTTCCTTGAACATCGACTTAATTTCGTGGCAAATATCCTCGTAGGTGATGTTGCGAAAAACGAGGCTGGGAACTTGTTTTGCGATTTTGCCCCCCTCTATGGCGGATAACTGTTGTCGTTGTCGGGTTAGCAGGAGAAGTATTTTCTGGGACTCATTTGAAAAGCTAGTTGCATGCCGGGAGAGTTGGTCTAGGTTGACACCACTGTTGACCTTCGATTCCACAAGAATCTTGAAGCTCCGTTGGATTATGGCGCCATCAGGCACCGATTGTTTGTTGCGCGGCTGCTGGTTGACTTCGATTCCCACAACTATTTCCTCCCCGCAAAGCTTGGTTAGCAGATTCGACAGGTGCTGCGGGGAATAATCGTATATGCGAGCGAGGAGTTGGAGCGTGTTATTTGTGACAGTATTCTCTTGGCCTGAATATCGCGGAAAATAATGGATTTTAGACACGTGTGGCTCCTTTCGCGCTCCCCGTTAAGACGATGTGACTGGGTGCATTGCGGGGACGGCATGCACCTTCACGGGTTATTCTGATGATGGCACCATCATATTTCACTTGCCCCAAATGCGACTCTAACTGGGATCCCTATTGCCCGCAAGCTTTATGCGCTAATGTTCTGTTAAACCGGCTCCCATCATTTCCGCCAGCGCCTGCGGCGTGGCGACTTTTTCTCGTCCATCAGCAGCGTGTTTTTATCTGTTGGAGTGTACCCGGTACGGTGAAACCGGAATTTGACCCAACCGCATATAAAACAAGCACTTACGGTTTTTTATGCGTAGAACTTCGGATTAAGTTAACGCTTATGGTGAGGACGCCCCGCACTCCCAGGGGCGTCCGAAAAATTACCGCGCCCGTCGCACCGCGGCGAACCCCGGATAGGCAAGCGGGCTTCGCCCCCCGCGCTTTGGCAAACGCATGGATATAACGTCATTGGCGCCGCAACGGAGAGAGTGGGATTCGAACCCACGGTGGGGTCATCCCCCACACACGACTTCCAATCGTGCTCCTTAAGCCGCTCGGACATCTCTCCAGAATCCCGGCGATCCGGGATACCTGTAAACTACCGTTCGTCCGAAGGTACGTCAATTTTCTCCCGATTTACCCCGGCGGCGGGCGACCGGGAAGGATCGGGATTCCGCCGGCCGTCGATCCGGCCGATCAGCCGCAACAGACCGTCGAGGATGGTCAGGGGATGCGGCGGGCAGCCGGGAACGAAAAGATCAACGGGCACAATGGAATCGGCGCCATGGTGGACCTGGGGATGATCGCGGTACGGTCCGCCGGAAATGGCGCACGCGCCGATGGCGATGACTATTTTCGGTCCGGGCACGGCATCATAGGTTTGTACAAGGGCGGATTTCATGTTCCGGGTAACCGGGCCGGTGATCAACAGACCGTCGGCATGGCGGGGCGAGGCGACAAAATCAATTCCGAAACGTCCCAGATCCCAGCCAATGGTGGTAAGCACATTGACATCGGCCTCGCAGGCATTGCAGCCGCCGGCCGAGACCACGCGCAATTTCAGCGAGCGGCCCAGGAGTTTGCGGAGTTTATCGTCCAGGGCCGCGGCGAGCGCCGGCTCGCCGTCGGGGCCTACCAGCAAGTCCGCGCGCCGCCGAACCGCCAGGCGATAATCACGCGAATATTGAATCGCGCCCGTCGGGCAGGCTTCGGCGCAATCGACGCAGAACAGGCAGCGGCCCAGATCCAGTTCGATGCGGCCGGCGGCGATGGTGATGGCCCGCGTGGGACAGGCCTGGGCGCACAGGTCGCATGAATCGGGGCACCGGGCGGCATCGAATACGGGCCGGGCACGGAAATGCGGCGCCAGCGCCGGCGGAGCGCCGTCGGGATAGGCCATGGTCTGATGGCCCTGTTGGAATCGGGCTTTGACAATATCGAACATAAAACGTTCCTTCACCAATCCGAATTATAGATCGTGACCGCAGTAAGAAAGACTAAAACTCTTATTGCAGAGCGGGAAATCGGAAATTTGCCCGCCGCGCATCGCCAGGGCCAGCCCCATCCAGTTATGGAACGACGGATCAACCACTTTATAACGCTCGAAGCGGCCGGCGGCGTCGGTCAACGCCAGATGGCATATTTCGCCGCGCCACCCTTCCACCAATGCTACGGCCAGATGATCGGGCGCCAAATTTCCCACCGGGGAGCTTATGGTTCCGGGCGGGAGGGATCGAAGCTGTGTCCGGACAAAGTCCAGGGATCGCTGAATTTCCAACCAGCGGACATAAGCGCGGGCGAAGACATCGCCGCCGTCCCAGGAAGAAACGGGGATATGTATAAACCGGAATAAGCCGGAGGGATGGTCCTGCCGGGCGTCGCGGGTAAGTCCGCAGGCGCGGGCCACCGGTCCGACCATGCCCAGTTCAACGACCGCGCGGCGCGTCACCGGGCCGATGCCCTCGAAGCGGGCCATCACCGAGGACGAATTCCAGAGCAATTCGACGGCCTGGCGGGTCTGCCGGCCGCAAATATCCAGTTTCGCCAGCAGATCGTTCACGGTACAAGTGGCCGGATCAAAACGCACGCCACCCGGTCGAATCAGTCCGCGTCCGAACCGGCTGCCGCAAAGAGCGGCCGTCATGTTCAGGAATTCACCGCGCAGGCGTCCGCAATAAGAGGCGGTGGGAAGAAAGCCCACGTCGCCGCTGAGCGCCCCCAGGTCTCCCACGTGATTGGCCAACCTTTCCAGTTCCAGGGCGATGCCGCGAATGCTCTGCGCCCGCGGCGACTTCTGTTTGCGGGCCAACGCTTCGAGCACCTGGCAGTAAGCGGTGGCGTGTCCGATGGTGGTGTCGCCGGCGAGCGTTTCGGCGTAATGGATGGTGCGATGATTCGGACCGCCGAGCAGTGCTTGCTCCACTCCTCGATGCTGGTATCCCAGCGCCATCTCCAGGTGAAACACAACTTCTCCGTGGCACTGGAAGCGGAAATGTCCCGGCTCAATGACGCCCGCGTGGACCGGTCCCACGGCCACCTCGTGCACTTCCTCCCCCCGCACCTGGTAGAAATCCATCACTCCCGGCGGCGCGACGCGATCGTTCCCGGGCCGGCCCGATGGAAACAATGGCGGATGAAAACGGAGCGGTTTGAGCCAGGGATGTCCGACGATATCCAAACCACACTGTTCGGCGATTTCCCGTTCAAAGAGATGTACCTGCGGACACCGGGGCGTTAAAGAAGGGTAGTGCCGGCCCGCCAGCGTGGAAGCGACCCGGAGAATGGATTGGGTATCGTCCGCCAGAACCACATACAGGCGCAGGCGATCCGGTGCTTCGAGCGAACCAAACAGGCTTGCCACCCGCCGGCCCGTGCGTACCGCATCCAGAATGACTTGCTGGAAGTTGTCCAGGGCCAGGTCGGGAATCAAACGACGGCTGATGGCGCGTCCGGCGCCGAGCAGGGGTAAAGAGTCGGCCTGATTCATGGCTTGGCTCCCAGATATCGGCTGGCCTGGTGCAAAAGGTCCCGCAGCGGCGGCGGCAGATACAGCCCCAGCAACAATACCATCAGCAGAGCACCCAGCGCCGGCAGACCACTCAGCAGGCCATCGCGGTAATTGTTCCGCGCGGCGGCTACGGGCGCCCGGCCCAGCACGGCGGCGAGCACGGTTCGCCCCATTCCCAGGAAAATCACCAGCAGCAGAAACAGAAACGCCGCGCCGATCAGGAAATGCCCGGCGGCAAAGGCGCCGTTAAGAATCATGAACTCACTGATAAACGGGCCGAACGGAGGCGATCCGGTGATGGCCAGAAAACCCAGCATAAACACCGTGCCCGAGAGAGGCAGCCGTCGCATGGCGCCGTGCACCTGCGGTATGGTTTTGCCGCCGTAGGCCCGGTCGATGTTGCCGACGGAAAGAAACAGCGATCCCTTGGTCAGGCCGTTGTTGATCACGTGCAGCATGGCGCCCAGCAGAGCGATACCGCCGATTCCCAGTCCCAGCGCAAGAATTCCCATGTGTTCCACACTGGAATAGGCGAGCATCCGCTTGAGGTCCTTCTGGCCGATCATAAATATCGCCGCGAAAAGCATGGATAAAAGCCCCAGAAATATCAGGAGCCTGGAGGCATAAGCGCCATCGCCGGCGGCATACAGGATGTGCTCGGATCGCACCACCATAAGAAAAGCGCTGCTGATGAGCGCTCCGGAAAACATGGCCGAAACCGGAGCCGGGCTTTCGCCATGGGCGTCCGGCAGCCAGGAGTGCATCGGGGCCAGGCCCATTTTGGTTCCATAGCCGACCAGCAGCAGGACAAATCCGGCCTGAAGCCAGACCTTGTTGAGCCGGGGCGCCTGGCGAAGCAGGTCGATGATTTTCAGGGAAGGCGTCATTCCCCGGCTCACGGCGGAGTAAGCCACGAAAAATGATCCGAGCAAGGCCAGAGCGATGCCCACGGAGCAGATCAGGAGATATTTCCAGGTGGCTTCGATGGACTGCGGCGTGCGGTTGAAATATATCAAAGGCGCGGAGCTAAGGGTGGTGGCTTCCATGGCCACCCACATCAGGCCGAGGTTGTCCGTGCAGATGACCAGGGTCATGGCGCCCAGAAACAGCAGGAAGCACGAGCAGAAGACGCGATTGGCATGATCGGCGCGGGAGCACAGGTATCCCGCCAAATAAAAAGAACACAGCAGGAACAACACGCTCACCAGAAGCAGCACCACGCGCCCGGGCGGATCGATCTCCAGCCAGCCCCCGCGCGCGCCGCCGCCATATCCGGCCAGAATGGCCAGGACCAGGCCCAGGTGGGCGATCGCCACGGGCGGCAGGAGCCAGGGCCGCCGGCGGTTGGAGGGCAGCAGCGCCGCCAGGGCGGCGGCGAGAGGACATAGAATAATAAGTGCAATGTACATACGTTAATTATCCCTTCAAGGAAGAAAGCCGCCGGGTGTCCAGCGAAGCGAACTCGCGATTGATGTGATGCATGATGATGCTGATGACAAAAATGCCGACAAACAGGTCCAGCAGTACGCCCAGCTCCACCAGGGACGGGATCGCGCCGAGCAGAAGCAGACCGAAAACGAAAATGCCGTTTTCCAGCAGCAGAAAACCGATGGTTTGCGTAAGGGCCTTCACCCGCGTGGTCAAAAGCAGAAAGCCGGTGAAAAGCATGGAGATGGAAGTGGGAATCACCAACAGACCCAGAGGGCTTGCGGAAGGCGTGATCCGTCCGGCCAGCACCAGGGCGGCGCCGGTGGCGGCGGCGCCCAGAAGAATGCAGGGCATGAATCCGATGATCGGTTCCACCTCCCGTTTGACGTGGGCGTCGCGCAGGGCCTTGAGCAGCATATTGGGAATCACGACGCCTTTGAGCACAACCGTCATCAAGGCCATGAACAGCGGTACGAATTGCGCCTCCCGGAGCACCAGGGGAGGCAGCAATCCCAGCAAGATGCCCTGGAGCGCCGCGGCGTGTATCAAAGCCTTCATGCGGCCGGCGCCCAGGACAAACAGGTTGATCAGAATCACCAGTACAAAAATGGCGTTGAGGGTCATCATCATGGTCGGTCACCGCAGCAGCAAAAGAAATCCAAAACCGTTCAAAAGACAGGCGGCAACCAGAAGCGTCGGCACCAGTCGAAGCTGCAGCCGGGCCATGATGGATTCCACCACGCCAATCACACCCGCCACCGCCAGCAGGCCGGGTATGGTCATCGCCCAGTTTTCCCAGATCCATCCCTGATTCAGCGGGAGCAGCACATGGAGCAGCAGGGCGCCGAGGACCAGAAGTTTGACGGCTGATCCGTAAATCTGCGCCGCCAGCAGGGGGCCGCTGTTGTCCAGCACCAGCACCTCATGTATCATTGTCAATTCGAGATGTGTATTTGGATCATCAATGGGCAGACGGGAGGTCTCCGCCAGGAGCACCACGAACAATCCGAACGCCGTGAGCACCAGCGCCGCCGCGGCCGTGGAATCAATAGCGACATGTGTCGCGGGCGCCAGCATGGTGCTCAGGCTCAAGGTTCCGGAGAGTTTCACCAGCACCAGCAGCGCCAGAAACAACGCCGGTTCCGAAAAGGAGGCGAAGGTGAGTTCCCGGGCGGCCCCCATCCCCTCAAACGATGAGCCGGTATCCAGCGCCGCCAGAATGGTGAAAAATCTCCCCAGCGCCAGCAGGTAAGCAAACAGGATCAGATCGCCGGTGAAATGCACGGGAGCCGCGGTCGGTCCCAGCGGAACAAGCAACCCCGCCAGCAAGACGCTGGCCAGGGAAATCAGCGGCGCGGCCGAAAACACCCAGGTTGTGGTGGAACTCAGCACGACGCCTTTGCGCATGAGCCGAAGCAGATCGTAGTAAGTCTGGAAAAGCGGCGGGCCGACGCGCCCGGCGAACCAGGCCTTGGTTTTGTTGATAACGCCCGGCAGCAATGGCGGCAGAAGCACCAGCAGCAGGATCTGAAAAGCAATCGAAATAAGCGTATTCATAAAGTCAATAGCTCGCAAATATCGTGCGACCGCCCCTCAAACCAGCAACAGCACCAGAACAATCAGCAAGACGTAAAGCAGATACAACTGCACCGTACCGCTCTGAAAAATCCTGGCGGATTTAAGGGTATTCCCGGCCTTGTGCAACGCCGGTTGCACAACGCTCTCCAGCAGCGGGTCCGGGGTATGAGAGGCATAGTTCGATGGTTGGGGAAAAACGCCCTGAATCCGCGGTTGTCGCCGGGTGGACCACACAAGCCAGCGCAGCATTTCTGTGAGCGCTTGCGTGAGCGATGAGCCGGTGTACTGCATGCGCTGGTTGGGAGAGACGTAACCACAACCCCATGTCCGGCCGGGGTTACGGATCCGGGCGTGCCGCCAGGGTATGGCCAGCACCCCGATCAGTCCGCCCGCGAAGAACAGGGCCAGGGCCACAGCGGTAAAACAGCCCAGGGGAATAATGGTTTCCAGGGGGATGGGCGCGTTCCAAGGCGTCCAGGCTCGAATCGCATGATCCAGAAGTCCTGTGAACAACTGCGGAAAAATGCCGACGATCGCACAGCCGGCGGCCAGCAGCAGCATGGGCGCCAGCATCATGGACCCCGGCTCATGGGCGTTGGCGGCCGCCGCGGTTCGCGGTTGGCCGGCGAATGATGTCGCCGTGAACTTGATAAACGTCGTCATGGCCAAAGCCCCGACCATGGCCAACAGGGGAACGGCCAGTGCGGCCCAGCCGGCGGGTGTTCCCCCCTGGAGCGTTTTGAATAATCCCAGGTAAATGAACAGTTCGCTGACAAAGCCATTCCATGGCGGCAGAGCCGAGATGGAGGCCGCTCCAACCAGCATCAGCCAGAAAAGCGTCGGCATTCGTCGGGCCAGGCCGCCCAAAGCCTCCAGATCGCGGGCGCCCGTGCCGTGTATGATTCCGCCGGCGCCCATGAACAGGAGCGGTTTGAACAGGCTATGATTGAACATGTGAAGCAGCGATCCCCCCAGTCCCAGCGCCACCCAAAGCGGGTGTTGCAGGGATAGTCCCAACACGGCCAGCCCCAGACCCGTCATGAGAATGCCGATATTTTCAATGCTGCTGTAGGCCAGAAGCCGCTTGCAGTCCCTCTGCGCACAGGCCCATACAATTCCCAGGAAAGCCGAGAGCATTCCACAACTGAGCAGCACCGCTCCCCACCAGATCGGTGGATGACCCGCGATGGCGGCCACCCGCACGATGCCGTAAACGCCCATGTTCAGCAGCACACCGGAAAACAGCGCCGATACGTGGCTAGGGGCATTGGCGTGCGCCCCCGGCAGCCAGACATGCAGCGGGACCAGACCGGCCTTGCAGCCAAATCCCACCAGCCCCAGAATAAACAGAGCCGCCAGCATCGCTCTCGGCAGGTGCGTCAGGCCGGTCGGCCAGAGATTTAGCGAACCGGACCCGACTCGGAGCAATACGAAAAAGGCGATCAGACAGAGTGTGGCAATATGGGTGGCGATGAGGTAGACCCATCCCGCCTGTTGCACTTGCGGCCGACGGTCCTCGGTTATCAGAAGAAAGTAGCCCGCCATCGCCATGATTTCCCAGGCGATGAGGAATTCCACGCTGTTGGCGGCGAGAACCACCAGGATCATTCCGGCGGTCGTGATTCCCCAGAATAAACGGAGTTTGCGTCCATCCGCGGGATGCCGCCGCTGCGGCCAATAGCCCAGGCCATAGACGGACCCCAGGGCGGAAATCAGAAAAATGGGAAGTAAAAACCAGGCGCTTAAGTCATCCAGTTGCAAGGCGGGCTTGCCGATCGGAAAGCGGTATGTCGTGGCCCAATGCAACGGAGCGGCCGCCGCTAGATCATGGCGCAACAGTACCGCGATGCCGAGGGCGCTGGCCAGCACATGGATGGCCATCGATAGTACCGGCCCGCGCGCGCTGCGCCGGCCGGACACCAGCGAAGGCAAGCCGCTTCCAGCGATCAATAGAGCGGCGAGAATCAGAAGAAACATGGTCATCAACAACGACTCCAGACGACTCCATCCCGGCACGCCGGGATCGGTTAAAACAGGATCTTCCAGAGCGCTCCCAACGGGAGCGTAATCAGAAGCAGAAAAAGTAACATCAAAAGCATATAAAAAAGATAGCTCTGAACGTTGCCCCGCTGGAACACGCGGCCATTGGCCAGCACGGATCGCAAACGCCGCCACCCGGGTTCCAGAACGTTTTTCAGGACCGGATCATCCACATGCGAATGGAATTGACCGGGACCGGCAAAGAGGCCCGATAGCCGCGGTTCGCGACGGCGCATGCGCAGCAGCGGCCGCAATGTACCCAGCAGCATTTGTGCCAGGGAGGAGGCGGTGTACTGCATACGGCTGGAAGACCCGGCGTAACCGCAATTCCACGTCGGTTGGGTCCGCGCCTGGCGCGCCAGGAACCGCCGGAGAAGGAAAGCGACCAGGAGGACCGCGGCCAGAGACAGATTCATTATGGTCAAGGCGGTTAGCGGAGTCAGCGCAACCAGCGCCGGCAGTCCCCGGTGGGCCCAGGCGCTGGTGGTTCGGTTCAACGGCGTTGCCACCAGCGTGGGCGCCATTCCGATCAACAGACATCCGCCGGCGAGAATCATCATCGGCAGCCAAAACGCCGGGCCGGCTTCGCGCACCCGGCGCAGCTTGGTGCGGGCTGTTCCAAGAAAGACCGCGCCGCAGACCTTGGTGAAGCACGCCGCCGCCAGCGCCCCGACCATGGCCAGCACTCCGGCAGCCAGAGCCAGTATCGGCAGCACGGTCATTGTTCGCAGAAGCCCCACGTAAATGAAAAGTTCACTGACAAATCCATTCAGCGGCGGCAGGCCGCAGATGGCGATGGCTCCGAGCAAAAACAGGTTGGAAGTAAGCGGCATGGATTGGGCCAGCCCGCCGAGCCGATCGATTTTCCGCGTTCCGGCGGCATGGATGACACTGCCCGCGGAAAGGAACAAAAGCGACTTGAACAATCCGTGATTCCAGACGTGCAGAAGACATCCGGCCATTCCCAGGATGATCCATATCGGCTGATGTTTTGCCTCGCCGATCAGCGCCAGTCCCAGTCCCAACAGGATGATTCCGATGTTTTCCACACTGTGATACGCCAGGAGTTTTTTCAGATCGTGCTGACCGATCGCCCATAACACACCGAGAAATGCGCTAAGTGCGCCGAGCGTCATAACCAGAATGCCCCAGCCGAGCGGTCTGGCCGGAAGCAGCGGCAACACGCGCAGCAGCCCGAAAATGCCCATCTTAATTGTGGTTCCCGATAACGTTGCGGATACATGACTCGGAGCGTTCGCGTGGGCTTCGGGCAGCCAGAAATGCAGCGGCACCATGCCGGCCTTAACGCCGAAGGCCCCCAGGGCCAGTAGAAATAACGCCGTCTGCAATCCCATACCGGCCTGTTCCGGCGAAAGCGGACGCAGAAGAAATGATCCCGACGCCATACGCAGCAAGGCAAAAAAGGCGAACAGCAGCAAGGTGCTTATGTGTGCCGCCGCCAGATAAACCCAGGCGGCCTGGCGGGAGTCGGGCTTGAAGTCTTCCGTGGCTATAAGGAAAAACGTGCTGATCGCCATGAGTTCCCACGCAAACAGAAAGCAAATGCCGTTGTTGCTCAACGTAATCATCGCCATGCTGGAAATGAGTATTCCGTACCAGAATCGCAGTTTCCGGCCGGTCCGGGGATGATGACTTTGTTTCCAGTAACCGATGCCATAGAGCGAACATAGGCCGCCGATAAGAAAAATGGGGACCAGAAAAAATGCCGCCAGCGGATCAAGCCGGAGGTTGGTGGTCATGACCGGCGCCGGTCCGGGACCGGCCAGAGATTCAACCGGGGCGCCAAGCAGTATGGCCATAGCGGCCGTGAGGCCGCACAGCGCGGCCAGGACGGCCACCAACACCGAAAGCCAATGTCCCCAATTGCGGCGGCGATTGCCCACCATACCTATCAGGCCGCTGGCGGCAAAGCCGCCCGCGCCCAGCAATGTCATGGTCAGCCACATCACTCGCCTTGCCCCGGTGAGTTGCCATGGGCCGCCGCAGGACCTTGCCCTGTCGTCAAAATACCGGACTCCGCCCGTCGCAGGGATTCCAGAACCTCTTCCCGGGCGGCCTGCTCCAGCACGACCTTCTTGAATCCCGGATCACGCAGGACAAAACCCAGCCGCGAAAGCAATTGCAGATGCGCCCGCACAGTGGGACTGATAAGCGTAAAGAGAGTACTTACCGGCTGCCCGTCGAGTGCCCCAAAGTCCACGGGCTTTTCCAGGAAACACAGCACGATCATGGGACCGGACAGGTGCAACACGATGGGATTGCGGACATGCGGAATCGCGATTCCTTCTCCAATGCCGGTCGAGCCGAGAGCTTCCCGGGCCAGCAACACCTGATAGAGAAATTCGCGGTCCACTTCCTCCGGCAGCCGCATGATTTCCACCACGCTGCGCAGCACGGAACTTTTATCGACGCCGCTGATCCGGTAGTAGATGCCGCCATCGCGCAGCGCATCGGTTAGCGATGGCGCCGGCGTTTCACCTCCCTCCGGTTCAAGGAAGATTTCCGGGGAAACATGAATTTTTCGTGAGGTGGACCACTCAAGCAGCTCAGCCCGGTTGAATCGGTATTGCTCGTTAACCTGGTAGGCGGGAATGATCCCCTGCTTAATCCAGCGGTACACGCTTTTTTCCGATACATTAAGTAGTCGAGCGGCATCGCGGACGGTGAGTTTCATATCATGCCCTTCATACAACCATTGTGTCGCATTATTACCCACTATAAAACAAATGTCCTAAAAAGTCAATCGGATGGCAAAAAAAAGGACATTCACCTGTTTTTTTCATTCCGCACCGCTGATTTTCCGGGGATACGCCGAGTTTTACCAGCGGACTCCTTGCCGTCTGCCGCATTCCGCGATGCCAGCGCGAGTAACTCTTTGGCCTGTGCCAGCGCGGTGTCGGTGACGTTTTTACCGGTGGTCATTTCAGCCAATTCGCGAACCCGCGTCTCGCCCTCTAACATCGTTATTGAGGTAAAGCTTTCTCCGTCCCGAACGCTCTTATGGATGCTGATATGCTGGTCGGCGAAAGCTGCTATCTGGGGCAAATGCGTGATGCAGAGCACCTGATGATGCGCCGCAAGTCTCCGGAGTTTTTCACCGATAAGAGTTCCCATGCGTCCGCCGACATTGGCATCGATTTCATCAAATACCAGCACGCTCACGCGGTCCGAGGCGGCCAGAATGGACTTGAGCGCCAGCATCACGCGTGAAAGTTCACCCCCGCTGGCTATTTTCCGCAGCGGGCGCGCCTCTTGACCCGGGTTGGGCGCGATCATGAACTCAACCGTTTCCAGACCCTGGGGCGAGGGGAATGAATCCGCCGGCGACGCGCCGGGATCGGCTGGTCCGACGTGGTCCGGAGTCTCCGCTGCGATCGGCTGCAATTCCACGGCGAAGCGGGCGTCTTTCATTCCCAAATCGATCAGTTGCCCGTGTACCAGCGGCACGAGTTTTTGGGCCGCCGCCCGGCGCTTTTTAGACAATTCTTGACCGATTTTAGTCAACTGTTCGTTCCCGTCGGCCAGACGGGCGTTGCATGAGGCGGAGTCATGATCGGCCGCGAGCAAACTTGCCATGTCCCGGCCGATTTGCCGGCGATACTCCAGCAGTTGAGAGAGCGAGCCGCCGGCGCCAACATATTTGTTGATAAGCCGGTGCAGCAGATTCAGGCGTTCGCGTACGTTGGCGAGTTCGTCGGGATCCAGTTCAAGCCGGTCACGGGTGCGGCGGAGAGCGAAGGCCGCATCGTCCAGCGATACCGCCGCGTCGCGTACCTGCGTCGCGATGGCCGCCAAGTCGGGATTGAGTTCGGCGATTTCGAGCAGAACCGCCGTGATGGTTTTAATCCGTTCGACGACTGCGCCCTCGTCCTCATAAAGCGCTTCATAAGCCGCCCCCGCCTGCCGTTTGATCTTTTCCGCATTGGCCAGCAACTTGTGGCGGTTTTCGAGCTGTTCCTGTTCGTCGGGTTGGAAATCGGCCTGATCGATTTCACCGATCTGGAATTCGTAAAGTTCCAGTTGCTGGCGGCGAAGTGTTTGCGACGTCTCTCCCTTGCGCTTGCGATCCAGGAGATCGCGCCGCTGCTGGTGCAACCGGCGGAACTGTTCCGCTTCCGCCGCCGCGCCCCCAAATTCGTCGAGCACCGCCAGTTGGTTGCCCGGTTGGAGCAGAAACTGTGCGTCGTGCCGGCCATGGATGTCGGCCAACGCTTCGCCCAGCGCCTTGAGCATGGTTCCCGTCAACGGATGGCCGTTAAGCGACGCCGACGTGCGCCCGCTTTTATGCAGGCGGCGAACGAGAATCATTTCAGGTTCATCGGCCAGGGGCAGGTCGGTGAGGGCCGCCAACTCCTGGCGCAGGCGGGGGGCGGCAATGTGAAATACGCCCGTGACCCGGCCCTCCACGGCGCCGGCGCGGAGCATATTTCCCGGGGAACGAAGCGCCAGCAGCAGTTCCAGCGCGCCGATCACCAGCGACTTGCCGGCGCCGGTCTGTCCGGTAAAGCAGGTAAGCCCCGCGTCCAACTCGATATGGACATCGGCGATAATCGCCAGATTGGAGATGTGCAATTCGCGCAGCACGACGCATAGTTTACACCGGCGCCGCCGTCTTGGTACGAGGGCGCTCGATCGTCCGAAAAACATTTGAAAAACAAGCAAGGGTCGAGCGCCGCACGATTATCGGAAGGAAAAGAAAAATGCGCATGTCGTTCCAAGCTCGCGCCCATGATTCGCCGATAGAACGTGCGGGGAAGACGCCGCCGAAGCGGCGCGCCGCCTCGGAAAAAACGGAGATACCCATGTCCCAGATCACCGTCCCCGATCCCAAAACCTCCGGACGCGGTACTTTGATTCCGCAGGACGTCAATCGCGCGAATCGCACGCCGGAACTTGCAGCAACGTCGATCCGATTGAACAACAGTTATGTTGCGCCGGCAAGCAAACCGGCCCGCGAAGTGTTCCCCCGAAAGTTCTCGACCCCTTTACCGCGCGTGATCTCGTGGGGGAATCTCACCCTGGCGGAGGCGGGATGTCTGCTGCTCCTGGCCGCGACGTTTTACATGCCCATCCAGGGCGCCGCCGCCAACTGGTGGACGAATCTCAAGATTGGTTCGCCGGTCTACAACCTGCCGGTCTTGTTGCGTAACTGGCAAGTGCTTTCCGCCATGATCGGCATGATTCTGCTGCCATTCCTGCGCCCGGGGACCCGCGCCAAGCTTGTGTTTGGCATCAGCCTTAGTGTGCTGGGGCTGATGACGCTCGCCATCCTGTGCCAATATCGTGTCGGATTCAGCCTGGTATTTCTGCCGACCCTGGGCTTGTTGAGTCTGGCCGCCCTTTATGCGGTGCTCCGCGCCCGGACGCTCAATCCCCAGGCGGCGTTCCTGCAACGCTGGCAAACCATGACCGCGTCCGCCGCCGTAGTGCTGTGGTCTCTTCCGGCCCTTGGCAGCTTCTTTGATAACGGGATCCGGAATATTTTTTCCGTGGCCGGCGCTTATTCCCCTTGGCTATCGTTGACGTTCAGTCTGGGCGCCACCGCGGCGGCGGTTGCGGCGGCGCTGGCCCTGGGCGAGACGAAAGACCACTTCCACCCCCGGCTTAATTGCGCGGCGCGGGCGATGGCCGGCGGCGCCATGCTTATGCTTGTCGGCGCGGGATTCGCCGTGGTCAGCATGGTCTCAGAGGCTTTTTTCCCAAGCTTGGGCGCCGGCTGGTTTGGCGTGGGAACCATGTGGTTGTTCCTGCTGGTCATTGCCTGCATGATGTTGTTTGGATCGGGCATGGTGCAGCAATTCGGGCTGTTAGCCTTGAATTACCGCCAGGAGGAACCCCTCCCGCGCACCGATTAGAGTCGAAGATTCCACGGCATATTATGAACCGGCGGCGATGCGGGGCCGGGATGATATAACGCCAAAGCCCGCGTCCCCGAGCCGGCGGGTGTAAACATAGTGTTTTCGTGGTTCCCCCTGATCGCAACGGCCATGAACCATCCAGTCGCCACCGAGCCGAATCCGCCATGCGCCCACACCGGTCCAGCCGGATTGGATCGACCGGATTGGATCGACTCGCCCGCCCCGGGCGATCCCGCTACAATCGGCGGAGATGGAGTTCCGGCTCTTTTGGAAAATGGTGGATGGCTCGGCTATCTTAGAAATATAGATTATTGCATGTATAAGCTATTTCTCTGTTTCCGCTATCTCACCCGCAAGGGGATTGTGGTTTTCCCCATTTTGGCCGTGTGGCTGTGCGTACTGATGCTCATCGTCGTCAACAGCATTATGACCGGCTTTGTGAACCGCGTGCGCAACGCCGGCCGCGGCCTGATGGGCGATGTGGTTATTCAAAGTCGAAACATGGCCGGTTTTCCCTATTACCGCCAACTGGAGAAGAAAATCGGCGAATTGCCGCAGGTGGCGGCCAGCACCCCGGTGATCACCGCCTACGGCCTGCTGAATCTGCCGGAGTTCCAGGCGGATAAGGGCGTGGAAATCGTGGGGATCCATCCAGCGGGAAAAACGCGGTGCAGCGCGTTCGGAAAAAGCCTCTTCTGGCAGCACCAGGCGCCCTTGGAGGCGGTAAAAGACTTGGACGGAATCGGCTTTCCCGTCACCCGCGCCGCGCTGCTGGCCGAAGCGCACAAGCGGCTGGTTGCGGCGCTGGCCGTCGAACGAAAAAAGCGGCGGGCCTATCTGGCTCTTAAGCCGATTCCATCTTCCGCCTGGTTCGCCTCTCTGCGCCGCCACTGGCAGGTCATCGCCCGCGAAGATTACCGGCAGTCCATCTATTCATTCAACCGCGCCTACCGGGATCTGCGATTCGTCAAGCAGCTTCCCCGCGGCGTGCGATTGATGAATCGCCGGGCGCTCATCCAGGCGCTGGTGCCGGCCGTTCCCTCTTTGCGCCCGCCGCCGCGGGCCGTGGATCGCTATGGAACCGTCGCGGCGATGCCGAAAAACGGCTGCATTGTCGGTGTGGACATCGGGCTTTACCGGCGCAATCGTTTCGGCCACTACCATCGTCCCGCGTACGTGCGCTTCGCCCCGGCGATTCTCACGGTGGTGCCGGTGACCATCAAGGGTACGCTGGCCATGCCGCAAAGCCGCCGTTTTCTGATCGTCGACGATTCCGACACCAAGGTGTTTTCGGTCGATTCGAAAACCGTCTACGCGCCCTTCCGGGTCGTTCAAAAAATGGCCTTCATGCAAAAGCAGGAACTGCTCAACGGGGGTTTCCGGCCCGCGCACTGCAGCCAGATTCAGATTCGCATCCATGACGACTCGAATCCCCGGACCGTGCGCGCCGCCCGCAACGCCATCGCCGCCGTGGTGGCCCGCTTCGAGCGACTGCACCCGGAGATGGCCATGGCGGGCCTGCAGGTGAAAACATGGGATCAGATGCAGGCCGAATTCATCCATGCGGTGGATAAGGAACGCGATCTGATCACGTTTCTCCTGGGACTGATGAGCCTGGTTGTGGTCATCGTGATATTTCTAATTTTTTACATGATCGTGCGCGACAAGACCCGCGACATCGGCATCATCAAGGCCATCGGCGGCAGCGAATTCGGCGTGGGCGGCATTTTCGTTCTCTACGGCATGTTGATCAGCGCCGCCGGGGCGCTGCTGGGGCTGGCCAGCGGCGTGGCGTTCGTCCGCAACGACAACTGGATTCATGACGATATTCTCTGGCGGATTTTCGGCATTTCCATCTGGAACAGACGTATTTATATATTTTCGCGTATACCAGATCAGGTCGATCCCCACGCCGCGGCCGCCATCGTGATTCTGGCGATCGCCGCGGGGCTTCTCGGCGCGCTGATCCCCGCTTTTATTGCCGCAGCGCGGGATCCGGTCGCAGCGCTGCGTTACGAGTAACCAGCCGCCCGCCCCGGCCGGCAGGCTCTTAGCGCGCCCCGGCCGTACCGGTGGGAATCGGCTGGAGGACAAATTCGCGCGGATCGGTAATGTGGCCGGTCAGGGCGCTGGCCGCCACCGTCAGCGGGCTGGCCAGGTACACCGCGGCGGCCATGCTGCCCATGCGGCCGGGAAAATTGCGATTGGTGGTGCTGATGCACACCGCACCGGATTGAAGCCGGCCGAAAGTGTCCGGTGGGCCGCCCAGACACGCGCTGCAGCCGCTGGGACCGACGCGGCAACCGGCCTCCCGCAGAACCTCCTCGATGCTTTTTTCATTCGGACCCCGCGCGGCGCCGGCGAGATTGAGCCGTCTCATGTCGGCATGCACTTCGGTGGAGCCGGGAACCACGTAGGTGGGAACTTTTACCCGGTGACCCTTGAGAATACCGGCGGCGAAAATCATGTCGGTGATCTTGCCGCCCGTGCAACTGCCGATGTACGCCTGGTCAATCCGCACATGCCGGCAGTTTCCGGCCGTATCCTTGTTATCCGGCGAGTGCGGCTTGGCCACCAGCGGTTCCAGCGCGGCCAGGTCCCATTGCTTTTGATAACAGTATTCGGCGTTTTTGTCGTCCTCGAAAACATCCCAGGACTGGTTGCGGCTGCGGTGGCGAACGTATTGGAGCGTTTTTTCATCCACGTCGCAGATGCCGTTCTTACCGCCCGCCTCAATGGCCATGTTGGTCAGCGTCATGCGGTCTTCCAGCGTCAGCGAACGAATGGCGTCTCCGGTAAAGTACATGGTTTTGTAGGTGGCGCCGGCCACGCCGATCTCGCCAATGACGGCGAGGATCATGTCTTTGGCGGTCAGATAAGGAGGAATCTGACCGTGGAAGACGAATTTCATTGTCGGCGGAACCTTGAGCCACGTCTTGCCGGTACCCAAGGTGAAAGCGGCGTCGGTGTTGCCGACGCCTGTGGCAAATTGTCCGAAGGCGCCGGCGGTGCATGTGTGGCTGTCGGTGCCGAGAAGAATTTCCCCTGGCCGCACGTGTCCTTCTTCCGGCAGAACCTTGTGACAAACACCCCGATAATGAGTCTGGGTCGGATCAATATAGGGATTGGGCATACCCGGTTCGTTTTTGACGAATTCCGGATCGTAATAGTACTCCAGAGCCTGCTCACGAACGAAATCACGCAAAATCTGCACGTTTCGGTGACATTTCTCATCGGCGGTGAAAATGTAATGATCGGGGATGATCACCACCCGCTTCTTATCCCACACTTTCGCGGCGCGTCCGAATTTTTCGTGAAAAATACCAATGGTTCCCGGTCCGCATACGTCGTGGGTCATCAGAACATCCACATCGACCCACACGTTTTCCCCGGGCCGAACCTGGGCGCGGCCGGCGTGTCTGGCGATTATTTTTTCCGTCATGGTCATGCCGGGCATGATGGGAATCTCCTTCTTTTCAAGGCCTTGTCGCTTGCCGGGAAAACGAAACCATGTACTTGGACATTTTTTTCCCGAAGACTTAAGTACGGCAGCGCTACTTTTTATCCGAAGGGGCCTTTAGGGGATCGAAAACAGCAATCCAATGGGTCAGAGCACTTCGCAAAATAAGCACTTACGGACAATCCAGCGCTCGCGCAATAGAGCCTATCCAGATAGGCCTCTTAAAGCGATTCGAGCCGCCTTTGGGCCTCTCTCTTTCCGATCCCGCGCACCGCGAGGTACTTGGCGAATTGCGCCTGCCGGGGTCGCGTCTTGCCTGTTTCCCAATTATAGATCGTAAGGTCGCTCACTCCAACCAGTTTTCCATAGTCCGCCGCGGATACGCCGAGTTTCTTGCGGTGCGAACGCAGTCCGTCCGCCCGGAAACGCACGCCTTCCACTGTCTCGGGCTCCGGCGGCCGGCCCAGTCGCTTCTTTTCCTGGCGATCCAGAAACGTGACGGTCTTGGACATCCCCGCCACCCGCCGCTTGAGTGCGGCGATATCCCGCCGATATTGTGCGGTCAGATGCCGCGTCGATCGGGTCATGGCGTTGATTTCACGCCGGGCCAGGCGGCGGATGTGTTGGTTGAGAATGGCATGGATGTTGGGCATTGGTAAAATCCTCCATAAGGGACATAAGAGTAAATCTAAACGTGATTGTATTATCAACGTTGGCGAGTTTATTTCAAATCGCCAAGAAGTTCCTCGACCAGGTCCTTCATGGTCGCCAGGCCAATGACCCGCCCCTGGCGATTCACCACCAGGGCAATGGTGTGGCGGGCGGCCTGCAGGAGCTTGATGGCCGAGCGCACCGACTGCTCGGGCAGAAGCGTCATGGCGGGCTGGAGATGGCGCAGCAAATCCGGCGGCCCGGGATCGCCCAATGCGTCGACGACGTTGACAATTCCCAGAACATCTTCGGCGCTGCGCCCCAACACCGCCAGGCGCGACACGTGGTAACGCCGCACCAGCGCCTCGAAACCCTTGCGGCTGATTCCCACCGGCAGTCCGATGACCCGGTTCCACTCCACCATCACATCGCCCACCGTCACATGCGCCATGCGCAGTCCGCGGCGGATCAGGTCGTGCTGGGTGTCGCTGATGAAGCCGCCGGCGGTGGATTCCTCCGCGAACGCCAGGAGTCGCGGCGGCGTGGCGATATTTTCATTCGGATGGGAACGGAACATCCGGCGCGTAAGCCAGTCCAGCCCCCGCAGCAGAGGCAGCAGGGGAAGCACGGTAATGACGGCCAAAGCCCATTGCAAAGGACGAACCAGGCGGTACATCCAGCGATCGGCGTGCGTCAAGAAAAGATCCTTGGGAATAATTTCACCGAAGATCAGCAGGAGAGGCAGCGCCACCGCGGCGGCTCTTAGCGCCTGCGCCGCGCTGCCTACGTGCCGCTGCTGCAGGAGCGCGGCGATGGCCGCCGAAAGACTGAAATTGCATATATTCTGCCAGATCAAAAGGCCGGCGATCACGCCGGCCGGGCGCTTGAGCCAGCCGGCCAGACGCAATGCCGCCGGGTCTTTTTTCCAGCAGCGAATTTCCAGCCGCGGCCGGGACAACATATAGAATCCGGTTTCCAGACCGCTGAAAAAGATCGAACCGACCAATCCGAGCACGGCCAGCGTCAACCACGCCAGCGATGCCGGCGACATACCCGCCGTGATCGCGGCCATTACGCGGCCAGCCATTTCTATTATTTTCAGCGTCAATATGTTCATGATCCGTTCCGACAAACCATTCGCAGCGCGACCGCACCGGTCGACAGGTTCTAAGTCCCTCCTGGAGAGCCGACGGAAGGAAGGTGGGTGAGGCGAATACGAACCTGCTCCACCCGCGGGCCGCGCATGGACTGGACGGTCAACTGAACGTGCGGCAAACGCACGCAGTCGCCGGGCCGGGGAATGCGGCCCAATTCCGCGTAAATCAGTCCGCCGACCGTGGCCACCCGTGTCGTCGGGACGCGCTCGCGGAGCAATTCGGCGCAATCCAGCAGCGACACGTTGCCCGCGGCCAACCATTCGTCCGGTCCTACCGGCGACATGACATCGGTAACCACGTCGTGCGGTTCATAAATTTCCCCGATCAGTTGCTCCACCACGTCTTCCAGCGACACCAGGCCCGCTATGCCGCCGTATTCATCGACCACCATCGCCATCTGGGTGTGATTTGCACGGAATGAGCCCAGCAGCCGATCCACAGTTTGCAGTTCCGGCGCGAACGGCGCCGGTTTGAGCAATGTCCGCAGCGCGGCCGAAGTCGCTGGCTTTTCCAGCAGAAAGGTTTTGGCGTAAATGACGCCCAGTATGCTGTCCACCTGGCGTTCGTAAACCGGAATCTTGGACCGATGGGTTCGTTGAAACAGCTCGCGCAGTTCCGTCATCGGCTGCTGGATGTCAAAGCAGGTCATGTTGACGCGCGGGACCATGATTTGCCGCACCAGGATGTCCTTCAGGCGCAACACCTGCTGCAAAAGCTGGCCTTCGCCGGCGTCGATCACGCCCTGCTGCTGGGACATGCGTAAAAATTCGCGTAATTCCGGAGCGCTGATTGCGCCGGCAGCGCCCGGCGGCGCCAAGAGCCGCCCGGCGGGCCGGATCACCAGTCTTTCCAGAGCCTCCGCCACGGGATGAAGCCCGCGCACCAGACCCGCCAGCGGCAGCGCCAGCAGCGGCGCCAGGCGGCGGTTGAAATTGCGGCCGAGCATCTTCGGAAGCACCTCGCCGAAATAAGCCACAATCAATACCGGCGCCAGGGAAAGGGCCAGAACCGCGCCTTCCCCGATCCGCCGCGCCAGGCGCTCCAGCAGCAGCGCGCTGAAAATGAATACCAGCGTGGTGCAGAGCATGTTCAGCAGAAGAATGATGGTCAACAGCGAACGGCTCTTCTCGCGCAGCGCCGCCACCAGCACCTGGCGTCGTTTGCCGCTGCGGCGAAACAGATACAGATCGTGGCGGGTAAGGGAGAACAAGACGGTTTCCGCGCACGAAAACAGTGCGGCCGCCAGTAGCAGGAGCAGGCTCGGCACAAGGATGGCCAGGTTATCCAGCAGGAAGTTGCGCATCGATTCTCACCGCCGCACCGTTGCCAAAGCTCTATTTTCTCTCACCATGGCTATTGCGGGAAACTGTCAAATTATCCGTTGACGCGGTTATACTGGCAATCATGAATTCTTGTCGCGTGAGCGTAAGCGTAATTGTTCCGACTTATGGCGAGGCGGAGAATCTGCCGCGACTGGTTCCGCTGATCGCCCAGGCTTTTCACGCCCGCGGATGGAAGTGGGAAATCATTGTTATCGACGACAATTCACCGGATTCCACGCCGCAGGTGCTGGAGACTCTCGTTCGCCAATGGCCGCAAATGCGGTATTTGATTCGCAAAGAACAGCGCGGTCTTTCCTCCGCGGTGCTCGCCGGTTTTGCACTGGCGAGCCATGAATATTTACTGGTCATGGACGCGGACCTGAGCCATCCGCCCGAAGCCGCTCCCGGCTTGATCGATCCCTTGCTGGCCGGCACGGCGGATTTCGTGATCGGGTCGCGTTATGTCGCCGGCGGGCGAACCGAAAAATGGAGCGTATTTCGCCGGCTCAACAGCGCCCTGGCCACTTTATTGTGCCGGCCGTTCTGCGGCGGCGTCAAAGATCCCATGGCCGGCTTTTTCGCCTTGGCGCGCCAAACCTGGCGGAACGCCGATGAACTCAATCCCGTCGGCTACAAAATTGGATTGGAACTGCTGGTCAAATGTCGCGTGTCGCGCGTGGTGGAAACGCCCATCGTGTTTCGCAACCGCACCCACGGAACAAGCAAGTTGACCTTGCGGGAACAGTTCCGCTATCTGGAGCATCTCCGGCGGCTGTTTGCCTATCAATTTTCCCGGTCGGCCATGTTCCGTAGAATTATGTTCTATCGACGGCGAAGATGCGGAATATGATGACCGGCGGTTGTGTGATTTTTGATTTCGACGGTGTGGTGGCCGACACCGAAAACCTGCACCTGGCGGCCCACAACCAGGCGCTGGCGGAGCTGGCGCCGCGGATCGGCACGCGCATCGAACTGACGCCCCAGATCTACTTTTCGCGCTACGTGGTGTATGGAAATCACGAAGGCTTCCAGCGGATGCTCCAGGATGCCGGCGCGGCGGCCGGCCCACCGCTGATCGAAGAGCTCTGCCGCGTGAAAGACCGGATCATGGACAGCCGGCTGGCGGAATTGGCCGCTCCCCTTCCGGGCGTTCGCCGGCTGCTGGCGCATCTGGCGCGGCGGCGGGTGCCCTGCGGTATTTGCAGCGGCGCCCGGCGAAGTGAAATCGAGGACCTGCTGCGGGCTTTCGATCTGGCCCGCCATTTTCCGGTGATTGTGGCCATTGAGGACGTGCGCCGGTGCAAACCCGACCCGGAAGGCTATTCTCTGGCGTGGGAGCGTTTAAGGAATGCCGCCCGCGTACCGATCGAGAAAAATATGAGTCTGGTTATTGAAGACACGGCCGGCGGCGCCGCCGCCGCGCGCGCCGCCGGTCTGCGCGTGCTCGGCCTGGCTACCAGCAGTTCCCTGCCAGCCGTCCGCCAATGGGCGGACTACGTCGCGGCGGATTTGTCCAGCCTCAATTTGCGGCAATTCGACGCCTGGCTTGGTCTGACCGGTCCCTGACCCCGGCGCGTTACGAAAGCGTCCGGCGCCAAGCCGGGCCGCCGCGGCGGCCCGCGTCGCGGGGTGCGCCCGGCGGAGACCACGGATCGGGAGTATAAAATACCAGGGGTGTCCCATGGATCAGATGCGTCCGGATCCCGATGCTCTTCTGGACCGGATCAACGCCGAGGAAGCGAAAAAAAAACGCGGAAAACTCAAAGTGTTTTTCGGCGCCGCCCCCGGTGTGGGCAAAACCTACGCCATGCTGGAAGAAGCGCGGCGGCAGGCCGAGCAGGGGCAAGACGTCCTGATCGGGTACGCCGAGCCGCACATTCGTCCCGACACCGAGATGCTGTTGCTGGGCCTGCGAATTCTGCCCTATAAAATGGTCGAGTACAAAGGCGTCACGCTCAAGGAATTTGATCTGGACGCCGCCCTGGCGCGCCGGCCGGCGCTGATTTGCGTGGACGAATTGGCGCATTCCAACGCCCCGGGCCTGCGCCACGCCAAGCGTTATCAGGACGTTCTGGAACTGCTCGGGGCGGGGCTGGATGTATGGACCACCTTGAACGTCCAGCATTTGGAATCCGTCCAGGACATCGTGGAGCGCGTTTCCGGCGTGAAGGTGCGCGAGACCCTGCCCGACTGGGTGCTGGAGCAGGCCGACGATATCCAACTTGTTGATATATCCCCGGAAAAACTTATTGAGCGGATCGCCGAGGGGAAAATATACACCCATCACTCTGTGGATTATCTGACGCGGCAATTTTTCAACCGGGGAAATCTCGCCGCGCTGCGGGAACTCGCGCTGCGGCGCCTGGCGGATCGCGTGGACGTGCAGATGGAAACGTTCCGGCGCCAACACGCGGTCGCGGAATCGTGGCCCGCGGCGGAACGCATCCTGGTGTGCATCGGTCCAAGCCCGTTTTCCGCCCGGCTGGTTCGCGCGGCGCGCCGCATGGCCATGGCGTTTCGAACGAACTGGATCGCTCTCTATGTCGAAACGCCGGGAACGGCGCGACTGCCCGCCCCTGCCCGCGAACGGGCCTTCGCCACCCTGCGGCTGGCCGAAGAGCTCGGCGGGCAAGCGGTTACGCTCAGCGGCGACGATCCGGCGCAGGAGATACTCGCCTACGCCCGCGGGAAAAACGTCGCCCGGATTATTGTCGGCAAGCCGCTGCGCCGCCGGAGCGCGCCTTTCCAGCGCTCCCTGGTGGACCAGTTGATCCGCCGGGCGGGGCCTATCGACATATATATCATTAGAGATTCATCCGAACCAGTGCTTCCCGAGGGACCCGCCGGCCGGGCGCCGCGCCCGCGACCGGCCGGCTATGGCTGGGCCGTGGCGATCACGGCGTTGGCAACCATCCTCGGCGCGGGGCTTTATCATGGCCTGCATCTGTCCAACAGCAACGTGCTGATGCTCGATCTGCTGGGCGTTTTGTGGGTGGCGATACGGTTCGGCCGCGGCCCGGCCGCGCTGGCTTCGGTATTGAGCGTGGCCGCGTTTGACTATACCGTTGTTCCTCCCTACTACAGTTTCGCCGTCAGCGACACGCAATATGGCATCACCTTCGCCGTCATGCTGGTCGCGGCGCTGCTGCTGAGCACTCTGACCGATCGCCTGCACCGGCAGTCCGAGGCCGCGCGTCATCGCGAGCGGCGGACCGCGGCTCTGCTGGCGCTGTCGCGCGACCTCGCCGGAACGAGCGAAAAAGAAAAAAGCATGCAAACCGCCGTACGCCACATCTCGCAAATGTTCCGCTGCGCCGCGGCGGTGCTCCTGCCGGGCCCAGACTCTCCGGGGCGGCCGGGACTCGTCGTCGCGGCCGGCGCCGGCCCGGCGCCGGGGGATGAAAAAGAAATGAGTGTGGCCCAATGGGTTTTTGAACACAATCAACCCGCCGGCAGAACCACTTGCACCTTGCCGTCCGCCGCGGGAATGTACGTACCGCTGCGGATCGGTCCGAAAACCAGCGGGGTGCTGGCGCTGACCGGTGAAGCGGTCGAACACTTTTGCGACCCCGACCACCGGCACTTTATGGAGGCTTTCGCCAATCAGACGGCGCTGGCCCTGGAGCGGGCGAATCTGGCCGAAGAGACGCGCCGCGCCTGGCGACGCGTGGAGACGGAATCCATCCGCAACACGCTTCTTTCGGGTGTTTCCCATGATCTGCGCACGCCGCTGGCGGTCATTACCGGATCGGCGACGGCCTTGCTGGAGGGCGGCCTGGATCGCGATTCGCCCGCCGGCGCGCAAATGCTCGCGGCCATTGTGCAAGAGGCGGAGCGCATGGAGCGGCTGATCGCCAACCTGCTCGACATGAGCCGGCTGGAATCCGGAGCCGTGCAACCGCGGCTGGAAATTTTCCCGCTTAACGAACTGGTGGCATCCGCCCTGGCCCGGCTCAAACGCCGGGTGGCCGGCCGAGACATTCATATTGCGATCCCGGCGGACATGCCCCTGTTGCGAGTGGACGGGCTTCTCTTCGAGCAGGCGCTGACGAATCTTATCGAGAACGCCGTGGAGCATACGCCGCCGGAGACTCCCCTGGAAATCAGCGCCGCCGCGTCCGGGCGGGGGGCCACGATTCAAGTCGCCGACCGGGGACCGGGGCTGCCGGACGAACAGCGCGAGCGGATATTTGAAAAATTCTTTCGGGCTCCGGCGGCGCGCGGTCGGCGCGGCGCGGGATTGGGATTGGCGCTGGTGCGGGCCATCGTTCAGATGCACGCGGGATCCGTCACGGCCGACAACCGGCCGGGCGGCGGCGCGGAATTTACCATTACCCTGCCGCCAACTTGTACGTATGCGGACGGCGGGGATATTCTCCAGAATGAAGATTCCGGGACAAACGCATGAATCCAACCCTGGCGCCGGTGATCCTGGTTATTGAGGATGATCCGGCCATACAAAAAGTCCTTCGCGTATCGCTGGAAGCCGGGGGCTATCAAGTGGTGGAGGCGCGCACCGGCCAGGACGGTGTTTTGCAGGCCGCCACGCGATCTCCGGACGTGATCATTCTCGATTTGGGTTTGCCCGACATGGCCGGCGAGGCGACGGCCCGCGAGATTCGCCAGTGGTCCAGCGTACCGATTCTTGTGGTTTCCGCGCGGGGAAAGGAATTCGACAAAGTCGCCGTATTGGACGCCGGGGTGGACGATTACCTGACCAAGCCGTTTTCGATCCAGGAATTGCTCGCCCGGCTCCGCGCGCTGTTGCGGCGCCGGCGGCCGGTGGATCATGCGCAACCGGCGGTTTTCCAGGCGGGCGATCTGGTGCTGGATGTGGCGCAACGCCGGGTTACGCTCGCCGATCGGCCCGTGCATCTGACGCGCCATGAATACCGGCTGCTGTGTCTGCTGATGCGCCACGCGGGGCGCGTGCTGACCCATTCGTACCTGCTGCGGGAAATATGGGGGCCGGACGCCGCGGAACAGACGCATTATATTCGCGTGTATATTAATCAACTTCGCCGGAAGATTGAAGCCGATCCCAGCCGACCGCGCCATATTCTCACCGAACCGGGCGTCGGCTACCGTTGGGCCGAGTCGCCCTGATCGCCCGGAGATGATTCGAGCATCGCGGCCGGGTCGAGCAGCTCCGCGAGCCGCTCCGGCGGGAGCCTGGTTTTCACCGCCGCCACTTCGCGGATGGTTTTTCCGGTGGCGGCGGCTTCCTTGGCGATGGCCGCGGCCTGTTCATAGCCGATCACCGGCGCCAGCGCCGTGGCCAGCATCAGCCCCGCTTCGACCAGTTGCGGCCCCCGCCGCGTCGGCTGGACGCCGTCCACGCATTGGACGGCGAAATTCTCCGCCGCCCGGCCCAGGAGCGTGCTGGATTCCAACAGCGCCTCGGCCGCGACCGGCAGCGCCACGATTAATTCAAAATTGCCGCTGGTCGCGGCCGCCGTGATGGTCGCATCGTTGCCGATGACCCTCTGGCAGACCATCAAAAGGCTTTCCGCAATGACGGGGTTCACCTTGCCGGGCATGATGGAACTGCCCGGCTGCACCGGAGGGATTTCAATTTCGCCCAAACCCGCCCGGGGGCCGCAACCCATCCAGCGAAGGTCGTTGGCGATCTTGGTCAGGCTGATGGCGATGGTTTTGAGAACACCGGAGGCGAACGCCGCCGCGTCCAGCGTGGCCTGCGCCTGAAAATGATTCGTGCTTTCATATATCTCAATCTCCAGCCATTGCGCCAACAGCGCGCACACCCGCCCGGCGAAGCGCGGATGGGTGTTCAGGCCGGTTCCCACGGCGGTGCCCCCCAGCGCCACTTCGGCCAGTTCGCTCTCCGCCGCCGCCCAGCGCCGCCGCGCGCGTTCCACCTGCCCGGCGAATCCCAGAAATTCCTGTCCCATGCGGATCGGCGTGGCGTCCTGCAAGTGCGTCCGGCCGGTTTTGATGATATTCCATGTTTCCTGACTCTTCTTGTTCAGCGACGCCTCCAGCTTCGCCAGCCCCGGCCGCAGAACCCGCCGGCCTTGCGCCAGCGCCGCCACGTGCAACGACGTGGGAATGGTATCGTTGCTGGACTGACCCATGTTGACGTGATCGTTCGGATGCACCGGCGATTTATCGCCCCGTCGGCCGCCGAGCATTTCATTGGCCCGGCTGGCGATTACCTCATTGAGGTTCATGTTCGTGCTGGTGCCCGAACCGGTCTGGTAGACATCCACGGGAAACTGATCCGCCAGATCGCCCGCGGCGATTTCATCCGCCGCGCGGGCGATCGCCTGGGACCGTTTTTCATCCAGCAGGCCCAGTTCACGGTTGGCGATGGCCGCGGCTTTTTTCAGCAGGGCGTGCGCATGAATAAACGCCGGTGGCAGCGGCTTGCCGGAAAGAGGAAAGTTCCGTAAAGCCCGCAGGGTCTGCACCCCGTAATAAGCCTCGGCCGGGACCTCCAGCGGACCGATCGAATCTTTTTCGATGCGAAAAGCGGGTTGGTCGTCACTTGTCGTCATGTTTTTCTCCTGGTTCAATTTCTCCCATAGCCATCGGAATTACCTGTAATCTATGTCGGAAAATACCACCCGTCCACCTATCGAAGGGAGCGGGTAACCGTTCACGGCGGCGCGAAAAACGGTTGCAGGCTCCCTCTCTCCGATGTTCACGACGCCTCGGCGGCGATACCGCTTCGCATCACCGGTTTGGCCGCCGCCGTCGTCCTGGCTACAATAACCGGGTATGAAGTTTTTGACGGTATTAGAGCGCGACGAAAATGGAGTTTGGGTGGTTGAGTGCCCCTCCATTCCGGGCTGTGTCAGCCAAGGGGCCACCCGCGAACAAGCCATGGCCAATATTCGCGAGGCCATTGCCGCCTGCCTGGAAGTTCGTGCCGAACAGGGTATGCCGTTAACTGCCTAAAAAAAAGTCTGGCACAATTCTCAAAAAAGAGCCGATAATCCATTCAGGGCATTTTTTGGAGTTGGCTCTCGCCAACCGGGCCATTCCGCCCCAGCAAGAAGTGCCCATTAGCGTTATCTGGCCGAATCGTCGCCGCGCAAGAGCAGACAGAACAGGGTGTTGAGTATTTTTCCGGCGATCCGTTGGCGTTGCGCGTTTCAGGTATTGTCATGGGTAAAAAAGTTAGAGAATGGGCCGCCATTGGGGAATATCAGTCCATAACGAGTCTGTGCGCCCTGGCGGTTTGTCTGATCGCGCTGCTGGTGCTGCTGGGATGGACACTTCAAAATAATACGCTGATCAGTTTAATTCCCGGCAGCGTTCCGATGAACCCCGTGGCGGCGCTGCTGTTCCTGGCCTGCGGCGCGGCGTTGTTTTTGGAGGAGCCGGCCGAAAAAAATCGCCGCCTCGTCCCGGTGGCAGCCATTCTCGGCTCGGCGACGGTGTTGCTGGCCGGCGTCCGCCAATGGCGTTATCTGACCGGCGCCCCGCTGTACGTGGATCGCTGGCTGTTCGCCAACCGGCTCAATCGTGTTCCCTTTGCTCCCAATCGGATAGCGCCGGATAGCGCGACGGCGTTTGTTCTAATCGGACTGGCGCTGCTGGCCGGTTTGTTCCCGCGGCCGCGAAGAAAGCAACTCCTGATGCAGAGTTTGACCCTCATGCTGGGGCTGGTCACGGTCTTCGGGCTGATCAGTTATCTGTTTGCCTTTTCCCAGCCAACCAGCGCCGGCGCCATCGACAGATTTATGCCCATGCCTATTCCCACCGGCTTGGCTTTTACTCTGCTGACAACGGGTTTGCTGAGCATCCAGCGGGATTATGGACTGGTGAAGCGTCTGGCGAGTCCTTTGCCCGGCGGCACGGTGATGCGGTATTTTCTGCCGGGGATCATTATGGCGCCGACTCTGCTGGTCGGGGTGGCCCTCCAGGCGTTCTATCTGCGCCTGGTCGGTCCCGGAGAAGCCGCGGGGCTGGCGGCGGTGGCCGTGATCGCGGTGCTTGGCGCGATGGGTTGGGCGACGGCGGCAATGTTCGACCAAAACGCCCTGGCGCGGCAGGAAACCATAGCGAAATTGCATTTTCTGCAGAACGATCTGGTCAAGGCCCGCTTCGCCGCGGAAGAGGCCGCGAAAGCCAAGGGCCAGTTTCTGGCCAACATGAGCCATGAAATCCGTACGCCCCTGCACGGGGTGCTCGCCATGCTGGATATTCTCGGCGAGACGCCGCTGGATCAGCGGCAGAAAAACTACGTCCATATCGCCCATTCTTCCGCCGATACTCTCTTGTCCGTGATCAACGACATTCTCGACTTTTCCAAGATCGAGGCCGGGCGGATGGAGTTGAACGTCCAGGATTTCGACCTGCGCGCCTGGACGGAAAACACTATTTCCATGCTCGCCCCATTGGCGACGGCCAAGGGATTGGACCTCATCTGTCATATCGCGCCCGAATTGCCTTCGCTGGCGCGCGGCGATCCGGTACGGCTGCGGCAGGTGCTGATTAACCTGATCAACAATGCGATCAAATTCACCGCCGCCGGCACAGTGGCGGTGCAAGCCGCTCTTGTTTCGGCGAATGAAAACGACATGGTGGTGAAGTTTGAGGTGTGCGACACCGGCATCGGGATATCGCCGGAGCAGGGTCGGAGACTTTTTACGGCCTTCTCACAGGTACACACGGGGGGCGGGGGCACCGGCCTGGGCCTGGCGATATGCAAACAACTGGTGGAGATGATGGGCGGCGCCATCAGCTTCGAGAGCCAACCGGGCCGAAGCGGTTGCTCTCTCCCCGGCTGTTGTTCCTCCGCGAAATCTCCCGCAGGCGGCGAGAGTCAATCCCGGTGGCTCTCGGGAGGCAGTTGTTTCCGGTTCACGGTGAAACTGGGCCGGCGCCAGAGCGTCTGGCTGGATCAGCAGGCGATACCGGAGGCGATCCGGAAGTTGCAAGTTGTTCTGATGATTCCCAACGCCGCGATCCGCGCGGGGATCACGGAGCCGTTGACCTATTGGCGCGTGCGCGTCCGCCAGGCCGAGACCGCGGACGCCTGCCTGCAAACGCTCGGCGAGATGCGGCGCGCCGGCGCGCCGGCGGATATTTTGTTTATCGATCATCAACCCGATGCAACGGATGCGCTGGAACTGGCCAGGCGGATTCATACCCAAACGGAACTCCCATGCCCGGCGATGGTGCTGCTGGCGCGCGTCGGTGCGGAACCGCCGCCGCAAAAGCTGCGCGAGCTTGGCATCGTCGGTGTGTTAAACAAGCCGGTGCGGCAATCCCAGCTTTTCGACGCGATCATGCACATTGTCGGCAACGGCACACCCTCCGCGGATACGGGCCAGACGCAACCCGTTCCGGCGGTTCCGACCGCCTCCGGGATGCAACTGCGGCCGGACCTGAAAGATATTCCGGTCCTGGTGGCGGAAGACAACGCGATCAATCAGTTCGTGATCCGCGAAATTTTGCAGGGACTCGGCGTGCAATGCCGGGTGGTGTCCCATGGAGGGGAATGCCTGGAGGCGCTGGAAAAAGAAAAGTTCGCCCTGGTATTGATGGATTGTTTTATGCCGGTTCTCAACGGGTTCGACACCGCCCGGGAAATTCGCCGGCGCGAGGCGGCGGGAAATCGTTTCGCCACCCCGCAACAAGAACGCGCCACGGAAAGAATCCCGATTATTGCGCTGACGGCCAACGCCACGCAGGGAGATCGCGACGCCTGCCTGGCGACGGGGATGGATGGTTATCTGACCAAGCCGCTGGACCGGCGGGCGCTGATCGAGGAAATCGAAAGGCTCGTGGCGCCGGCGACTTGCGGCGAAGGCGCCGGCGCGCCGGGGCCGACACCCGCCGGGAATCCATTGGCGGCGGAGCCTATCGACATCAAACAATTGTTGTCCTACTGCCAGGACGCAGCGTTCGCGGAGGATTTGCTCAAAAAATTCATTTCCCAGGGCCGCTCGGAAATTCAAAACCTGCACGCGCACATCACGGCCGGCGAGTGGGACGCGGCGTCGCGCGCGGCGCATGGCATCAAGGGAACAGCGGCTTATCTTTTCGCCCAGCCGCTTCGCCAGGCCGCCCGGCGGGTGGAAGAACTTTGCAAGGAATCCCGCCGGCCCGAGAGCGTCCGGGAGGCGCTGGGGGTGGTGGAAACGGAAATGGGTCGATGTCTACAATGGATTGAGGATCGCGCCAAGAAAGCATGAAGTCGGGAAGGGTCTCTCGTGAAGGAGGACGTCGCCGATGCAATTGCGGAATGTTCTGGTCGTGGACGATGATCCGATCGCGCGGGAAATGCTGCGGAGCGCGCTGGAAAGACTCGGCCACACGGTGCTGTGCGCCGGCGGTGGAGACGAAGCGCTGGAACAATTGACCCAGAACCACGTCCGCATGGTGATCACCGACTGGATGATGGAACCGATGGACGGTTTGCGGTTGTGCCGGGCGATTCGCGAACGCCGTTTCAGCCATTATGTGTACATCATCATGTTGAGCGCGCGGGACGACCCGGTGGACATCGCCCAGGGGATGGATGCGGGCGCGGACGATTTTGTCACCAAGCCGTTTCATCCCGTGGAACTGGCGGCGCGGATCAAGGCCGGCGTGCGAACGCTTTCGCTCGAGACGCGCGACGTGACGATTTTCGCCCTGGCCCGCCTGGCCGAGTCGCGCGACAGTGAAACCGGCATGCACCTGGAACGGGTTCGCAATTATGTGCGGATCCTGGCGGAACAACTCGCTCAATCCCCCACCCTTTTCCCGGCGGTCACCGGCGATTTTGTCCAGATGCTTTACGACACCAGCCCGCTGCACGACATCGGCAAGGTGGCGATTCCGGACGCGATTCTTCTCAAGCCGGGCAAGCTCAACGCTTCGGAATATGAAATCATGAAGCGCCACGTCGTCATCGGGGCCGCCACGCTGGATGAAGCGCTGACGCTTTATCCGGAAGCGAAGTTCCTGGAAATGGCCCGCGACATCGCCGCCACGCATCACGAAAAATATGACGGCACGGGCTACCCGGCGGGCCTGGCCGGCGAGCGGATACCTTTGTGCGGCCGCATTATGGCGCTGGCGGACGTTTACGACGCGATCACCTCCAAGCGGGTTTACAAGGAGGCGCATTCCCACGAATTCGCCTGCCAGGAGATTCAAAAAGAGGCCGGCAAACATTTTGATCCGCGCCTCGTGGAGGCCTTCTTCCAAAAAGAAAAGGACATCCTGGTGCTGCGCGAGTACTTCCTGGAACTCGAACAGGCGCAGAAAACCTTTTCCCTGGCCAAGTCCGATTGGCTGCCGCTGGTTAAGGCGGCCCACGCCCTGGCGGCTACGGAGCCGCTGGTGTCCGAGCCGCGAACCTGATCAGGCCCCGCGTGGCCGCGGCGGCGCCGCATATCTACGGATTGCCCGTGATATATGGACCGTTTATGATCGCCCCGTATTAGCTGGACACTTGGCGATTCCAGGCGGAGATTCTGGTCGATGAAAATCTCACTGATGCTGGGAAATTTGCGGCAGCCTTTCGAAGAATCCCTCCATACCGTCCAACGATTGAATATCCCCGCGATTCATCTTTCGGCTGGAGGGATGTGGAATCCGGCAACCTGCGACGCGGCTTGCCGCAAGCGGTTGCGGGCGCTGCTGCGCCGGCGGGGGCTGGTGATTTCAGCGCTCTCGCGCTGGGGCGGCGAGGTCGATCTGGGCGAGGTCTCGCAAGCCGATCAAAATATCGCCGATGCCCGGCGCACCCTGGAAATGGCCGCTGATTTGATGGCGGAAAATGGCGGCCCGGGCATCTGGCAGGCGCACATCGGCGTTATGCCGCGCACGGCCGACGGGCCGCGCTGGGATTCGTTTGTGCATTGCGCCCGGGCCATTGCCCGGCACGGCGAAAAGGTCGGCGCCTGCCTGGCGGTTGAAACCGGTCCGGAACCGCCGGCCGTAGTGGAAAAATTGATGCGCGCCGTGGAAAGTCCGGGGCTGCGCGTCAACTACGATCCCGCCAATCTCATTCTCTGGCCGGCTCTGTTGCACACGGTTGGGCGCCTGGTTGAGAAGTTCGGCAAACCGCCAACGCCTTATGATAAGGAAACGGCGATCCGCGAATTCGAGCCGGTCGAGGGCGTCCGGCGGCTGGGTCGATACATCGTGCATACCCATGCCAAAGACGCCCGGGTGGAAGGTGGTGTGGATCGGGAATCGCCGCTGGGCCAGGGCTGGGTCGATTGGCCGCGTTATTTACGGCTGCTGAAGGAAAACGGCTACCAGGGATATCTGGCCATCGAGCGGGAAACCGGCGCCGACCCGGTTGCGGATATCGCGGCGGCGGCGGAGTTCCTCCGCGCGCAACTGCGCCTTTTGCAATCCGGCGGAACGGAAAATTAAATCGCCCACAGACCGCGGGTTGGTTGCAATTCTCCCGCCATGATCCGATACTAAACCGGTATTTGTGCCAATCGGCCCGAGGCCCCCGTGCGTACCTCCGGCTGGATTGGAAAACGAGGCGAATATTGCACAAGAAGTTTTAGAAAAGGTAGTGCCATGGCGACAGTGGAGTTTTCCAACGTATCGAAGATTTATCCCGGCGGCGTACGCGCGGTGAACAACATCTCGCTGGCGATCCACGATCGTGAATTCGTCGTGCTGGTCGGCCCGTCGGGCTGCGGTAAAACCACTACACTGCGAATGGTGGCGGGACTGGAGGAAATCTCCGAGGGGACTCTGGCCATCGACGGCCGGGTGATCAACCACGTGGCCCCGAAAGACCGCGATATCGCCATGGTGTTCCAGAATTACGCCCTGTACCCGCACATGACGGTGTACAAGAACATGGCGTTTTCCCTGCAACTTCGGCGGCGCGAACTGAAATTAACCCGCCGGCAGATTGATGAGCGCGTGCGCCAGGCGGCGGGTATTCTCGGTTTGTCCGATTACCTGAACCGCAAACCCAAGGCGCTCTCCGGCGGACAGCGGCAGCGCGTCGCGGTCGGACGGGCCATTGTCCGTAACCCCAAGGCTTTTCTCTTCGACGAACCGCTCTCGAATCTCGACGCCAAGCTGCGGGTGGAAACGCGGGCGGAAATCAAGAAACTGCATCTGCGGCTCAACACCACCACCATTTATGTCACGCACGATCAGGAAGAGGCCATGACGCTCGGTGATCGCGTGGTGGTCATGAAAGACGGAGTGGTTCAGCAATGCGCCCGGCCGCTGGAAGTCTATGAACGCCCCGTCAATCAGTTCGTGGCGGGCTTCGTCGGCACGCCGCCGATGAATTTTTTCACCGGCAAGATTATTGACGGAAAGTATTTTGTTTTCGGCCACCAGCGCATGGCGTTGCCGCCCGTGCTTCTTCAGGCGCTGCAAGGACGGTCCAACGGTCCGATTATTCTGGGCGCCCGCCCGGAAGCACTTTCGCTGGTTCCCGAGGGGCGATTCGCCGGACAGGAGAACAGCATTACCGGAACGGCCAGCGTGGTCGAACCACTGGGCGACCGGATGGATGTGTATTTTTCCAGCGACGAACATTCGCATCTGATCTGCCGAACCGACGCCACGCATGCAACGGAGATAGCCCCGCTATCGCCTCTGCGGGTTTACCTGGCGCTGGATAGATGCCACCTCTTCGATGCCGACAGCGCCGGCCGCAATATTTCCCTGGCGGTCAAGGGGTGAGCCGCGCCGGCGCGCCGCAACGGGCCGGGGAGTCAAAAGGAATAGCCGAATACCATGCGGCGGGGGACGGACGCGCGCCGCGGCATCGTCTGGCATGACGAGCGGGACGCGGTCGCAAAGCAACCGCTTTTGATCCATCATACGCGGGGAAAAAATGGCAAAAGCCGGTATCCCGCGCCGGCGACCTTGTGGCGAATCGCCGGGGATCGGTGAGACTCAGCATGGCCGATTCTCTTTACATCATTGATGGACATGCGCAAATCTATCGTGCTTACTACGCTCTGCCGGGGCTGCGGAACCGGGCGGGCGAACCGACCGGCGCCGTCTATGGATTTGTCTGGGCGCTGCTCAAACTTCTTCAGGCGCGAAAGCCCGCCGGCCTGGCGCTGGCCATGGATGCCGGCTCCAGCCGGCGCGAGCGGATCGACAGCCGGTACAAGGCGCACCGCCAACCCATGCCCGAGGACCTGCCGCCGCAGATCGAGCGCATCAGCCAGATCATGCAGATTCTGGGCGTCCCGATTTTGCGCGTGGAAGGATTCGAAGCCGACGACGTGATCGCCACGCTGGTGGAACAACTGCGAAAAAGTCCCGCGGGGAGCGACCTGGAAATTTTCATCTGCTCGCGCGACAAAGACCTCGATCAACTTATTGATCCCGCCACGCGGCTCTACGACATTCAAACCGGCGAAGTTCTCGACGCCGCCGCCCTGTATCAGAAAAAGGGCTACCGGCCCCAGCAGGCCGCCGACGTACTGGCGCTGGCCGGCGACGCGGCCGACAATATTTTCGGCATACCCGGCGTGGGTCCGAAAACCGCGGCCAAATGGATCGCCGAATATGGAACGCTCGATAATCTCCTGGCTCATGCCGATCGGCTCCCGGGCAAAGTCGGCCAGGCGCTGCGCGAAAATCTGCCGGTTCTGGCCCAGTCGCGCCAACTCGTGCGGCTGCGTGTGGACCTGCCGTTGGCGGCGGATTTAACCGCCATGCGTTTGCAATCCGCGAACCTGGATCGTCTGGCGCCGATCTTTCAAGAGCTCGATTTCCAGAAACTCGCGCCCCTGCTCCAGCAAGCGCGGCAAGGACTCGCCGCGCCATCGCCCTGGTCATCCCCGCCGGTCCCGATGGCTCCGGGGATCAAGAAGATAGGCCCGGGACGGTCCAAACGGACCGATGGCGGCGGGGCAACTCTTTTCGGCCCGGAGCCGGTCGCCACTGATGACAAGCCGCCCCCGATAGTTATCTCTCCCGTACAGCAGTCGGGACAATCGGGATCGGGACAGGCCGGGATGCCGGCGGGGGTGTCCCCACCCACCGGCGATGCCGACCTGGCAGCGCGGGTGTCCGCACCCGCCATAGGCGTGGCGGGCGACTATCGGCTGGTCCATACCGTCGCCTTGTTGGAACAAATGCTTGTCGATCTGGCCCGGATCCTCAAGCAACAGGAAAATTGCTGGCTCGCGGTCGATACGCAAACCGATTCGCTCGGGGCGATGCGGTCGAATCTCTGCGGCATTTCGCTCTGCGCCCGCGAAGGTCTGGCTTGGTACGTGGCCGTTAAAGGAATGGGGGAATGCCTGCCGGTGGAGCTGGTTCGCCGCCGTCTGGGGCCGCTGCTGCAAGACCCCGGGGTGAAAAAGATCGGCCAGAATCTTAAGTACGACATCAACGTGCTGCGTAAAGACCACCTGCCGCTGGATGGTGTTTTCCTGGACACCATGGTGGCCAGTTACGTTCTGGACGCGTCGCGGCGCAGCCATTCCCTGGATTCGCTGGCGCGGGATTATCTGGGGCTGACCACCACGGCCATTTCCGATCTGATCGGCAAAGGCGCCCGGCAAATCAGCTTCGCCCAGGTTCCGCTGGACCGCGCCTGCCGTTATTCCGCCGAAGACGCCGACGCAACTTTCCGCCTGGCGCGGCTGCTGCATGGACGAATTTTGCGGGAAGGATTGCAGCAACTTTTCTTCGATCTGGAAATGCCGATGGTTTGCATTCTGGCCGACATGGAATATGCCGGGGTCAAGGTGGACGTGGAGCGGCTTAAAAAATTGGAACGGGACATCGGCAATAAACTCGACGATCTCCGCCGGCGGATTCCGGCCGCGGCCGGGGTGGATTTTAATCCGGATTCGCCCCGGCAGTTGGCGGACGTGCTATTCAACCGTCTGGGTCTGCCTGTGCTCAGAAAAACCAAGACCGGTCCCGGCACCGATATGGACGTATTGGAAGCCCTGGCCGATCAACACGCCGTTCCCGCCTTGATCCTCGAATATCGCCAACTGGCAAAACTAAAAAATACATATCTGGAAGCGCTGGCCGGACAAGTACTGCCCCGCGATGGCCGGGTCCACGCCAGTTTCAACCAGACCATCGCGGAAACGGGCCGGCTCTCCAGCAGCGATCCCAACCTGCAGAATATTCCCATCCGGACGGAATTGGGCCGGGAGATACGCCGGGCGTTCGTCGCCGCGGACGCCGATTTCGTTCTGCTGGCGGCGGACTATTCCCAGATTGAGTTGCGCGTGCTGGCCCATTTCTGCCGCGAACCGGCCCTGCTGGCCGCGTTTGCCGCCGACCAGGACATTCATCAGTTTGTGGCCGCGCAAATTTATCACATCGCGCCGGAGCAAGTGACGCCGGAGATGCGCCGCCTGGCCAAAACCGTGAATTTTGGAATCATTTATGGGCAGAGCGCCTTCGGATTGGCGCAGGTGCTGAAAATTCCGCGGCGGGAAGCGGAAGCCTTCATTCACGCGTACCGGGAGCGCTTCTCCCAGATCGGGCAATTCACCCGGCAATGCATTCAGGAAGCGCTGGAGCGCGGCTACGTGACGACGATTCTGGGCCGCCGCAGAAAAATTCCCGAAATTCAATCGCCCAATCCATCCCTGCGCCGCTTCGGCGAGCGGGCGGCGGTCAACACCGTGGTGCAGGGTTCCGCGGCCGATCTGATAAAAACGGCCATGGTCCATATCCAGCGGCGGCTCGGGGCCGAGGGTGAAAAAATCCGCCTGATTCTCCAAGTGCACGACGAATTGGTTTTTGAATGCCGGCGCCGCGCTGTTGCGGGTTATGCCGAGCTGATTCGCGGTGAAATGCAAAACGCCATGTCGTTAACCGTGCCGCTGAAGGTGGACATCGGCTGGGGCGAGAACTGGCTGGAGGCGAAATAAAATCTCCGCACATGACGCTTTCCACGTCAGGGAGGTCTGTTTCCACACGGCCATGCGGTTTTCCACGGTTTTAGCTCCATTCGAATTGCGATTGGCGTTCCTTAAGCCATTGCAGCAAGCGCCGCAGCGTCTTGCCGCGATGACTGATCCGGGCCTTTTCCTCCGGAGAAAGCTCGGCTGTGGTCCGGCCAATTTCCGGAATGAAAAACAGCGGATCATAACCGAATCCGCCTGTTCCCCGCGGCGCCAGGGCGATCATTCCCTCCAGTTGGTCGCTCATTGTCACCAGCGTCGCCCGCGGATGCGCCAGCGCCGCGGCGCAAACAAACCGCGCCGTGCGCCGGGCGGGCGGAACGTCCCGCAATGCCGCCAGAAGCTTGCGATTATTGGCCAGATCGTCGCAGGGTTCGCCCGCGTAGCGCGCGCTGAACACCCCCGGCGCGCCGCCCAGCGCGTCCACACACAGGCCGGAATCTTCCGCCAGCGTCAGCAGGCCTGTGTCCAGGGCGAATGCCCGCGCTTTTTTCACGGCGTTTCCCACAAAGTCCGGCTGGTCTTCGTTTACCGATGGGCCGCCGCCGATTTGCCCCGGCAAGATCATGGCAACTCCGGTCAGTTCCGCTCGTTCCAGTTCGCGGCGTATCTCCCGCACTTTTCCCTCGTTGCCTGTCGCCACCAGCAGTCGCATGGCCTTTCTCCTATAGCTTTCCTATAATTGCCCCAAGGCAACAAGGCAACTGGTATTCAGCGAGGTTGATATGGCTCTTGACCATCCCGCCGCGGCGCGGCTCAAAACACGGTTTCCCGGCCTGGCGCTGAAGGGCGCGTCCTTGAGCGGCCAGAGTCAGATATGGATTCCCCGCGAACACCTGGCGGAAATTGTTCTTTTTCTCCGCGATGATCCGACCCTGCGCTACGATATGCTCTGCGATATCAGTTGCGTGGACTATCTGAATTTTCCCGGCTGGGACAAACCACGTTTTGGGCTGGTTTATGTATTCAACAGTGTCGCCGGGGGCAATCCCCGGCTGATTCTGCGCGTGTTTCTCGCTGAAAACGAATTGGAAGTCGATTCACTCACGCCGCTATTCGCCGGCGCCGAATGGCTCGAACGCGAAGTCTTCGACATGTTCGGCGTTCGTTTCACCGGCCATCCCGATCTGCGCCGCATCCTCACCTGGGATGGTTTTTCCGCGCACCCGCTGCGCAAGGATTACCCGGTAATCGGACGCGGCGAGCGCGAGAACTATCCCGTCATTTCCCGCGATTCCGCCTGAGCGCACCAGTGAGCTAACCGTTCACGGCGGCGCGGAAAACGGCCGCGGGATTGCGATCCTCGCGGCTGCCCCATGGTCGCCCCCCCGCAGCCGTGGATGGAAATCCACGGCCGTCCGTAACCGCAAACCATCATGCCTCGTAATCCAACCACCGCTCTATTACCATCCCCGACCGTGAAAAGCCGCCCGGAGGTGGACGCAAAACGGCTGCGGGATTCCACCTCGCGGCTGCATAACTGGCGCGGCTTGCGGTTCATCGCCTGAAGCTCGGCGAAGTAGGTCTTGCCGTCAGCGGCAGTTGTTGCAAAATCTGTAACAACTACCCCAGGAATCAGTTCCCCCTCCTCAAAGATATTCGCTATGTGCCGCGAAATCACGGACTTATCGCGCCCGAACAGGTCCGTCATCTGGGTCAGGGACAGCCAGACGGTCTCGCCTTTTATGCGAACCTCAATCCGACTTCGCCCGTCAGAAGATTCGTAGAATAGAAAATCAGACGGTATCTGCGTTGATTCGCATTTTAGATTCACTTGGCGGCGCGGGCCGGCGCGGCGGCGAGTTGCAGAACCAGGTTGGATGGGACGCTGGTCCGATCGGGCGGGTCGATGGTCACGGCGCGAATCAACAGCGGCTTGCCGGGGGCAAGCGTCACCCGGATGGGAGAACTATAGAAGTCCGAATATATATATCCGCCATTGAGCGTATAGAAAATCATCGCGCCGGGAACCGGTTGCGTCAGGCGCACCCATCCGGTCAAAGAGGTGGTGTGAATATGAATGGAATTGTGGCTGGGATGGCGGGTGACGGTCGTGCGCCCGCCCGCGCCGCTGAAGCGGAAGGCCGGCGGCGGAGTCCGAAAATTATAACCATTGGCCCGCAACCAGAGATACTGCCGGGCCGTGCGCTGCACAAAACTGGAATAGCGCTGCTCTTGCAACGGTGTCCAGCAGATTTCCGCCAGGGCCAGGGCATGCGGTAAGAGCATGTAAAAAAGGTGGTGGGCGGAGAAAACATATTCCGTCCACAGGCACCCCTCGGCGCCGAAAAGGCGATTTTTCAAGGCCGGCGGCAGCAGGGACGATGGATTGCAGTTGTAGGTTTCCCGCAAAGTGGTAAGCCCGCCTATGGCCGGCGGTTCATAGCGGGGATCGCCCTGGTAATGATCGAAATAGAGTTTTCCCGTTTGCGCGACAATGACATCGTGCCCCCATCGGGCATCGTGCTTAACCACGCGCGAGCTGTTCCAACACTCCACCACGGCGCTGGCCGGGAGGCCTTGGACGGGTACATCATTCCAGACCACGGCGCGCCGCCCCCGGGCGGCCAGAAAGCGGGCCATTTTTCTGGCGAAATAATCGTGGACTTGCTGAAGGTTTGTCCAATGCCGTTGTCGCATCAGCTTTTGCACGACGGGGTTATGCGCCCAGGCCTGCACATTGACCTCATCTCCGCCGATATGAATGAATTTACCGGGGAAAAGCGAGACCAGGTCGCCAAAGACGGTTTTTAGGAATCGGAACGTTTGGGGACCGGGACTCAGCAGGGAACCACCCTTCCTGGGACCAGAGAGCCATGGATATGCGGCAATCGCCGCGCCACAGTGGCCGGGAATGTCTATTTCCGGCACGATGGTGACGCAACGCTGTTGGGCATAAGCGACAATCTCTCTGATCTGGGCTTGGGTGTAATAGCCGCCATAGCGCGGCCCATGGGCCGGAGCGGGTGGACCGCAAAAAGGAGAGGAATTAGGCCGCCAGGCGCCGATTTTCGTCAGAAGCGGATATTGCGGTATTTGGATGCGCCAACCCTGGTTATCGGATAAGTGCCAGTGCAAGCGATTGAGCTTGTAATGAGCCGCCACGCGAATGAATTTTTCGACCACGGGCAAAGGGAAAAAATGCCGCACCGAATCCAGCATGATTCCCCGCCAGCGGTACCGCGGCCAATCGGTAATCACCACCTGGTGAATGGCGTTGTCCGCCGGCAAGGCGGGGTTGAACAACTCTTCAAAGGTTTGCAACCCGTAGAACAGACCGGGACCGGCGTTGGCGGTAATGGCGGCCCCCCGGCTGGTTACGGCGAGTCGATAGCCTTGGCGGCCAAGCTGGGGATTATCCGCATGGGTGGCAAGGGTAATCTGCACCCGGCCGGTTGCAACAATCTTCGCCTGGATGCCGCGCTTATTGAGAAAACGCTCAAGAAATCGGGCCATACGCCGATCCGCGGCGCCGGCGGCGGCGATGCGCAGCCTGGGCGGCAGGCTCCATTTAGCGGCATAAGCTCGGATATGTCGTGGTTGTGGAACAAGGCCAAGTTTATTAACGGGAAAAGAATCCGCGTTTCCCGCGGCCCGGGCGATCCCCGGCGCAAGGCCCGCGGCGAGCCATAAGCACGCGATTATGCCATGTGATGGACGCATAGGAGCACCTTATAAAAAAAAGCGATGCACCGTTACCGGTCCGCTTTTATACCCCGAAAGCCCGCTTCAATCTCTTCGAGTGTTTTATTTCTGGTTTCCGGCAACCACAGCGTGGCGGTTAGGAAATAGATTACTGTAAATCCGGCGAAGGTAAAGAATATTGTGGCGTATCCGTATTTTCCGACCACCGGCAGAAACACCGCCGCAATCATGGTGGAGACCGCCTGGTTGATCAACAGCGCAATGCTCATACCCGTGGAACGAATGCGGGTGGGCATCAGCTCGGAGAGCGCCAGCCACACGCATACTCCGGGGCCGGCGGCGAAAAAAGCGACAAAAGCAAACAGGCTCATGGCCGTGAGTATTCCGTTTCGCCTGGTGGGCGCCGGAGTAATCCAGGCGTGTTCTATTTTCAGCGGCGCGTGGCGCGCCACCGCCAGATTGGCCAGTGGATTGGAGAAAAAAGCAATCACCGCATTGGCCGGTACGCACTCGGCGCGCGTAATGACCACCGGTTCGGCGGTCCGGCTCGCGGAACGCACGGTGTTGGTCATCCCGTGGAAACCCCCGTAGGAATAAATGACCGTCAAGGTTACCGGATGCCGGCTCATGGCGTTGGGGTTCATTTTTCCGGGCGAGAGAAGCCTTGCGGCCATGGTTTGATTGAAAGGTATGGAAAGAGTCTGATTCGGCCGGACCAGGGCCTGCAGAGACTTGGCGCAGTCGATGCGCCCCTCCTGCGCATGGTGAAACAGAAGTCCCGTGCAGACCAGCGAGACAATGATGCCCGCGCTGCCGGCGGATAAGAGAGCCTTTCGCCCGACACGATCCACCAGTACAACACCCACGATGGTCATCAGGAAATTCACCGTGGTAAACAGGAGGTAACCCCAGTGGGCCTGCACGTCGCTCAGGCCGGCCTGGATGAGAATCGTCGCGTTGTAGCCAATGATGGAATTGATGCCGGTGGCCTGATTGCAAGCGAGAATCACGCACGCCAGAAGAAACGGTATTACATAGCGGCGTTGCCAGAGCGATTCCCTTGACGCGGGTGGGGTATTGTCGGCGGACGGCGGCTCGGGCGCAGCGAGCTTTTCCATCTCCTCCATCTCGCGGGCCGCCTGCGGAGGGGTGCGCGATCGCCGCAGCGCGGCGCGAGCCGCCGGCTTATCGCCTCGTTTAAAAAGCCAGCGCGGCGACTCGGCCACGTACAAGCTGCCACAGACGAAGAGAATACCCGGCGGCAGCGTGGACCAGAAAATGCCGCGCCACGCCGCATCCTTAAAGGCGAAAAGTTTGGCGGCATTGTTCAGCCGGGCGACCGCTTGCACGCGTATGCTAAAGTACATGGCAATGACCGCCGCGGCCACAATGCCCAGCGTCAGCAGCCATTGAAAGACGGCGGTTCCCCGCCCCCGGCCGGCGGGGGTCAGGCACTCGGCAAGGTAGAGCGGAACCACCACGCCGATCAATCCCGCACTAACCCCCTGTAAGAGCCGCCCCAGCAGCAACGGGCCGTAACCATGCGACATGGCAATCAGAGGAATGCTCAGAACAAACAGCGTCCCGCTGAGCGTCATCAATTTTTTGCGGCCCATCCAATCGGCGAGCACGCCTGCAAAAAGTGTGGAGAACACGCTGCCGAGCAGAACGGCGGCAACGATCATGGAAAGTTGGCCGGCGTTGAGACCGCAAGTCGCCTCCAGGTACGGCAGCGCCCCGGAAATGATGCCGACATCCACCCCGTAGAGCAGACCGCCGAGGCCGGCCACGAGCAGCAGAATACGGTTGTAAGTCGGGGGGGCGATGGGAGGGGACGAAAAAATAATTTACCTCCCCGGCGGCGTCCATTTCGCCGGCAAATATGAAATATGTTCCTTAGTTTTCAATGCTCCGCGATGAAATGACTGGGCATTCCCTTGGTAAGGGATGCGTAAACCAAGGGGCGCTGCAGCATCATCGCCTGGCGATTGAGAACCTGCGGCGTGAGGTTCCGCCCCGCCAGAAAACGGAATCGGAAAGTATGCTCGCCGCGATCCGCATACTGCCGGCGCGGCGCCGCGCCCGCGTGGGGAACGTGGTGCGCCATGATCGGACTGCGCAACAGCGTCAGCCGCGCCCGCGACGCGGTGGAGTCCAGGGCATAGGTGTCCGGGCTGACAATTCCGATATGGTTCCCGTCCCGGACGCGCAGCAGGGTAAAATCGCGACACGGCGCTTCTTTGCCGTTATTCGGGCGATCCAACTGCCCGCCGGGAATACCGTCGATCCGCCCCTCCAAATCGCCGGTCGCAACCACGATCAGTTTGAGCATTTTCTGTTCTTCCCGCCATTCCACCCGCATGATCAATTCCACATAAGGTTCGCCGGCGTAGAGGCGCCACTCCCAGCTTACCGGCGAGGAACCGATCCGGCCGGTTTGAATCATGGCCGCGCGCAGCGGGCCGGCTTCAATGGTGGCCGGATAGTTCCAACATGCGGAAACAGCCGGTCCTTCGGTGTAACGATCCACCCCGTGCGACCAGGTGTCGGTCGGATCGGAAAGCAGCGCCAGGCGCGGCAATGGCAATTGAAGTTCTCCCAGGGATAACCGCCGATTGACGATATCCACAGCCGCGTTGGCTTCATTGCGCATCACCCCTTCCCCCGCGACCACCCGGTCGCCACGCGCCGATTCTTCGCCCGGTTGCTTGCCGATGCGCAACACCCGGATTTGGCCCGGCGCCGCCACGATGCGGCAGATCAAATGCGGCGAAACTCCATACGCAATCGCTTCCCCTTCCACCGCCTGGCACGCAATCGCCTGATTTGTTTCATCGATCAACTGGTGTTCTTTGGTCCACGGCTTGAGCCAGGGGTCGAATTCGGTATAGCCCTCATACGGTTCATCGGACGCGTTGAACAATACCACGCGCTGTTGGAGATCATCGGGCAGCGTTTGTATTTTTTTCCGCAGCGTCAGATGGATCGTATCGTCGGCAATGGCCAGCGCCTGACCAAGCTGCGCTTCCATCTGGGGATAGGCGGAGGGAATGCAGGTTCCACCGAGCGTGTCGTGAAAATGGTTGAACGCCACACGCTCCCACGCCGCTTCCAGGGAGGCAAGATCCTCCGGCGGCGCGGGCGCGATCCGCTGCGCTATCTGGGCCTGCGCCAGACCGTGCTCGGCCCGCCGCAGCGCCGTCTTGATGCCGCGATGCACACTGTAACAGCCGATCGCGTGCATCTGCAGTTCCCCGGTCACCAACGGTAACCGCGCCACCTGCGGCTGCACCGCCTCGAAAAATCGCCGCGGGCTGGAGAATACCAGCCGCAGGCCGTCTAGGGCTGACTCATGCCGGCGGCAAATATCGATCAGATGCTCCGTTGGGCCGCCGCCGTGATCGCCGACGCCCAAAAAACACATCGTATGTTCAATTCCCGCCGGCAACTCCGTGGTGGCGGCGCGCACGTGCCCGATGAAACCCTCCCTGGAAACCGCACCCGGGCTGCCATAAGACCGTGCGATCCGAAAAGTCACAATTTCCGGCGAACCTTCGTAACCCCGCCAGCGGAACAATCGGGCCGGCAATGGCATTTCATGTTCCTGCGGGCGCATCATGACGTAATACCGCTGGCCGGCCTCATGGATGTAACCGGGCAGGGTGGCGGCATGGCCGAAGCTGTCCACGTTATACGCCACCTGCGGGCACACGCCGAAGGTTTGCTGGAAATAGTTGCGGCCCAGTTCGATCTGTTTTTTCATCGCCCAGCCGCTGGGCTGGTTGCAGTCGGGCTGAATCCACCAGCCCCCGACGATTTCCCATCGTCCGGCCTCCACATGCCGGCGAATCCGTGCGAACAGCGCCGGATCCAACCGCTCCACCATGCGATAAGCCCACGCTTCTCCGCGACTGAAGATCAGATCGGGATGGGCGTCGAGCCGGTTGCAGGCGCTGCGGCACGTGGCCAATATTTCATCCACGCCGGCCGTCCAGGGCCAGAGCCATACGGGGTCTATGTGGGAATTGAAAATCAGGTGAACGGTAAGGGGCATGGCGTAATTCCTTGTGCATCTGTAACCTTGGCAAAAATACCCTTGAAATTCGCACCACTCGGCGAGCAGTTGTTCCAGAAAATTTCGCGACAGTGAGGTCTACGGATTTATCAATACCCATATAACCATGAAATTCCATTGCGCTGCGTCACGAAGTTTGTTGTCGGCAAGATAATCATCCCGTGTCTTGCCCCGCGTATAACCAAGAATACGATCTGCGGCATCGAAGATGTCGCGAAGGAATTTGGCGGATTCAGGCGGCATACAGCGTCACCCTATGCTGGTTGGCAATCTGCAGAAAATAGGGATTGTGGGCGTCCCGGCTGCTCACGAGGTCCACCGCACAGCCCAGCAACCGCGCAAGGTCTTCCGCCAAGCCAAAATAACGATCCGCCAGACCGATTGGATTGGCGTCAAACTCGAAGAAGAAATCAATGTCGCTTTCGGCGGCATGAAAATCGCCGCTCGCCGCCGAGCCGAAGAGGTCCAGCCTCCGCACGCCGTACTTTCGGCAAAGTTCGGCAATCTCCCGGCGATATTTTTCCACAATCTCAATCATTATGACTATTGTAACCGTTTTCGTTGTACTGTAGCCAACCATATCGTGTTGCCCGCTCGACATTATCTCCGCACCCGCCGGTATGCACCGCCCCAATGTTTATGCTCATATCAGGCGCCGGTAAAGGCGAGCGATTCATCCAATTGCTCGTCCATCAGGGCGACGGATGTTCGCTGGGCGGCGGCCAGACGCTCCGCCCGTATTTGCGCGCAGCGGATCAGCGCTGCGGCCGGCGCAGGGGGTAGTTTATCATTGCCGGTGAAAATAGTCCCTCCCAGTTTTACCGGGGCGCCTCCATGGGTGCGGAACAATTGATCATCCAGACTGGCGAAAATGATATTGCCGCCCGGGTCGCCCTGCCGCCTCGCGCGCCCCGCGAGTTGGCGATCCACACGTCCGGATTCGTGCAACTCCGTGGCGATCACATACAACCCGCCCGCTTCTTTGGCCTGGTGGTCCAGGCGGATATCCGTGCCCCGTCCGGCCATGTTGGTGGCCACGGTAATTCTTCCAGCCTTGCCGGCTTCGGCGATGATCTGCGCCTCTTCGGCGTAGCGCCGCGCATTAAGCACCCGGTGCGCCAGTCCCAATGCGGTAAGACGCCTGGACAATTCCTCGCTGGCAAGAACATTCCGGGTGCCGACCAGCACCGGTCTGCCCGTATGATGGGCGCGGCGAATTTCATCGACAATCGCATCCCATTTTTGCGAATCGTGCCGGTAAATCCTCCAGCCATTATGCCGCCGGATACATGGCCGGTTGGTCGGCAGGCGCACCATGTCCCGTCGATAAACATGCCATAATTCCCCGCGGGCCTCGGCCAGAGTGCCGGACATGCCGCTTAACCGCTCGTAGAGTCTGAAAAATCGCTGAAAGCTGATGCGGGCCAGCGTTTCCTTCAGGGGCTGAATCGCCAACGCTTCCCGCGCCTCGACCGCTTGATGCAATCCATCGCGCCAATGGCGATCCGGCATCAATCGACCGGTGGATTCATCCACAATGACGATCTTGTCATCCTGTATGACGTATTGCTTGTCGCGCAGATAGAAATGCCGGGCCGCCAGGGTCTGACCGACCAGCTCTTCGCCGCGCCGCTGCGAGTGCCACACGCCGCCGCGGCCCTGCCGGCAAAACGCGATGGTCTTTCGGCCTGGTTCGGTCAGTTCGACGGATCGAAAACGCGGCTCCAGGCGATAGTCCCGGCCGGGTTTCAGGTTCCGCGCCACGTCCATCGCTTCGCGGTAGGCTTGCGATTGTTCATCGTTGCCGCCGCCGCCGGAAATAATCAGCGGCGTAACGGCTTCATCAATGAGCACCGAATCCGCTTCATCCACAATGGCGGCGAATAACCCGCGCTGCACGCATGATGATGGCGTTGCCGGCGGGATTGGGAATCCATTCCCCGCCGCAACACCGCCGCGGGGCCGCTGCAACCGGTCGCGCAGATAATCCGCGCAGACTTCCTTGTTGGTGGCGTAGGTGATGTCCTTGGTGTAGGCATCCCGCCGCTGTTCCGATGACATTTCCTGCGCAATGTAACCGACGGATAAGCCGGCGAAGTTGTATACCTTCTGAAATTCCTCGGCGTCGCGCCGGGCCAGATAATCATTGACGGTGATGATATGGCAGCCGCGCCGCCGCCAGCCGTGGAGAATGGCGGGAACCGTCGCGGTAATGGACTTGCCCTCGCCGGTGGCCATCTCCACCAGCAGGTTGTCAAACAGCGCCAACCCGCCGGCAATCTGCACCGGAAACAATCTCATGCCGGTTGTGCGACGAATCGCTTCACGAATTGCGGCCGCGGCCAACAGCCGATCCACACGGCGGTCCCGTCCCAGATGAAATGGGATGGCCAGCCGTCCCAGGCGGCGTTGCAGGCGGGCGTCGGATATCCCGTGAAACTTACTCTCCAGCCGATCAATCTTCCTGGCATATCGCAGATAAATATTACGATATGGCCACAGCCGGCGGGCGCGGCCCATGGCGCTGTGCCACGCGGCGTCCAGCCCGCGCGGAATCTTTTCCATGGATGGGGGCATGGAGTTCACCTTTTCCCCTGGCCGCGGCGCGGCCGTCACAATCCGGTTCCGGGTTGCAATGTCCGGCGGAGATCGTTGACGATATCCATCAGCAACGATTGGTTCGGCAAGCGCACCCGCGCCACAATCCGTTGTCCCGGCAGCAACCGTGTTTTGTCCTCCGGCTGCAATACCAGCATAAAAAACGGCTGGGCGCTTTGCTCCGGTGTTTTCGCGCGCAGGCTTGGCGCAAAAGTCCCGCCGGCCAGATAACTCAAAGCCGCCGAGGGAAGCTGGTTGCCGCCGCCGGGATAAACTTCGGCGATGGCGGCGGTGATCGCCGGCGATGGCTCACCGGGCAGCCGCATCTGAATCTTCCGGGAACCGGATCGAATAATCCGCCCCGCCTTGCCTTGGCTTGCCGGCGCGTAGACCAGCGGATGGGCGATATCCGCCACCGTGCCGATTCTTTCGCCTCGTTGGACATATCCGCCCTGGCGGAGCCGCAGATCATCGCTGATCCAGACGCCGCCGACGGGCGATCGTACGGTCAAATTGCCGATGCGCGTCTGAAGGCGACGAACTTCCGTCCGCAGAGCGGCAATCTGCCGGGCCAGTATCTGCGCCAGCGCCGGATTGGACGCCAGAGCCTTGCGGCGCTTGATTCGGATAGCGGCCAGCCGGGTTTGGGCCTGTGTCAGGCCGGTTTGCAACACCGGGTTCGACAGCCGAACCAGCGCGGAGCCTGCCTGAACGGTTTGATTTAACTTGTTCGATGGAACGTGCCACGTAAGAAATCCGCTGCTTTGTGCGTAGACGCCGCGCTGACGCCGGGTTCGGACAACGCCCACCACCCGGCTGTGATGCGGCAAAGGCAGAATGCCGACGGCGGCCACGATACACGCCGCGACCGCGAGGCTTATCCCGATGGCCCGCCCGCGGCGATGCGTCAATTCAGGATTCGACAGCAGATACCATGCGGCCCGTCCCAGCGGCGCCAGCAGCCATGTCGCGGCGGCAATCGTGGCCATGGTTAACAACAGCAGCGTCAATTGTGGATAACGCCGCAGGTAGGCCACCAGGAAAAGAATAATGCCGGTGCAAACCAGAACCCGCACCACGCCGGAGAGAGCCAGGTAAATCAGCAGCCACCGCCGCTGCCCGGGGGTTTCGCTGGGATTGATCGCCTGTTTAACGCCGAAAGCATAACGGCGCGCCAGATAGGTGGCGTATTGTATGGCCCGCCCGAGCAGATTGGGTATTTCCAGAAGGTCGGCGAGAATGTAGTAGCCATCGTAACGGAGAAAGGGGTTGCCATTGAAAAATACCGTCGCCACGCTGGCGATGAACATCAGGTTGTAGCAGAAGTCATGCACAGTGGAGCCGGGATCACTGAACCGCCAGATGATCGCCGCCGCGGCGGCCAGGGCGAATTCCATCCACATGCCGGCGGCCCCGACAATCGCCCGCCGCCATTTGTCCGGCAGCAGCCACGCGCTGGATGCATCTACATAAGGTACGGGAGTAAATACAAGCAGCATCAGGCCGATGACATGCACCTCTCCGCCGGTTCCGCAGCGCTTGCCGAATTTTTTGCAGGCGATGGCGTGGCCGGATTCGTGGACGGTCTTATCCACGATGAACGCCAGAAGCAGCAGCAACCAGTTGTCCGGCCGCAACAGGCCGCTGGAATCGGTAATCAGTTTCCCGGCCATGGGGCCGGCGTTCAGCAGCGTGTACACCGCCGCTCCGATCAGAACCATCCAGAGGATCAACCCGGGCCAGCCAAATATCCACCCCACCAGAAACAGGCCGCGTTCGAGAATCGCGTCGGGATCAAACAGCGGGATACGGGGAAACAGCAGATTCATCAACCGCCCTTGCAGGTCGCGCCGGCGCCGGCGTTTGAAGCGGTCAAACATGGCTTGCGCGTCGGGCGTAGTGCCGGCTTCCAGCAGGTTGTTGGAGGCAAGTTGCCCCAGCAGTTCGATGACTTCCCCCTGGGTGGGCGCATCATCGCCGAGTTTGGCGTTGCAGATATCCCACGCCGCGCGGACACGGCGCGATCCGTCGAGTAATCCCACAAACGCGTAGCCGGACGTATTAAGCCGGGCGAAGGCGTTATTGGCCTGATCCTGAATGACGTGCCACAATCGCCCGCGAAAGTACTGCCGGGAGATGTGGATGCTGGCGCGCAGCCGCGGCTTCAAATCCGCCACGCGGTGCCATGACTCATGAAAGGTTGGATGGGGCACGGCCATATATTTTCCACCGCATCGTAATCCCCAGCCATTTATAGCAATTGTAACCGTTCACGGGCAATAGCGGCGACACAAAGGGACTGTGCAAGATTAACTCCGCAACTCGTGGCAGCCGAGGATGGAAACCCGCGACCATTTTCCGCGCCGCCGGGAACGGTTGCATTTACCGCGGGGGACGCAGAGTACCGCGGAGGTTTATAGCTTGTGAATCATCCGCTTATACCCTGGGTGTTCCTCTGTTTCCTCCGCGGTGCAAACTCCGATTCACCGGGCATCATTTACCGGTAACTATTACGCCCGGCCGTGGATTTCCATCCACGGCTGACAGAGCACTAGGGGCAGCCGCGAGGATCGCAATCCCGCGGCCGTTTTGTGCGCCGCCGTGAACGGTTACGCCAAATTCATGTTGGCGCGCAGAATACTTTCCGCCTGGTCCGCCCATAGCCGGCGGCTTAGATATTGCAAATCCTCAAATGGATGCCGGAATTCCAGTATCTGATCCATGATCTGTTTACCTGCGTCAGGCGCCGGCGGACGGCCGAGACATTTTTTCGCTTGTTCCAATATGAAACCAGCCGGGTGTACCGCCGCGGCGGCCAGCGCGTATTCGCAGCTTTCCCGAACTTTTCCCCCGGCCCGCGATAACATGCTTAACTCGTGGTAGATCGGGCCAAGACCGTGGGCGTCCGGAACGTCGTGGGTAAAATCATATATTGCGTTTTTAAAATATTTTCTTGCATGGTCGCTCTCTCCCCGACATGCGTAAATACAGCCTTTCGCCCGCTCATAATATGCCTGCGCCGGCAGTGCGGATTGAAAATGGCGGAAATGTTCATAGGTGGCCTTGGCCAACAGTTCCCGGGGTTCCAAGTCGCCCGCTAGAATTTTATTTAACTTGGCCATGGCTTGCCGGCCCAGGGCGAATTCTTTTTCCAGTATGCCGTATAAATCAACCAGATCATAACTCCCGCCCGCCCCCAGATCCGCCCGCCAGTGCGCCAAAAGCCGCGCCAGCCAGAGAAGGCCATGCCCGGAGAGGCCGGCGGCGCCCAGGCTGACCGAAAGCGCATAAGACTCGATAAGGGCTGTGCCGGCATCAATGTAACATCGTCTATGAGATCGCTTATTGGCGGCCTCAAATTCGTAGGCGTACATCGCAAATTCAGCCAGGGCCTTGGCCCTGATGTGAAACGCCAGGTTGATTAATTCCCGCTCCGAGGGGATCGCGCCATCCGGCACGGCCTGTTCTGTTTCCCCAGGCGGGGCTCTGAGCCACGCGGCAGACCGGCCCGCCAAAATTTCTTTGAGCAGTTGTCCCGTTTGAAATGGCGGGCCAAGACTGGCAATGGCATTGTCGCATTCCATTATGGCCCGCCCATGCCGGCCCTCTTCGAAGCTCAGCCAGCCCAGGTGACATTGCGCCGCGGCGTCGAGTAATTTCCATTGACCGTCGCCATCTTTCCTTTCGCCGGCGAGTTTACGCGCGGAATTCAAATCATCCCGCGCGCCGGGCGTGGCGCCGGCCAACTTCGTCATGCCGCCATACAGATGGCCCCTGGCTTGCGCCCGGAAGTCGCCGCCCTCGCGGGCGCTGCTTTCCAGGTGTTTACACCAGCGGATGGCAATGGGATATCGCCAGGCGGTCCGCATGGCCAGGATGTCCCGCTCAATCGCCGCGCGGCCGTAGCCGCCGCATAACCGGCCGATTCTCTCCGTTTTATCGGCATCGGGATTATTGTGCATCATGCCGGAAATCATGCCGGAAATCAGGGCGGGTATTTTCAAAAGTTCGGCCGAGTCGCCGGCGAATAATGTGGATAATTCACCGGCTGCTTTTTCGTCGGCCAGGAGCGCCTGAAAAAGCTTTTGGCGCACGTTGGAGGAAAGGGAGCGCGTCGTGTCCAGCGTCTCGCTTATCGTGCCGCGATTGATTCCCGCCGCGCCTGATAGTTCACAAATTGACATATCCTTGGATTGCATCAGCAAGGCGAGCGCGTCGGCCAGAAGCGTCCGAGGATAGTGGTGCTTGTAGGAATCTCTTTTCATGCCGCTTTACAGAGTCGTCCCTGCATCCCGCGCACAGCCGAATTAAACAATGACGATCCGCTTCCTCCGTACCGATGGATACCCGTGATAGGCGACCGCATAGCCGCCTACAAGCAGGTACTTAACTTCCGAGAGGTTCAGGGCCTGTAAGAATTCTTTGAAGTCGGGCGGTAGCGGGATCATAACTGTAAACCACCTGCCGCATGAGTTCGAGAGCTTCCAGGCGTTCCAAGGGAGACTTGGAACGCCAGTAGGCGCGGTCTTCCACATCGCCACGCTGGAGCGTCGTAACCGTCAGCACGGACCGATCAAGGCGTGGAAGCTTATCATCCATGGCGTTATTTTAACACATGGACTGACCACATCAACCCTCGGCGCAAAACGGATAAGGCGGGTTTTCGCGGAAGCAGTTGGTTATTTTCGTAAGTGTTCACGAGGAATCAACCGCCAAGCGGCCAAGGGCGCCAAGAAGGCTGGTGAAAGAGTATTGCTGTCGCCGGCAGGCATGGCTCACCTGCGGTCACCTGTTCCCGGCAGGTAAGAGATTCAGAATCCCGAGGCAAGTTATGGTGAATGAGGTCGCGTCCATGACGCCACATTATCCAGGCAATCCATGTCATCCATGGTTCAAAGTAGTTAAAAAAAGTTCTTGGCGGTTCGTGCGTCTGGGCGTGCATCTTGTGGCCACGCGCGGGCCAGGGCCCGCGGCTAACCCGCGTGGCGGTTCCAAACGGTGTCCTGGCGGTTCCCCAAATACACCTTGGCGTTCTTGGTGTCTTGGCGGTTCGTGGTTCATTGGCGGTTCATCTTAAATTCGCATTTGCGGTGTTGCAACATGATAGAAAAGTTTCTTAGCGCATGGATATTTTGCTTGACCGCGGGCGACAGGAGCGTTTAATATGCCGCTCGTCGGTTTTCAAAAGTGCCACAGGACAACAATTAAAACGGGGCGGAGCTTATAGGGTTGCGTATCGCTGCCGCGTTTCGATCTTCCGGGAGGAGGTTTTCCATGAGTCTTTACGATTCTTTCCAGCGGATCATCGCCGGCGGTCAAACCACGCCCGCCTCCCGTGTCTGTCCAGAAATTCTGTAACCTGTTTCGGAGTTTGCTGTTGTAATTTGTAAGCGGTTGGAGGGGAGATACCAAAGTTCGAGCTTCTCGCAGGAGATATTCCATGAGCGTTCGCACTTCCCTCCAACGGATCATCGACGATGGCGACACGGCGGGTTCGAGTTGGCCCAGCCGCGTTTGGAGCAAACGGGCGCGGCGGCTTTCGGGTGGCGACCTGTCGGCGCGCGGCGACGCCCAGGCGGGCAGGAATGGATCGCGTCGGGCGAAACGCGCTTTGCTTAGACGAATGATCGCCTCCCTGAATTTCGCCATCGCGTGCGAAGAGCCAAACCGCGCGCGTCGTGTGTGTTTACCGGAACGCCGGCGGCCCGTTTTCGAGCCTCTGGAGCCGCGGCTGCTGCTGAGCGGCACAACGCTTTTTTCCACCGCCGCCCTGGATTCCTATTCCATCAAACCGCCCGCGCTGATGATGCCGCTGACGGCGGGGACGGCCGGGACGCAATCCATTACACCGCAAACCAGCAATTTCGGTACCGCTAAGAGTAGTGACAGCCTCCCTATCCTGGTCGATCCCACGGCGGTACCAGAAGGCAACCAAAGGGACTATTACCTTCCTCGTAACCGTTCACGGGCCTGAAGGAAGAAGTGAAGGTGTGGGACGCCCTGCGAAGTGGTTGTTGACGGTCTGATACAGGAATTCAAAGACGCTGCGTTGTTGTTGCGTACAGGTGGCGATGGCGGACCAGATGCGTTCGCACCATTGCCGTCCCCGCTCACTGCGCGTGCCCTGCGTAACATGGCGATCCAGTACCACAAAGCGGATGGCCCGCTCGGCGAGATTATTCGTTGGCTCAAGGCCTGGTGTGGTGATAAATCGGAAATAGGAGTCCCTGTTTTCGCGGAAACGTCCAGCCATGTTCTGGGCGGCTTTATGTTCCGGGGCATCCAAGCCCGTAGCCACCAGATCATCACGGGCCTTCTCCAGGGCTTTCTGGAACACCGGCACCTCCATTATCTCCCGCTGATGGAGGATGTGGAATAGCTGCCGCAATGCTTCCAACATCCGCTGGCCGTAGGCGACGGTTGCCGCCTCCGGTAGCGTGGCGAGGAACTTCACATCCCGGATTAAATGAGCCAGGCAGAACTGCAGTAATACGTCAAAATCTTTCTTGTATTTGTGATAGGCCGAGAAGTAATCACAGCCCAGTATCCCGGCAAAATCATCACCCAGCGTGGCCAGGAGAATCTGGGAACCCCGTGAGGATTCGATCTTGAAGCAGGTGAAGGATGCGGCCCGAAAGCCCCAGGTCCAAAGGCGTCGCCCGTTCTCTTTATGCCCGCTTTCATCCACGTTCAAAACATTCTCACTGGGCAACATCTTCCGCAAAGCCCAATAGGATTCCGCCATCGCCGAACTGGTTCTCTGAATTACTTTGGCCAATTGCCCCCGCGAGATTGGCAGATGCAACACATCGCGGCAGAACTTCCGAATCGTGGAGAATGAGCAATGGCATGCACCCTTTAGGTACGCAATCCACGCCGTGAGACGCGGGCCGACCAAGCCGCTGTTCTGAATCTCCGGCGGCAGCGGTGCGTAATGCACCTTGTGACAATGCGGGCAGAAGTAACCATGGCTGCGATGTTCCATCACCTCCACCGGAACTTCCGGAATCTCCACCTGTTGGAGCTTGCGTGGTGGCCGGTCCATCGGGCGAACCACCCCGCCGCAATCCGGACAGCAATCCATTTGGTAATTCACCACCCGATTGATCTGTGCGGGAGTAAAAGGCTCTCGCTGATGGTGTGGATGACCTTTTTGTCCACCGATAGAACGCTTCTCCCCCGGAGGCAAGGGCGGTGGCGGCGGTTTGACAATATCACTGGAAGGAGGCTTGGAGGAATTCGATGAGTTCTTTGACAACCGGGCCACTTGGGCCAACAAATCGGCCACCTGCTTGGAAAGCTCCGCAATCTGCTGATGCAACGCCGCGATGGTGGCGTCGCGCTGGGCCAACTGCGTTTCAAGATCGACGACGCGTACTTTGTCAGCGGGCGGGCAAAACCGGCCACTTGCGGGCAGGTGAAAACCGGCCACTTTAAGGACGATGCAAGGAGTTCGTAGGCTTGACGCTTTTCGTACTGGAAAGCGAGGAAGTTACGAATGTCCA
>JAKBMM010000040.1 GCA_021831565.1 Planctomycetota bacterium
TAAGGTTTACAAATATGACGCCGGGATTTTGGCCTCTGGCAAGGCGCGAACGAGGAGCATATCCGCAGGTATCTGTAACGAGTGAGCAACGTAGCCAGAGGCCAAAAGACCAAGTCAGATTGGAAAGGTTATTTCTTGACGGCCCATATAGTCCATTTCCACTTGTCACCTGGATTCACCGCTTTTCTCTCGCGACCCGGCCAATGCGGCCAGCGTGTTCGATTGATGCCACCGACGTTCCTGGGCGTAGAGTTCCACGAGCAACGGGGTGCGGAGCACGGGATTATTTTCCGGCGCCGCATGAAACGATTCAGCCACCGTATGACAGCAATCGGCCACGGCGCGCAGCAGTTCGTCGGCGGTGATGCGCCGCGGGTCACGGATCAGGACGTATTGCACGCTCTGGTCCTCCTCCCACGCATAAGCCAGCTTCGCCGCGGACAGGGAATCGAGCAGTTGTTCGGCCGCCTCCGGAGAAATGCCCAGCTCGCCGGCGGCGGATTGAGCATCGAGTTTTCGGCCTTCTTCAAAACGGCGAACCAGAAGCACGGCCAGAGGCAGAATCCAGCGGGTATCCACCAGAAAATTTTGCGAACCGTGGTAGTGGATAAAGCGGCGCCGGAGCGTCCGACGATACTGATGAAGAAAGGCGATCTCCAGGCCCAAAAGAACGAAACTCCAGGTAAGAAATATCCAGAACATGAACAGAGGGATCAGGCCGAGGTTGCCATACCATTTGCCGTAGCCGGCCAGGTAGCGCACGTAAAGGCCAAAACCGTACTTACCGATTTCCCAGAAGATGGCGGCAAAGATCGCTCCGATGGCGGCGGAGCGCCAGCGGACGAAGGTATTGGGAATAATTTTGTAGAAAAGAAACAGGAGAAGCCCGTCGCCGGCGAAACCGACCAGTGCGCTGGCTGGTTCGAGGATGAATTTGTGAGCCGCCAGCGACGTTGCGAGCGAGATGAGTTTGGCCGAGACGAACAATGAGGCGGCAATGCCCAGCGGTCCCAGCGTCAGCACGCACCAGTACAGGGTCAGGCGGCGGGTCCAGGGGCGCTTCCGGCGCACGCGGTAAATGCGATTGACGGCGTCTTCCATGCTCCGCATGAGATTCATGGCGCTCCAGAAAAGTACGGCAAAGCCGGCCACGCCGGTACCCGGCGACTGGAGCACCGCTCGCATTTTTTCAATCTGGCCGGTAATCGTCCGCAGAAACAGGCGGGAATGGGCATGTGACGCAGATCGGTTTTGGAGTTGGCTCAGCCCCAGCTTGTGCAGGAAAAGAGTTTCCTGGTGGAAGACGTCCTTCTTGCTGAGCACCATCGAAATAACCACCAGTGCCAACACCAGCACGGGCAGCAGGCTGAAAAGGGTGTTGTAAGCCAGGGCCGCCGCTTGCTGGCTGATGCGATCTTCACCCAGGCGGTGGCGTAGAATATTGCAAAACAGGCGTATATCGCCCCACCATCCGACCGGTGCCCCAGACGCAGTTGGCGCCGGTGCGGAAGCGGCGGAAGATGAATTCATCGGGGCAGCTCCACTTCCAGAAGCCGGCGGTGCGCGGCGCATAAAAGCCAGCTACTATCGGCTCAAAAGCATCAGCGGCAGAAGCTCGCGTCCTTTGTTGACGGTCTGAACAAGCGTCTGCATAGGCAGGAATAGCCGCACACGGATGCGATCACCGGAAATAGAGCTGGAAGCGACAAGCGGCGGGGGTTTTACGCCCAGCACCAAGCCGTTGGCGGCCTGTGTACCGGAAGCAAGCCCGCTGGTTTTTCGTAAAGAGTTCACGATGGCCGAGAGGAACCGGCTCAGCGAAAAGTAGGCCACCAAATTCGGTTTTGGCAACACATGCCGCCGCAGGGCCTGGATGGAGGGCCGCCGGTCAAGAGAATCGGCGCCATGGCGGATCGCGGCGACGGCTTGCTTGAGTTGGGACTTGCTCACGCCCAAACCCTCGAGAACATTGGTTTTTCCGACTGCTCCGATATAGGCAGTCATAGAGTTGCCGCCAAAATATATTTTCATAATCTTGGAAATGGCGGCCGAATCCGCAGACGTGGTTGGGGGTAGAGCCACCACAATGCGGGTAAAGCGCACGCCCCCAATCGCCAGGGCGTTGGGGGTAATATGAAAGGCCAGGCCGGCGGTATGGAAGACGGGATTGAACAGGTCGAATTGCTTTTGTACCGACAGCATCATTTGCGGCGCGTTCCGGCAGTTATAAACAGACACGCCGCGCAGCAGCGGCCCCCCGGTGCGAGCCAGCGCCAAGAATATTGCCCGCGAGCCGCGAGTGCCGGCCACCATGCGGCGGTAGGTCGCCAGTATCCGGTTAAATCCGTTTCCAGGAGCGGTACTGGCGGCGTATTTGTTTTTTGCAATGGTCTTGAGGGAATTGAGCCAACTTGCCACCGCCTGGCCATTGAGCGCGTAAGACATCGCCGCCAGGTAATTGTGATTGGGCAACCCCGTCAACGGATGGAGCGGCAGCGCGGGCTGGGCTTCGAGAAGTTTGGCCAGGGGCGTGCCGGATTGAAGGTCGCTCAGGGCCTGGAGCGTCACGCCTCCGCGGGAGATGCGCAGCGCGATAAGCGAACAACTGGAATCAGCCAGAAATTGGGTAAGGATTCTCTTTTCCAGGCGCAGGATCACGCCGGCGGAGGCGGCCGCCTTGAGATTGAGGCTCCGCTGGGTCTGAATCATTTGACGGAAGGCGCTCCGGAGCGACGATTGGGCGGCCGAGCGCAAAGCCGGCATGTTCACGTAAACCGATATGTCGTTGCGCACGATCTCCCGCCGGTAAACGGCCGGGAGCGCGACGGAAAGCTTGCGTTTATACGCCAGGAATTCGTGCAGAACCCCCCGCGCCGGCGACATAAGCAGATAACCGCCGCGCCGGGCCAGGTAAACCGGCGAACCATCGGGGGAAGTTCCCTTGGCAATGCCCTGGAGCGGCTTACCGGCATGGAGAGAGGCCTGTGCCGCCGCAATTTTCGCGCACGGCATCATGAAAACAACCGATTGGGCGCCGGACGCATGGTGCCGCGGGGACGGCGCGAGAAAAACGATGGCCGCCGAACCTGTTTCATTCAGGTCGCCCTGTAGACCTAAAGCCGTCTCCATGCTTTGCAGCGGATCCTGATTGACCGGCAAGTTCAACCGCGTTTCCAGATGGATGACTTTTCGGTCGATAGCCTGGAGATTGTGGAACACGATGGCCGTCCGGCACGCCGCCGGGACGGAATTGGCGATTGTGCCGGCGCCCAGGCTCGCGCGGGCCATGCCGACCGCGCCCAGGCACGCCAATGCCGCTGAACCGACGATTCGAATACGATTATCCATGATTTTTTCTCCTGGAAACCACGTGCCCCGCGGGCGGGAATAAATTCACCGGGTGGTTATTGTACCGCCATCCGACCACACTGTCATGGAAAAAAGACCCGGTGAACCGGATGGGGGCGGGGCGCATGACGGATTTGGCCGGTGGCGTCTTGTCGGTCCCACACCGTTGCGATTGATGGGGCACCACGAACAGGCCGGCGGCGGAGCCGCGAGCGTAAGCGAGAGGATGGTCATGGATCGTATCCCCACCCATACCCCACATTGCTGACGCGCGCGGCCGGTGGCCATTCCTGCCTGTCCCGATAGTTATCGGGACAGGTCGTAATTGTCGGCAATGGGCGGCACGGTACAGTTGACATCACCGGAGCGACAACTGATCATTTCCGCATTCCCGGCGCGGCGGCCGACCGGCGGCTTATGGACGCACAGAGGCCGGGATCGTGGAGGATGGTTATGCCAAAGTGTCACGAAAAGGGGTTTGCCGTGTCCAAGGGGAAGAACTGCGCCCGAGGGAGGACCGCGTGCCGGCAAGGTTTTTCACTTATCGAAATGCTTGTGACAATCGCCATCATCGCGTTGCTGATCGCCGTGGGGCTGGCGGTGGGCCGCGAGATTCAGCAAAGTTCGCGGCGCCAGTTAACCCGCACGGAACTCAAGAACCTCGCCGCCGCGTTGAGCGAGGTGCAGCGGCGCTGCGGCCGGACCCCGGCGACGCCGGACGATTTTCTGGCGACCTATCAGCGGCTTCATGCCTATCAAGTCGCCGGCGGCGCCTGGCGGATGAGACCCAACCTGCTGACCCAATGGCCGGCCGGCCAGAGCGTCGTCGGACCGATCCCCATGCCCGGCGGCGCCACCATGCCGGCGATTACGCAAGTCAACGACGCCTTCGGCAATCCGATCGTGTATGTGGCCGCCGTGGGGCAATATCCCCGCGCCCCGTATGCCCCGTGCTTTGTTTCCGCCGGTCCGGACGGAATCCTTAACACGCCGGACGACCAGCACAGTTATGATCCGTAGTCGCGCGAGGAATCCCGTAGGGGGCTATCGGAAATGCGCTACCACCGCCCTATCCACTCGGCCAGTTTGAAATGTGGATTATTATCGCCACAACTTATTTCCCCATACAAAAATTTATACGACCGATTAAGACTGCAACGAAATTTTTACAGCGGCGGAAAGCGGAAACAAGATTTCTCCATCGGATGGCCGCCGGGTAAGCTACTCTCCGCCAGACCGGAGTGTGGATTCAACCTCCGCTTCGGCATTTTCTTCTTCTTCCTTTTTCCATTGGGATCGGATTTCCGCAGCGCGACGAATAACGCGATTCTGAAGTTCGTGGAGTTGATTGGATTCCACCTCCTGGTGCGGACCGAGTTTTTCGATCTCCATTTCCTCAAGCTGCTCCAACAATGGTTTCATTGCCGTGTCTGGATCACGGTAAAACTGCGAGCCGCGAATCCGCACGAAGCGCCAGCCTAACCGTTCCAGAACCATTTGCCGTTCCAAATCCTGTTGGCATTGCTCAGGCGGATGATATTTTTCACCATCACATTCCACCGCGAGCCATTTTTTTGCCCCCCCCACAACCAGATCAACTCGGTAATAACCAACAGGCACTTGATACCGCAACCGATAGCCGGCTCGGATCAATTGCTCCGCGACAGCTTTTTCAAAAGGCGATTCGGTGTGCTTGAGAGCTTTATCCAACTCCTGGCCCACCGCGCCGGGATTGGCCGCATGTTCAATAAGTCGCCGCCGCAAATCACCGACCTTGAGGTCGTTTTCCATATCAAGCGAATGAACAACCCAAAGTTGGTCACGTGCGCGGCTGGCCGCGACATTGAATCGCTTTTTGACGGCTGCACCGGGGCCTTCCGAACGCCTACTGAGCGGTTCGCCTTCCGGATCGGAAGCATCGACGAGTGAGATGAAAATCACGTCACGCTCATCGCCTTGAAACTGGGCAGGACTGCCGCAGACAATTCTTCGCTGAAGGAAAACCGTCGGCTCAAGATGCCGGCGAAGAAGGTCATCCACATGCGTCGCTTGTTCATCACCCAGAAGCGATATCACGCCAAAAGTTTTTTCCCTATATTCCGGCTGTTCAATGCAGGCAACAATCAAAGAGGCGATTTCCATCGCTTCCGCCTGATTGAACTTTTTCTCCCGAAATCCATTTTTGACCCTGTGCGAAATGGTATGCGGCCGGATTGGGACATCGGACATTTCACGCAACGGCTTGATTCTGCCATCATAGCTGAGTTGATTGCTGAACTCGATAATTTCCGGCGCACAACGGAAATGTTCGCGCAGGCAAAGATTGCCGCCGAACGCCCGCATGGCGATGTCATAAATTGATTGTTTTCCATCAAAAAGCTGCGCACTTGGAATATCGGATAGAAGCTCGCGAATGAGCTTGTCGATGGAGTCCTGCAACTCGCCAACGGCATCCGGGCTGACTTGTTCATTGTCGCCGACCACCACCACCCGTTTGCCGATATAAAGCGCGATGAGGCCAAGGATGTCGCATTGACTGGCTTCATCGATAATGACGACATCAAAAAGGCCGGACTGGATCTCGAAATTCTCGGCCAGTCGCGACAGGGGTACAATCCACACAGGTACGGCATCACGACATTGCTCCATCTGGCGGCGCGCTTCCGCACGCAGCCTTGGCGCCCGCCTTCCGGTTCCCCGTCCGATTCGTCGGATGGTCTGAAGCCAGCCGACCAGAGCTTGTTGCTGCGGCAATTTGATGCGATCTTTTTGCTTCGCCCAAGCCTGTGAATTTACCGCTTCGGCTGTCGCCTGCATGACCATTTCAGAAGATTTCGCAATATCTCTTTGAACAGCCTGTACATCCCTGGCGTGGCGTTCGCAAAGCGCCTGCTCAAGCTGACGCCAACGCCATGCTGGCTCAGGATCACCGGGCGGCTGGCCGCCGTGATGCGGCGGTTGCCGCTTTTGTATTGCTTCCGCCCATGCAGGTGCGGTTTGAGCGAGTTTATGGAGAAGTTCCGTACGGCGTAAGAGTCTTGTGCGAATATCAAGCAGTTCGCGCAAGCGCTGCCAAGTCTGTTCGTTTAGCTTAGGATCACATTGTTTAACGGCTTGCAAAAACATGGAAAACACAATCCCATTTCCAGCGCTTGCGGCCATTTCTTCGATTTTTTCATGCAGCGCCACGAATTCCTGCATGATTTGCCGGAAGCGCAGCCATTGCAACCGACTCTCAATGCACGGCGGAAGCTTTTCCTTGACTAATGCAACGACCCGCAGAGCATCACCGGAGAGTCCGGGTTGCAGGGGCGACAGGGATAAGAGTTGATTGCAGCCAAAACCCAAACCGCCAAGTTCCTGGAGCAACGGCTGCCACACTTGCTTATTCCAATCCAGCAGCAAGCGAAATTCCCGGACATGATGTTCCATGAGTTTTTCCGGCTCCGCTCCAAGGCTTGCGGATTCCGGCCCGCCAAGCGGCTTGAGTAGGCGATCCCACATAAGGGCAAGCTTTTCTCGACAAACCTCCACCCCACACTTGGCCACCAGTGCCCGAAAATCGTCGATGCTCGCCGGCCTCTGCCCGTTCACCTTCGCCTGGCGAAGCAGCCTCCGCCATGAGTACCTGCGCCACAGGACCCACGGACTGAGTCGGTTGCCTCTTTTCAGAAATTCCAGAATTGCGCGAAACAATCGTAGCTGTTCTGCGGCTGGTATCCCGCCAGCAAGTTCTGGCCCGTGCTGGGCGGAATTTTTGTACTCGACGGCGACGAGCTTAACGGTATTCTCAACTTCGCGAAATAGCTGTTCCCAAGGGGCTAGGAATTCCGTTCGGCCCAGTCCCAGCGAAACCAACGGCATTCGCCAATTGGGTGCATCCGTCGAAGCCCATCCATCAATGGCGTTCGCAAGCCGCTTCATGAGTGTCCGCAACCTGTCAATTTGTTCCAGCGGCGTGCCAGTCGTTGTAACATTCGCCCAATTCTTCCCGCCATTTTCAGGTGTTTTCTGCAACTCCTCCATGGTGCGCACCATGGCCGCAAAATGTTCCGGCGATGGAATTCTGTTCGGCTCCGGGAGCGGCTGCATGGCCTCCGCTTCCTGGTCGACGGGGATAGTTCTGTTGAGCTCATAAAGATCGATGATTTCTGCGGGCGTTAACGGCAATGGTTCACCGGGCGTCACCATGCCGGGAATCCAGTCATCGCAACCGATTCCCAACGTAAGAAGTTTAGCCGCCTTCATCGGGCGAAAGCTTTTTCCACTAATTACGATGTCGCGATATTCGCCCTGGATGGTTTCGAGCAAATTTGCGCGCAGTTCCCGGCTTCGCAAGATCAAAGTCTTTCGCCTTTCCAGAGCGGTTTGTGCATGCCTTCGGAGTTGCGCCGCATCAGAGTTAGCCAACCGCTCCGCGATGTATTGCACCGACGACTCAAACTGCCGCCGGGCTTCAAGGTCGTCATCCAGAAGCGGCACGCAAAGCGGACGGATGGCTTCATCGACTTGCTCGCGCAGCACACGCAGGGCTTTGGCCGTATGGCTTGTAACCAATATACTTCGACCCTCCGCCAAAAGATGGCCGATCAAGTTGGCGATGGTGTGTGTTTTGCCCGTACCCGGCGGTCCTTGCACGATTACCGCGCCGTGTTCTTCCAGCCGCCTGGCTATTTGGAGCTGCTCTTCATTGGCGGGCTTAGTAAGCAGAATTTGCGCATCCTCGTTAGCGCTGCCGGTAACACCGTCGCGGGTCTCTTCTCCCAAAACAGCCTCATCCGATGCGATTCCAACCACCCGCGAAATATGTTCAGGAATCGGTTCGCCCGCTTCGATGCGATTCACGATCTGTCCCAAGGCCAGATCAAAACGTCCGGTTCTTTCCTGAAGAAACAACAATTGTTGACGCCGAATCGTCGGCCGGTCGGGATTCGCTTCCGCATCATCGGCTGCTTCGGTCGCCAGAAATACGCCATCCCTGGAAAGGCGATGCACCAGCCGTTTTAAGAAATCGTCGGTGGCGACATCATCAAGCAGGTCCAGATCTTCCTGTTCCATTTCGCGCCACCATTGACCTACTTTTTCGCCGTCGATACCGGGGAGTTTGCGCAGCAGCGACGTATAGAGTTCCGTGGGCTGATCGGTTGGAATGATTCTGAACGCAGGGATGCGCGGCTCAAATTCCAATTGAACCCGTTTGAACAAAATAGGATGCTCCACCAGTCCCGCTGGAGTTTCCCAGCGAAGCATGCCATCGCCGAGCAAGAGTTCCGGTGGCATCGTTTCGCGCTCAATACGGGCCTGCACCTGGTAAATCTTTTCAAAGATGTCCCGGGCTTCGAATGCGGGGCGCTCGCTGTCAGCCCATATTCGCCATTGCTCTTTCCATTCGGCGAATGCTTTAGGCCGGCGCGGATCGTCATCGAAGTTTCGCGCCGCCGATTCCAACGGTTCACTTCTAACGATCCTGGGGGAATTGACCGCCACTTCACGTCGCGCATCGCCCCAGCCAGGTTTTAGCCAATCGCGGACACTTGGGGGGGGATCGGGCGGCCTACAAATATCCGGACGTGACACGCGCAATAGGACCATCTCTGTTTCAATATTTTGTTGTTTTCCACCATTCTCCTTGGTTTCGGGCTGGTAACGCAGGATGGAGGGATGGTTGGGCAGTCTCTCCATATCCAGCCACCATGGCGTTTCCGAGATACGCAAAATAGGCCGCTGGCGCAGCGCATACCAGCCCTGCAAAAAGCGAAACAGCCGCAGCACCCGGTCGCGAGCTTGGTCTTTTTCAGACACCGGGGATGATGCGTACGGCGGCGACATGAAATATTTCTCCAGCGAATGGCCCAGGCGATATTGTACCCCGGCCGAAGGTTCAAACAATCCGCGCGGCGGATTGTTTAAGGCTGTTGTCATGCCTTGGCGTAATATGTACCATGATTTGCGGTGCATGTAGTCTGTTTGGTTCCCGATCCCGATAGCCCTGCCGCCCGGCAGGGTGACTGGCGGGACGTGAAAAGGGGCGGCCTCATGGAAGTGGATCGCATTTATCAGCGGGATTGCATTGCGGGTTTGCAGGAGATTTCCGCGGGTTCCATTGACCTGATATTCGCCGATCCACCATTCAACATCGGCTATCGGTACGATGTGTATGAAGACAAGCGCGCCGCCGATGATTATCTCCAATGGACGCGGCAATGGGGCGCCGGGGTGGTGCGGGCGCTCCAACCGGATGGAACTTTCTGGCTGGCGATCGGGGATGATTTTGCGGCGGAATTAAAGCTGATCTTCCAACGAGAGCTGGGCCTGTACTGCCGCAGTTGGGTGGTCTGGTATTACACCTTCGGCGTGCATTGCAAATATAAATTTGCGCGCAGCCACACCCATCTGTTTCATTTCGTAAAGAATCCGAAGAAGTTCACATTCAACATCCCGGACCTTCGCGTACCATCCGCGCGGCAACTCGTGTACGCCGACAGCCGGGGCAATCCGGATGGCCGTCTGCCCGACGACACCTGGATTTTGCGCCCGCAAGATATTCCGGAGTGTTTCCAGGACCAGCAGGACGTGTGGTACTTCCCGCGCGTCTGCGGGACATTCAAGGAACGCGCCGGGTGGCACGGCTGCCAGATGCCGGAGCAACTGCTCGGACGCATTATCAAGGCTTCCTCGAACGCGGGTGAAACGGTGCTGGACCCCTTCGGCGGCAGCGGAACCACACTGGTGACGGCGAAAAAGCTCGGCCGAAGGTTCATCGGTTTTGAACTTTCACCGGATTACGCCCAAAAGATCCAGGCCCGGTTGGAGGCGACGAGAGCCGGTGTGCCGCTGCTGGGATCCGATGCGCCGCTGCACACGGCCCCCTCCACCGCCAACGGAAAAGTGCGGATCAATCCCAACTTGTCTCGCCCTGTTCGGGATAGCCATCGGGACGTCGTGTCAACGCCACCGGCGGGCGAACGCCGCGGACGGGCACGGGCGAGCAAGGCCGATATGGACCGCGGCATCACCAAGATGACTCTTTTTTAATTGGGTCACTTTTGTGCCCTATTTCCGGGAGTATTACACCGTACAGTTACATCCCAACAAGCTTGCCGACCAATGACAAAATATTCGTTGATGGATTCCTCCCGGCGACATCTACAGAGGTGAGTTTGGGATCATAAAGCCGCCCGGCTCTTTCCACCGCTTTCCTGCACCCGCCAAAATCGGGACCGCAGATATTCCGCGTCATCCAATCAACATCAGTGATGTCAATACCATTGGGAAAGCGTGCGTTGAGTTCCTCCTTGGCGTTGTAAGAACCCGAATATGGTCGGGAGATATCCTCAAAATGCAGGAGCAACCAGACTTCAAAACAGGGATTGGATGCACAAACTTGAAAATTCTTGCGACCAGCCTCCTCAATTGCCTGCTGAAATGATGGTTGTTTGGGTGGCTGCTCCAGATCGAAAATGCACCAAACCTTGTCAAATGTATTCGCTTTCCCCCGTTGTTTATAAAACCGATTTGCCCAGTATACGAGTTTCAATTGGTCTCCAGTCCCAGGGTTTGGGCATCGAACCGTCAAATGAAATTTTTTTCGCGCATTGGGGTGTGATTTGAGCGCGGAAAAATAAGTCTCTTCGGTTTTACCTTCGCACACAATCAATAATCTCTGCCTCGAAGTGTGCGGTTCAATTTGTCGGCGAAGTGCGGCCATCATTTCTCTCCGGCCCCGGCCTCTATGGGCCTTCCTTCAAGTGTGGGGCCGAAATTCGCCACACCGCCATAGCATCCTGTGAGATAGTTGCGGGCAAACGCCTCGGTGCTTCGCGGCCTGTTGGGCTGCTCGAGGTCAGCCAGACTCCGTAATTCCGTCTCGCCGTGGGAGTTCTTTTCGGTAAGCCATATCTGGTCGCGGCGAAATAACGCCTGATCCATCAACGTAACATCGTGCGTGGCGAAAATAAGCTGGGCTCCGCTTTTATTGTTTTCCGGGTTTTGGAACAATTCGATCAACCGCCGGGCCAAAAGCGGATGCATGCTGGAGGCGAATTCATCCACCAATACGGTTTTGCCGGTACTTAACGCATCCAACATGAATACCGCCTGGGCCGTAAATACCTTTGTACCACGCGATTCATCGTACCAATCAAATAGCACCCGCTGATCGCTATCCGCGCGGCGGTGCTGGGTTGTAACGCGGAACCCGTGTCTTGCCGCAAGCATCTTGCGGGCAAATTCCGGGGGAATTCCGCCAAACTGTTTACGCAGTTCTTCGACCTCGTAGTTGCTCGGTTCAGCCGGAGTTTGAACATTCAAGCTTGCAATCCCGATATCCGCATCGCGGATCAATGTATCTATTTTCGCTTTAAGCGCGGGATCATCGTTCAGGCGGCGGGGCCAATCGAAGATCAACATCGGAGATACTGGTGGAGGGGGGGCCATATCCATGGCCTGTATTCCGCCAGTCAAGGCTTCATAAATACGCGGAAGTTCCCCGATGTTAAGATTGGCGCCTACGGACAATGCCAGCGCATTGTTTCGGGTCCGCTCACGGATGAGCTTGGTCGCCTGCTCATCGATTTCTTTGCTGAAATTCCAAGATGGTTCATCTGTCTGTATGTTTCTCTCGAAGATGGTTTCCATCGAACCGGATGGATGGACTTCCCGAAGCGATTCGGCTGTCACGGCCAGAGCCGTGGCGGAGAAACTGTAACGTAGTAAGCGATTCCCCGGAGGGCGGACTTCCAGTCCGCCTTTATTGTCGGACAAGATGTCCGCCCCCCCGGGTGAAAATAATATTTCAAAGCGCGAGGGCTCATCCGTATGACTTGAATCCAGGCGGAACGGCGTTATATCGGGTAATGGATCGCCGGGGTTTAATCCTATGGCGGAAGTCCGGATAATGTTGAGCATGCACCAGATCGCCCGGATGAGATTACTTTTCCCGGATGCATTTGCCCCGAATACGGCTGCGGCCGGTAACACCCGCTGGTCGAGTTCTTCGATTTTGAAAAGATTCTCCTGGTGTGTCCGTTCCCGGCCGGGAATCATGCTTAAAGTTTGCCGCGCCCCAAAAGAACGGTAATTTTCGACGGTGAATTCCAGAAGCATGGTTTACACCTCGTAAGCATACCCGCCTGTTCCGATAGCCGGTGGGACATCGGGTATATTTATTGTACGTCCATTCAACTAAAAAATATACAGAAAATCTGCAGATAATCAACGATTTCATTGAAAACTGTCTAAGTATCGTACCACAAAATGCAATTTTTTTGAATTTGTCAAAAATTAGTGACTCTAATCAACTTTTTTGAATAGCAGCAGGTAATTGAAGCCGCGGAGAAAATAATTGCCCTGAACCGCAGCCGAATGCCAGTGCCGGCGCTGCAGCTTGCGGTTATGCCGCACCACGGCAATCACATCGACCGGATCCATCATTTCCCGCAGAATTCCAAAGAGTTCGAACCCGATGGGCATGAAAGGTCGGCCCTTTTTGAACGAATCACCGACATACACGGCCAGGTAGCGGCGGTTTTTCAGCACGCGGCGGCATTGGCCAAACACCTGGCGCATCGCCTGGTAATAGGCGTTGCGCCGCGGACGGGGGGCGGTTTCGCCGGCATCGAGCCTGCCGATGCAGCGGGGATCATCCGAATAATGCACATGCGTGGAATACGGTGGATCAAGGAAGACAAAATCCACACTCTGATCCGGCAAGGGCAATTCACGGGCATCGGCCGGATGAATGTCGGATCGGTGCGGCGCCAGGTCGAAACCCCGTCCGATACGAGAGAGTTCTTTGGCCACGTCCAGCGTGGCGCCGCCGCCGGCCATAGGATCAAGAATGACATCGCCAACCCGGGTATAGCGCTGGAGCAGATTCCATAGTATCCAGGCGGGCGTGGCGCCGACGTAATCTTTATCGCCATGGGCTTCGCGCCCGTAATCCTGCGACGGGTATTCCCAGAGGGTGGTGGTTTGAAGTTGGAGGGGTGTTCGGGGCATCGGCAGTCCCATTTCACCAGCCGGGGGTTTGCCGGCGGCGGGAGGGGTTGCGCCGCTGCACCAACCAGCGTTCCAATGGCCCGATGAGCACGGCCAAAACGAACATCCACACGATAACCAGCAGGACATTTTTGGCCCAGCCGGGATGATCGGGCGTCATCATGCGCCGCCAGATCTCGTAGGGAGAGATTGCCGGCCGAGTTGCGGTTTCCGCCGCCGTTATAACGCCGGACATTCCGGCTCTTGCCGCCCGCAGGGCGGAGGAGGGAGAGCCGGCCGGCATCGAAAAAATTGCCACAAACCGCCACGGCCCACCGCGGCGAGAGTTTGCGGCTTGTATTACGCGCGCGCCGGTCATGGTATCACCTTGTTGAGTGGATAGGTGATCAGGCCCGTGGCGCCGGCGCGTTTGAGCCGCGGAACCAGATCGCGCTCGAGCCTTTCCTCGAGAATCACTTCGACGGCCACCCAGGAACCATCGGCCAGGGGAGAGATGGTCGGCGATTTTTCAGCGGGCAGAATTTTGGCGACGGCGTCAAGTTTGTCGCGCGGGACGTTGAGCTTAAGGCCCACTTTTTCACGGGCGTTGATGGCACCTTGCAATAACAGCGCAATATTTTCAATTTTTTCCCGCTTGCGCGGCTGCTTCCAGGCGTCGTGTCCGGCGATCAGACGGGTGGTGCTGGTGAGCAGAGTATCGACAACGCGCAAGTTGTTGGCGCGGAGGGAGGAACCGGTTTCGGTAATGTCAACGATGGCATCGAGCAGGCGGGCTTTTACCTCGGTGGCGCCCCAACTGAATTCCACCTTGACGGGGATGTTTTTTTTCTGGAAATACGCACGGGTCACGTTGACCAATTCGGTGGCGATTACGCCGTTTCGCAGGTCTTCGGGTGTTTGAACCGGCGATTCCCGCGGCACCGCGAGCACCCATTGCGCCGGCCGGCTGGTGGCTTTGGAATACACCAGCTCGGCTACTTCATGCACGTCGGAACCATTTTCCCGGATCCAGTCGGAGCCGGTCAGGCCGACATCGACGACATTTTCCTGTACGTAGCGCGACATTTCCTGGGCACGGAACAGAATCACTTCCATGTCCGGATCGTCGATGGCGGGAAAGTAGCCGCGATCGCTGATGGAAATGCGCCAACCGGCGCGGGCGAAAAGATCCACGGTGGCATTTTCCAACGAGCCTTTGGGAATACCCAGGCGAAGAACAGCGGATGATGGTTTGAGCATGGTTGTTTTCCTCCCGGCATAAGCCGGGGTTCATTCTATTCCGCGGCGTCCCGACCGCCACGTGGATTCATGCCTTGGATTTAGAACCTGTCTCAATGGATAGCTTCTTAGCGGTCGCATGGCGCTCCCGGGGCGGGGCGGCGCGCCGGTCGTCGGCTTTTTTCTTTTTCCCGGATGGAGAATGACCTGGCGCAGCGGAAACGGCGATCGGAGCAGACGGCGGAACCGGAGATTCTTCCGGCGGCGCCAAAATCGGTGAAGGAACCGTAGCGACGGCAGGCCAGACCCGTGGCGTGAAGGATTCGAGCCGCCTTCTGGCGCCGCGATGCAGGCTGAGCATATCGGCGGCCCGAACGTTTTTCTCCAGAACCTGCTGGGCTTCCACCAGGGAGATACCCTCCGGCAGAGCTTTTTTTCCGATGAGCCAGAGCAGCAACTTGGTATCAACGGGAGCGGCGTGAATGTCGAAGCATTCCAGAGCCACCGCCGCCTCCACATAGGGATGGATGCCGACGAGAGTCTGGAAATACCGCCGCACTTCCGCCTTTTTCATTTCGCGAAGGCATTCGAGGCTCATCTGGCGTTCGCGGTCAAAAATAGACTGGAGGGTCCGGCGCAGCGCGGCGCTGCGTGATTCGGCGAAAGGATAGCGCACGCCGAGCAGCACGACGACTTCCATCGCCGGGGTGACGCGCAGTTCGTTGTAATCCACCATGGCGTCCAGAAGGCGGCTCTCGGCGGCCTGGGCGCGGGCCGCGTCGGCATCGTACTCCAGGAAAGCCCGCACCAGCCGCGCCAGCGGTTCGCTCTTCTTGAACGCTCCGGACGGGGCGTGGCGGATCAATTGCCGGAGGTTTTTTTTGAGCGCATCGTGACGCAACGCGGTATTATTCATCAACATATTTCCTTTCAATCATCTGTAAAGCCGGGCGGGGGCCGGTTTGTTCCCGCAACATTCTCCAGCAACCGCAGCAGTGCGCCTTGGCGCTTGAGCGATTCGTCAAGCTGCAAGTGCAAGCGCGGGGCCACGCGCCGGTTCAATCCCTGCGCCACCCGCCGCTGAATGAGACTTTCCGCGGCTTTCAGACCGTGCCGAATAGTAGAAGCGGGCAGGGGAGAAAGTACGCTGACGAACACGCGGGCTTCGCGCGCGTCCGGGGTGAGGCGCACCCGCGTAACGCTGACCAAACCGCCGAGGCGCGGATCGGAGACATCGCGGGCCAGCACCGTCCCGATCATACGTTTGATTTGTGCTTCCAGCTTCTGTTGTTGAACGCTCAAGGCGGTTCTCCACTGTGAAAACAGGGAAGGCGTTCGGCCGGCGCCGGGCCGGCAGAACAGCGAGATATCAAATAATGTCAATCTGAAAATCAAGCAGCTCGGCGCGCCGTTCCTTTTTCAGATGCTCAATCAGCTCGGCCAGCGCGCTTTCCAGGAAACGCGAGTCGTTGCCGACCATCGCCACGCCCAGCATCGCCTGCTGGGGATGCTCCAGATATTCGACCTCGGCCACCGACACGTTGTGGCGGCTCCGCCAGCGACTCTTAAGCGACTGGACGATCCGCCGCTTTTCACGAACGTTCCGAGCGTCGCCGATTTTCAGATCCACCTGTAGAACGCCTATGTTCATTTTCATCAGAGTGTCCGAGCCACATCCACCGTCTTGTATGCTTCGAGGCGGTCCCCGACTTTGATATCGTCGTGGCCGGCGATTTTCAAGCCGCATTCCAACCCGCCGCGAACATCCCGCACGTCTTCCTTGAATCGTTTAAGCGATTCGAGGCTGAGATTATCATTCACAATGGAGCCGTCGCGAATAAGCCGGAACTTGTTATTCCGCTGCAAAACGCCGTCGGAAACGAGACAGCCGGCAACGTTGCCCACCCGGCTGATGCGGATCACCTGGCGAACTTCCGCATGACCAAGAATCTGTTCCTGTTTTTCCGGCGCCAACATGCCGGAAAGAGCCTTGCGGATGTCGTCGGTAATTTCGTAAATAATGCGATAGAGCCTGATTTCCACGCCCCGTTGCTCGGCGAGTTTGCGCGCCGCTTCGTCGGGCGCCACGCAGAAACCGACGATGATGGCGTTGGAAGCCTCGGCCAGCAATACGTCGCTTTCCGTAACGCCGCCGACGGCGGAGTGGAGAAGTTTCACCTGCACTTCCTCGGAAAGGGCCTCGGTCATGGTGTTGCGAAGCACGTCAACCGATCCCTGCACATCGGCTTTGAGGATCATATTGAGTTCCTTGATCTGACCTTTCTTGATGGTGTCGTAGAGGTTTTCCAGAGTGACTTTGCTGCGCTGGGCTATTTCTGATTCGCGGTCGGCGCGAGCGCGTTCTTCGGCAATGTTTTTGGAACGGGCCAGATCGTCAACCACGAACAGGGGATCTCCACCGACCGGCACGTTATCCAGACCGATCACCTCAACGGGGGTGGCGGGCCCGGCCTGGCGAATGGATACTCCCTTGTCATCCAGCAGGAGGCGGACGCGACCGGAGGCTGGTCCGCAGACAATCGGATCGCCGATACGCAGCGTTCCACTGCACACCATGACACGCGCCACAACGCCGCGGAGCGAATCCATGAATGCTTCAATAACGGTGCCACGGGCCGGCAGTTCGGGCGAAGACTTAAGATCGCGGAGCGTGGCGACATAATCGAGATACTCAATAAGCTCGCGAACTCCCTGGCCGGTCACGGCGCTGGTCCGCACCACCTCCACATCGCCGCCCCATTCGGTGGGATTGAGTCCATGCTCGGCAAGTTGACCGAGCACGCGGTTGAGATTGGCGTCGGGTTTGTCGATTTTGTTCAGAGCCACCACGATCGGCACATTAGCCGCCTTGGCATGGTTAATCGATTCAATGGTCTGGGGCATCACGCCGTCATCGGCGGCCACCACCAGCACAACAACGTCGGTCATGTTGGCGCCGCGGGCGCGCATGGCGGTAAAAGCCTGGTGGCCGGGGGTATCCAGAAAAGTGACGCGCTTGATCATAGAATCCGAACCGGTGATGGCAACCGTATAGGCGCCGATATGCTGCGTAATACCGCCGGCTTCGCCGGCGGCCACGTTGGCGGAACGGATTTTATCCAGCAGGCTGGTCTTGCCGTGATCGACATGGCCGAGCACGGTCACCACGGGCGGGCGCGGGACCTTGGGGGACGTCTCTTCGCGCTGTCGAAATTCTCGTTCCAGGGCGGCGTAGAGCGATTCCCTGGCCTTGATGGTCAGCTCCACGCCGAAATCAATCGCCAGCATCTGGGCGGTTTTCGCGTCGAGGGTCTGGTTAACCGTCGCCATCACGCCCTGATTCATAAGCTTCTTGAGAAGTTCGCCGGTTTTCACACCCATGAGTTCGGAAAGTTGGCGCAGCGAGACCGGGGGCGTTATTTCGATCACCGACGGGCGGGTCGCGGGAACATGGGGTTGCTGCCGGCGCTGCTGCGATTTGCTGATTTCACGGCGACGTTCGCGCAACATGCCGCCGGTGGCGGAGGCGAGCCGTTCGGCACGATCCAGCAGATCCGCCTCGCGCCACTCGCGGATCAGTTCAATACCGGCATCGGCGCTTCGCCCGGCCCCGCGGCGCGTCGAATGCGCCTTGCGGCGCGGCGAGCGGCCTTCTTCATCCTCAACTGGTTCGCCGGCTTGGCGCAAACCCGACCGCTGGCGGGTTGGCGCCGGGCCGGGCGGAACAGCCCCCCCTCGATCTATCCGGCCCATGGCCGGCGCTCCGGTCCCGATAGCCATCGGCGCCGGTCGGCTACGCGGACGCGGCGGCGCGATGATATCCGGTGTTTCCACCCGAACCACTTTGGGACCCTGGAGTTGAGCCGGCGCGGGTACGTTACGTGGTCCCATCGGTGTAACAACGGGGCGCGGCACCACATTCGGAACGCCGCGCGGGGCGAGCGGACCGGTGGGCCGAATCGGTTTAATCGGAACTTCCGCGGGTGGATGAGGGGAAGGCTGCGACTTGGCCGGGACTGGGCTGGGCGCGACTGGAACCTCCACCACGGTAGCGGAACTATCCGCGGCCGGCGGCGCGGCCTCCGCAACCACCGCAGCGGGTATATCCCGATCTGTCTGCTGAAGTACTTCCTGCTTGATCCGTTTGGGACGAGAGATCTTGCTTCGCGGTCGCGCGGTGGTGGTTTTGGCCGCGGGCGGCGCTGCGCCGGCAGGCGGGGGCGCCGGCGAACTTGTTTCGGCGCCGGCGGCGGAAACTTTCGTATCCTGTTCCCTGAGCTTCGCTGCGGCCGGACTCCTTTTCTTAATTTTTTTAATGTCGATATGGGCGGATTTTTCAATGGCGGTTTTCATTTCCCCGCTGCTGAACCACTCGCGGATGGTAACGGCAAGACCCACGCTGACCACGCTCAGGTGGTCTTTGATGTTGGGAACATCCTCCGCCTTGCATTTGGCGACAATGGTTTTGCTGTCGATGCCAAGTTCTTTGGCGATCTGGTGAACCTTGAGCGTACTCAACGACAACTCCTGCGATTACATTTTATCCCGCGCCCGGATCGCGCGAAATACAGACTCTCAGCGACCTTCTGGCGCCTGGGCTGTTTCCTGCTCGGCAGGCACGACAGAGACATCTTGTCCAACAACCGAGGACGCTGCCGGCGCAGGCGCCGCCTCGCCTACTGGTTCACCGGCATCCGGCGCAGAACCACCGGCCTGTACCTCCGGCGCTACGCCATCGACTGGTTTGGGTTCAGCCGCGGCGGCCGCGGCCGCCTGGCGAGCCGCTTCTTCCTCGGCCGCTTTACGGGCCGCGTCCTGCTCGGCCACTTTACGGGCGGCCTCACGGGCTGTGAGAATCACTCTCTCTACCAGTTCGGGCGAGAGCTCAAGTTCCTTAATCAGCGGCTCGGCGCCGACCCCATCTATATCCAGCAGGTTGATAACGCCGAGGGCGACCAGCCGATCCATAAATTTGTCGTCCACGCCTTCAATGGTCCGCATGGCTTTTTCCAGATCGTCCAGTCCCTTGCTGTATTCGGCGGGGGTAAGAATATCGATATCCCATCCGGTGAGACGAGCGGCCAGACGAACGTTCTGTCCGCGTTTTCCGATCGCCAGCGACAACTGACTTTCGTTTACCACGACCGTGGCCCGGTTCAGTTCGAAATTCAGCGATATTTCGACAATTTCCGCCGGTTTCAAGGCGTTGGTGATCAGCACCTGCGATGACTCGTTCCAGCGAACGATGTCGATCTTTTCGCCGCCAAGCTCATCGACGATGTTCTTGATGCGGCTGCCGCGCACGCCGACACAGGCGCCGACGCAATCGACCTTGGTGTCGATGGAGGAGACGGCGATCTTGGTGCGGTAGCCGGCTTCGCGAGCCATAGTCTTGATTTCGATGATTTTTTCCTGGACCTCGGGCACCTCGAGTTCGAAGAGGCGGCGGATAAAGTCGGGGTGAGCGCGGGAAAGAATAATTTTGACCTGGGTGCCGACATCACGAATTTCCAGCACCAGACAGCGGATACGTTCACCGACATGGTGGGTTTCGCCGGGTATCTGTTCGCTGCGCGGCATAATTCCTTCGCAACGACCGAGATTGATCGATAACACGGGACCGTCGGCGCGGGCAACGACACCGGTGATGATCTGCCCCTTGCGTTCGCTGAATTCCTCACAAATGCTGCCGTGCTCGTCCTCCCGTATCTTCTGGATCAGCACCTGCTTGGCGGTCTGGGCGGCAATGCGTCCGAATTCGCGATAATCGATCAGAACGCCGTTTTTGCGCACCTCGATGTCACCGGTCATACGGTCGATGCCGCAGGTGACATCATCGGTTTCGCCGTAGAACTTGCGCGCCGCGGAAAGCAACGAGGCCTCAATGTCGGCAAAAATTGCTTCTTTTTCGATGCTCTTGTCGCGCGCGATCGAATCGACGATACGTAAAAGTTCCTGATTCATAAAGCAAGCGTCTCGCAATTATATCCGCCGCGGCGAAGGCAAACCGGGCATTGAGAACAACCGAGCCTTTTTTTTACAGCTTTTCGCACCGGGCCATGAAAATATTATCACTTCGCCCACGGTGCGACTCATGGCAAGGGGAACACTTCCACCTTGATGACACACCGCGCGGTTGCGCCAGGTGAACCGAATGGCACCGCATCCCGGGGGAGGTACGGCAGCGACACCGTGTGGCGCGACTCACACCGCCCCATGGCACAGCTCGTCTGCTTTCACGAGCCGTCCGCCATACTCCCAAACGGACACCCATTCGGCTTGACCCACGCCAAACCAGCTCTGAATATGTAATTATAACGAGAATCGCGGGTTACACAATCGAACGTCCAAAGCCCCCCAAATGCCCCCGCCGGCGCCGTTCATTGGATCGCCGGTTGTTTTTTTCCATTGCCGGAGTGGCACACATCGTTTATGCCGTGCTTTTCAAAATACCGCTGATGATGTTCCTCCGCCCGGTAAAAGGTTCCAGCCGCCTCAATGGCCGTGACAATCGGTCCGACATATTCGCGGCTCTCGTCGCGCCGGCATTTCTCGGCCAGCGCCTGGCTCTGTTGTTCCGGAGTGTGGTAAAAGATGACACTGCGGTATTGGGGGCCATAGTCCGGTCCCTGGCGATTGCGAGTCGTGGGATCGTGGCTTTCAAAGAATACTTCCAGCAATCGGCGGTAACGGATGCGCGTCGGATCATATTCGACGCGCACCACTTCGGCATGTCCGGTCACACCGGTGCATACATCTTCGTAGGTTGGATTGGCCCAATCACCGCCCTCGTAGCCGACTTGCACATTCCAAACGCCCGGCAGTTTACGGAAAACCACCTCTACGCCCCAGAAACACCCGGCTCCAAAGTCCGCAATTTCGGTTTTCATACACACCTTTCCGGTCCGCACTCCCTGCGCCCACCGACGTTATCTTAGGCGCGATGGAACATGTAAACACTCCCGGAAAACTAGGCTCGCCATAGTTTTTTGGGGGTATTACAATCATCGGTTAACCACTACTGTCACCGGCTTTTGGATGATTTTCAGGTAATTGCCATAGCCTATGATCGCCGTCGAGCCGATCAGAACCGCCAAGCCGGCACCAATAATCAAATGCGTGCGTTTGCTGGTTCCCTTCCATTCATGGAGCGCCACGCCCCAGAGCGTAGCGAAAATAATGATGCTGGCCATGTGCAGCGTCCAGCCGGAAAACTTATATGGTCCCATCTGGGTCTGCCCCATGGTGTAAAAGAAAAACTGCAGATACCACAGCGTACCCGCCAGGGCGCAAAAGGCGTAATTGATCAGCAACGGTACACGAATCGGCCTGGCCGCAACGGCCATCCCGGCACGCCGGGATTTCCGGCTCATGGCCTCCGGCGGCTCGGAATACTCCGGACCGTCCACCACGGTAACGATGTGATTTTTATCCGGTGTGGAAGTCAACGCCAGATATTCATGCACGTTGTGATGGCGCAGGTGCAGGATCGCGCACCAGATGAAATTGGTGGTAAAACCGCCGAGCAGAACCACGATCAGCGCGGGCAGGCCATCCCAGAACACGGCGCGATGGTGGCGCTGGAGTATCTGCTGGGCCACCTGATTAATGGGTGTTCCCGCCGCCAGGCCATAAGCAAAACAGGCGCTCATGACGCCGGAAAACGTGGCCACCAAGAGGCCTTTGCTAAAATTGAATTCCTTGACGGTCGCTTTCTTCCGCTCCTCCGGCAGTTCCCGCTCCTTGGCCATGCCGGCCACCCCGCTGACGGCAATGCCTAATAGGCACACCAGCACACCCAGCAAAATGACTTGCCCGGACATTGTTTGGGCGATGTGGATAATGGAGCCGTTGAAGAGTGGCGGCATCAAGGTGCCGAAAGCTGCGCAGTAACTTAAGGCGATGGCCATGCCCAGACCAATGCCAAGGTAGCGCATGGTCAATCCGAAGGTCAGTCCCCCCAGGCCCCATAGAGCGCCGAACAGGTAGGTCAGGAAAAGGATTCCCCCGTTGGAAAGCGTCAAGGGATGCCCGAAAAAAGGAACCCGTTCGGTTTTGGGCGACAGGAGGGCATGCCAGAAATCGGGCACCAGCAGGGACGCAAAAACCAGCGGCGCGATAATCCACGAGAAAAAGCCGCCGACCAGCCAGTAGGTTTCCCACGACCAGTGATGGACCTTGCGATACGGCACGTAGAAGCTGGCCGAGGCCAGTCCGCCGATCCAGTGAAATACAACGCCGAGTACGGGATTGGCGGTCATTTTAGACTATCCTGTGTTCCAGCAATACCCGCCGACTTTAACGGTTTGCAATCACATATCGGCCGGGACCGGCAAGGCGAATATAGCTGCGCCTTGGACTGCGGCGCACCACGTGGGCTATAACACCCTTGATCGTCAGCGATGCACCCGGCACACCAACGGTGGCACGCACACCTTTGGGTAGTGTCACCGCAAGCGTTTCCCGTTTTCCCGTTTTTTTAACTTTCACCACAATACTCCCGTGTGGCGTTGGTACGCGACCGATGACCCAGGACAAGCCTCCCAGATGCGGCACAATGGAGGCGCTGGCGAAGCCGCCACTGGACGGTCGAACACCCAATACATACTCGGTGAGCCAACTCGTTACGCCCGACGACCAGCCGTGGCACAAACTATTGGTATAAGATGGAACTCCAGCGGGAAGTCCTCCAGAGGAAATTCCTGGTGGATGTTTATACGGAGACGCTTGGGGCCATGTAAGCTGATATACTTCCCAGAATGTGGTGGCCCCTTCCCGAATCATGCCACCCCAGTACCGGCGGACAAAATTCATGGCTTGGCGCGTGCGGCCCAGATCCCCTAAGGCGCTGATGACGTAATAGTTGTAATAGGGCGTGGCTATTTGCTTCCAAGCCGCGCAATGGGGGCAAAAAATAGTCTTATAAATAGCCCGGCGTTGTTGGGCGTTGGCCACGCCCGCATAAATTGCCATCGCATTTACTTGTCGCGTATTTGTGAAAGTATTTGTTTTCGGGTCAACCAGGTAACGGCGGGCGGCGGCGGCAATCCGCACCGCCCATCGTTGCCATACATGGGCGTTGCGCTGGTCTCCCATAGCCGCGAGCAACTCCGCGCCGCGCCGGGCCGCCAGACAAGCATACAGATCCGTCGCCGCCAACGGCGCATGGCCCGTTGGCTGTACGTTTCCTACTAGGGCGGGAGCCCAATCGACAAAACACCATTGATGAAACTTATTGTCAAAAACATTCCGATGGTTGAATTGCCGCTTCAGATAGCGGAGCATGGACAACAGCAACTGGTGCTGGGATTTCAGATAGGCTAAAGCGCCGCTATGGCGATAGAAATCAGACAAGCCGACAATCCAGGCGCAAGAATAACCAGGGATTCCATTGACGTTGTTGACCGGCAATTGATTGTTGGGACGGCCTCCCTGGGCATTTTCCCGCAAATCACGCATGGTCAATTCCATCAGAAAATGATCCAGGAATACATTGTTGATCACCTCGCCGGAGACTTGCAGATCGCCCATCCACATGGCGCGATCGCGCTTGGGTGCGTCCCAGATTTGCTGCTGCATGCACAAATGGGCCGTGTAGGCGCCGGTGTACCAGATTTTGGTCAGCAAGGGATCGGAGCAATCAAACGCGCCGCGGTATTTCACCGGGTAATAATCGAAATTCAGACGGAGTCGATGGACCGTAATCGGCCCGGCACCGGTGAATTTAACCACGGCATAACGAAACGCGCTCCATGGCGTCGTCCGGGTATTTCCCGTTGTCAGCGGCAGTTTATGCCAGCCGCCCCAGGGGCGGTGGATCGCCTCTCCGCGTGATTCACCCGTTCCGATGATCGCCGTGCCGCCCTGGCCCCGAATTTCGATCCGCCCGGACACTTCCTGGCCGAAATTTAGGAGCAGTTCCGGCGGTTTGGCACCGCCGACGGGATGAACCGTCAGGCGAATCCGACGGGCCGGCGCCAGGAGACAATGGCCCGCATATCCGGGGCGAAGCTGGGTTTGGTCCACGGCGGTCAGACGCCGGGACACCGTGGAAAGTCCTCTAAAAGCAGCGCGCCCTTCTAAGACTTCGACTTTCAGGGGCTGAAAATAGAGGCGGGCCAAATACGGGGCGCCCTGGAATGGCCAGGGAGAAAGGTTGCTTCCCCACGGCCCTGAGCCATACGGAGCCTCCACAGTTGCCCGCGGCCAGTGCGAATCGCTGAACGCAGGCGAGGTCCCAGACACAGCGCCGCGGGCAGTACCTGCAACTCGCCAGTGACCATCTGTCTTCAACAGCGTCTGGCGGTCCGCCAGCATCCACAAAATCACGCCCGCCGGTCCGCTATCATTGTGGGCCCGAATGGCGAAAATATTGCGCCCAACCCGCAAATATCCGGCGACGTTGCGCTGAAGCGGATGCGCCCATCGCGGATGAGGGCCCTGGTCGCTGGTCGCGGCAATCCGGTGTCCATTGATGAACAAAATGAAATGATTGTCCGCGGTGACATAGAGATTGACGCGGCGGGGAACACGCTTGAGATTCAGCAAACGCCGCAGGTATATGGTTTGATTGTCCGCCACCTGCGCGGCCCATATCCATGCGGGAAGCACTTTGGTTTCGAATTCAAATTCGGATTTACCCGCCAAGGCTCTTGGGGGGCCAGGCAAGCCGTAGGTGGGATCGATCGTCGGAGGATGGAAGCGGCGGAGGATCAGGTTCGGGGAAAGGCTTGGCCGCGCCGTCGCGGTCGTCCGTCCAGCGAGCGCAATAGTTGCCGCCGCGGAGGCTAGGGTTATCAATATACAAATAATTTTAAATCTGTTACATACAACCATATCTCAATACCTTTGTTATGAAGAGCCAGATTCATTGCCACCACGTTGGCAGCGCTCCGCCGCCGAATGCCTGGAGGCCTAACACTGCAGCGCGTCATCCACCGGGCCGCGACGGGAGGCAAGCCGCCTTCGGCCCCGCGTCGCCTTTTGACACATTTTCCGGCGCGCCGGGACTACCACAAGCCCCCGGAAACGCCAAGCATATTATAATCAGAGGTATGATCTACCTCGACAACAACGCGACCACGCGAATGCACGCCGAAGTGTTCGACGCCATGAAGCCATTTTTGACCGAACAGTTCGGCAATCCCTCCAGCGTACACCGGTTGGGTCAGGAAGCACGGCAAGCCCTGGAGCAGGCCCGCTATCAGGTGGCGGCGCTGCTGAGCTGCGCGGCGGCGGAAATCGTTTTCACCAGCGGCGGAACGGAAGCGGATATCGCAGCGATCATGGGGACGGTTGCGGCCCGACCGGACAAACGAACCATTGTCACTTCCTCCGTGGAACACAGCGCGGTGCGGGAAACTCTCCAGCATCTGGCCCGGACGGGCTGGAAAATAGTGGAAATTCCCGTGGATCATCTGGGGCGATTGGATTTTAACGCCCTTGCTGATGCGCTCAAAGACCCAACGGTGGCCCTGCTGACAGTGATGTGGGCCAACAATGAAACCGGTGTGCTGTTTGATGTGCCGGCGATCGGAGCCTTGGCGAAAAAGCATGGCGTACCCCTGCACGTGGATGCGGTACAGGCGGTGGGAAAAACACCGATACAGTTCAGCCCGCCCGGGTCTGTCCGCGGCGAATCGCCCGTCGATCTATTGGCGATCAGCGCCCACAAATTTCATGGTCCCAAAGGGGTCGGAGCACTGGCCATTCGGCGCGGGATACGCTGGCAACCGCTGCTTCGCGGGGGCCCCCAGGAACACGAACGCCGGGGTGGCACGGAAAACGTGGCGGGAATCGTGGGAATGGGCGTCGCGGCGGCCATGGCGGCAAAGGCTCTGGGCGATCCGCAACACGCCGCCGAAATCGCCCGGTTGCGTGATCAACTGGAAAGCGGCATCCGCGCGGCGATACCGGATGCGCACATTAACGGCGACCCCGCCAACCGCGTATGCAACACAACCAACATTGGTTTTGCGGGCCTGGAAGCGGAGGCGATTCTGCTGCTGTTAAGCCAGCATGACATCTGCGCCAGTGCGGGAGCGGCCTGTTCCAGCGGCTCGCTGGAACCGTCGCACGTGCTGCGGGCCATGCACATACCGCAGCGCGTGGCGCATGGGGCGATCCGGTTTTCCCTGTCCAGCTACAACACCCGGGCGGATGTGGAAGAGGCGCTGCACGTGTTGCCGGAGATTGTGGAGCGCCTCCGGCGGGTTCTGCCGGTGGCGTAGCGGCGGAACGGCGCAAGGGACGGCGGAGTGTTATTTGACCCGACGGCGTCATCTTCCTACTATGCAACAGTGTAGGAAAACCAACAGGAGATCAAACATGAACATGAAAATACTTTCTCGTCCATCCGCGCTGTGGAGTCTGCTCCCCGCTCTGGCGGTTCTCGCCGCTCTGCTGCTCGCGCCGGGGGGCTGCGCGAAGGCCAAATCGAAATCCGCCGGAAAAAACGGAACTGTCACCGCCGCTCCGGCCAAGCCGCTGCCGCCTGTCTACATACACATGAACGGTTTTAACGCTTTCGTTGAAGCCGTGGTCGCGGTTGAACCCGGCCAGCCGGTTATTTTTGTCAATCAAGACACCGGCCCGCACACCATCCAGGGGTACAACCCGGTCACGGGAAAACCGTTCCCAGCCATTTCCGGAATGGTCATGGGTACGCCCGGTCCCGGCCATAAGGTTTCAACGTACAAAGTTGTTCTGAAAAAGCCGGGGATTTATTGCTATTACTGCAGCATGCATGCGGAACTGCAAAGGGTATACCACCGGATGGTTCAACCGGCGCATCGCCAAGGCGTACACGGCTTCGCCGGGGCGATGGCGGGGGTCATCGTGGTAACCAGGGAAAAATCCCTGCTCCAATCCAATCCGCCCACCTGCCATCAACGGATTCTCAAGGGTTACTTCGGCGGCTGATTCGCAGAACGGTTCCCCACGCAGCGCCATGCCGCCGGCGGCGGCCGGGACCGGCTGCGGCCTCATCTCCCACACGAGCCGGCGCCGCGGCAGTGTCACCGGGCGGTTGTAAATCAGCCACGCGGGGGCGTTTCAAAAGCGACTCGCAGCGCCATTCGTGAGTGTCCCGAATAGCACTTGCTCTGGACTTACTCCGGGGTAAAGACGCCGCGGACCACAAATTCAAAGAGTTCCTTCTTGGAAGTGCGCTTGCGGATGTTCTCCACGTGGACATTACGAAAACCATGGCTACTCATGATGTCGCGGTAAATTTCCTCGGTCGGAACCATCACATCATAAAACCGTGAATTGCCTACAATGTAATGTGCGATTGCGCCCTTCCTCAGTATTCGCGAGAGGGATCGGAAGTGCAGAACGCAATCTTCGAAATACTTGTGGACGTACAAGGAAAGAACAAAGCTGCGCGCGCTGATTCTTTTTATCATGGAGTTGAAACCGTCAAAAGAAATATTTATGGAACCGTCTGGCCGCCAACGCATCAGGTTGCTGGTCGCGCAGCCCCAGGTGCCGCCAATGGCCTTCCAGTCCAATTCTCCGGCTTGCCGCCCGTCATGGAGAAAGCCCAGCCAAAACATGTAGGGTCTTAGTTCGCGGATATAGCTCATACGATTCGGATAGGGCGGCGACGTAATTACACAGGAATATTTCGCATCCAGAACTGTATCCAGTGTGCGCGAATCCCCTAAAAAGGCTTTCGCCAGGCCAATCGCGATCGGCGTCGCCGCCGCCGTGACGATCTCAGCGAGCCGCTTGGTGAAAAGATGTTTCAGATGTTCCGGGGAGCTCCATTGCGTCAGGCTCCGCTGTTCGGTACGCTCTTGGAACGACATGGATTGGTGGCCGAAAGACACCGCGGCAGTTTCAATTGCGACCCGGCAAAAAGCGGATAAGACAAGATTTCGTGTTGGTTCGGAAAGCTCGGCCTGCTGAATGGCCGCAAAAAGAGTAGCCAGTGTGTGCAAATCACTTGGCGCCCACCACTTCTCAATATCTCTAATTGGAGGATACCACGGCGTCCCGCCGTCGTTGGCGAGCCGCAAATTGCTTGCGAATGCGGTTGCGGCCTGAAGTTCCGCGGTCTGATACCGCGCGAACTTCGCATTTGCCAGCCATACTAGAAAAGGGTTTACGTCTACGGTATCGCAGGGGATACCCTTTTCAGCACAGGTCATGGCGGTGGTTCCGGTGCCACAGAATGGATCCAGTACCCGGTCAGAGGTGGCAAGAGGTGCGATGAGTCGCTCCACCAAGTGTCTTGAGTAGGCGGGTGTTAGACGAAGCCAGCCATGGCGACCAAGATTACGATTCGCCTTGAAAGTAAGGGATTCCCGAAATCCCGGAGCCGGCCGGGACGGCGTGGTATCGTTCGGGAATAGAAGTTGTTGGCCGTTACGCTTCACTTAGTAATTTCCTCAACACGTTCTCGATCTGTTCTCTGAGCTTACCGGAATTGCGGCGAAAAAAACCGGCCAAGTCATAGCCGACGATCTGTTCCATAAAAATATACGAGCTATCCAAAACCGACCCTTGGGTGGAACCCCGCAGGAGGAGCCAGCGTGCCCGTCTATACCGTTCGGCTATATCCTCGTCAATTTGTGAGGATAACAAGAAAACGACCGGGATGTAGCGATGGGCGTAGGCGTTGGAGGCGTTGGCCACATCGGCATTCTGCCGCTTACTATCCTTACTTTTATACCCTTGGCGAATCTCAAAGACAGCGCCTTGAAAACTCGCTCGGGTTTCCCTGGGGAGATCAAGGTCATTGGCGGCCAACTTCATCCACCGGGAAACTCTTTTTCTCGCTTCCACATTTGTGACCGCTGCAACGGGAATTCGCCCGTCAAGAGTAAGTCTTCGCTCGCTGTTGCCGGTTCCTCTCACGGTGTAGGACCAGCCCACATCCTGAGCACCAAGCCCCAATTGGTCCTTTAGAATTTCCACAAGTACCCATTGACAGCCCATCCCAATTTGGCGGTACACGGATGTCATGCCGCCAGCAGCCTTGTGTGCGGCGTACATTAAGGAGCCTCCGCAAAATAACTTGAACAACTCGACTAGCCGCCTTTTCCGAGTTTTCTAGGCTTGATGGTGTAATTCCATTCGCCATGGAACTTGTGCGGTTCGATGTTCAAGGACTTCATATCCT
>JAKBMM010000041.1 GCA_021831565.1 Planctomycetota bacterium
CCATCAAAGTGAGTGACGAAGAGCTCGCACGCCTGCGCTTGACCCCCCACCCCTTCCACGGAGACTGGAACTATACCTTATCGCCGGGCCGGCATAATTGAACAGGTTATTGTTGAGCGCGCCCTAAAGTAGAAAATGCCCACGCTTTTATTTTTCCGGGGGGGGCCGACCTGCCGGTAATCAGGCAGTGTCCGTCCCAACGCATCGACAGCTCCCCAAGTGCCTGGTCCGGCCAGCGGAACGTGGGAACCGCCCAATGGCGTCTGGCCATGGGCCGAAAACGCGCGTCCGATTGTTAGAATCAGGAAAAGCATGAACCAAGAACTAATGAACCGGTGGGGTTGTTTGAATGGCGCCACTGCCAAACTCCGATTTTCCAATTTAAGAATCCCGCCCCGGCCGTTTTATACGCGGGCCTTTTACGCCCAATCAGCACCAGCGCCAAGCCACCGCACACCGCCCCCGCCTGCGGTGGAGTGTGCCGGCCGGAATCGCCCGCAACCGGCGCGCCAACAGCGTACTATACCGCCCTGTCCGCATGGGTTGTATACGATCTGGAAACAGATTATCGCCATTCTAAAGCGGCAAAAGCATGATCCGACGTATCAATATGTTCCGGATCTTCCCCCCCAGCGTTCTCGCCGGGGTGTCGCAACGTGATCCAGGGACGGAAAGCCCCAGCCCCGCGATAGCGGCGCCCGCGTGGCGGGGCGAAGCAGGTTCATTTTTCCAGGACATTCGGCGACGGCCGGCGTGAGAGGTTTCCCCGATTGCTTAACGAATGGATGTACGCGATGATCGCGCGCAGCCGCAATTCGCGTGGATGCCGGGCGCCCGCCAGCATGGCGCGGTAAGTGTCCGGCATAACTCCCCGGGGAAAGCCCTTCAAATGCAATTGATCGGGGAACAATATGGCATTTTTCAAAAACTTGTCATTGGCGATCCGCGTCTTTGAGTCCGCGAGCGTTTGCGGATAGCCCGCAAGATTCCTCCAAGTCGGTCCAATACTTTTGGCGCCGTTGACGCTGTGACACCCGCTGCAGCCCAAGGTCAGGTATAAATGCGCGCCCCGCGCCCGCAGGGACAAAGGTTGAACTTTTTTTCCCATGCCGGAGGGGGAGCTCCGCGCCTGCGGGCGCGGCGGCGCCAGGGAGACAAGACCGGGCGATACGCCGAAGCCGCCCGCCGCCGCGGCATCCATGGCCACCATCAGAATCAGCATGGGCCATCCCAGGCCCCGCACATAAGCCTGCGCGGAAAAAACGGCCAGGAAGCCGGCCAGAGCGATCCCCAGATGGTCACACACGTGCAGCCAGGGGTGCGACATCAGGTAGGCGTACTCGGACGGCCACATGAGCAACAATCCCACCGCCGGCGCCAGGACGGCGGGAATCATCCACCAGACCCGTTCCCGGTCCCGCTTTTTGAGACCCGCCGCCAGGGCCAGCGCCAACATTCCCGCGCCCGCCGCCATTCCCGCATGGAGAAGATGGTGAACGCTGATGCTGGTCATGGTATGGGACAGCAGCGGCGCCAGGATACCACTGAGCATAATCAGCGCGCCAGCGGCGCCGCTGACGATAACCACCCGGCGACCGGCGGCAATGTCATTCATTACGGAACGTCCTGCGATTGTTTCTCCGCCGCCCCTTGCGGACAGACCGGCGCCCCGGCGAAGCGAAGACGAAATCCCTCGCCACAGGCGATGATAAAACCGACGATCATCACGATCGCCCCGATCGTGGCGAACTTTGCCGTCAGCGGCCCGGGAGGCGGTTCCACGGCGTAGCGCCGCGGAACGCCCCAAGCGCCGCCGCAATAGAATCCCATGAGAAATACCGCCATGCCGCCGAAGGTCAAGAGGCTCACCACCCAGCGCAGCAGCGCCGAAGTGTGGCGCACGCTGCGCGACTCAATCAGCAGGAATACCCACCCCACGACAAACAGAAGACAGCCTCCGAGCAAATAGGTATGGAAATGGGCGGGAACCCAAAGCGTGTTATGCAGATGCAGATTGAAGGGAACGCTCGCGTCGATCTCGGCGCCGATGCCGCCGACCACCCAGCCGACTAAACCAGAATACATAAAGATAGATCCAAGAGTCCAGCGCATACCGGAGCGCCAGACCAGCATCAGGGCGGTGAAAATAGTCACCGTGGTGACGGGAACCGCCGTGAGATAGGAAGACAGTTCGCCTAAATATTGCAGAGGGCGGGGTTGGACAAAATCCATATAGAGATGATGAGAATAATTGGTCAGAATAAATACCAGCGAACTCCACCAGGCGATCACAAACACAACGGAAGTTTGATATTTCCGCCGGGTGGCGTAAGACAGGCCGACGTAAATGAACGCGGCCAGCATGTAAATGATCAGGTTGGCGAAGGTATGCGCGAAGAAATAGGTCAGATTTTTGGCCCAAAGCGGATCAATATGCACCCGGGGATCTATCCAGTGCGTCAGCAAGGCGATCCCCAGCAACATGCAATCCATACCGGCCAGCAATCCGTCGATGCCGGCGACCAGGGCCGGAAACGCCTCCGGAGGCGGCGCGTGCCGGCCCGCCTCCCGGAAAGCCTGGGGATGCCACACAAAATCCCAGGCCAGTGCGCCGCGCAGACCGCCGTAAGTCCGCATGACCGCGCCGAGCATCTGGAGGCACCAGATCATCCAGCCAAAATTAACCAATAGGATACCGATGAGAAACAGGCCGGTCGCCCAGCTCGGCCAGGTTCCGTGGAACGGCAGGGGATAAAGAAACGTATAAAGACCGGCAAAGCCCCCGCCGAGCGTCGCGACCAGAACCGCCGCCACGCCGAGCATCGTCAGGCCGTACGTCACAACCGCCGGGACGGCGCTGAGACTGGCATGCCGCCGCATGAGGCTCCACAATCCGCCCATGCCGCACAGGGCCAGGGCGACAATCATTCCGGCGCCGTGCAAGGTCAGCAAGGCGTAAAAAGAACCGGTAGACAGGGGCATCCAATTCGCCTGGGCGGCGCGCATCATCAGCCCGGCCAAAATCATCAGAGCGGTAATTGCCAGGCCAGAACCGATGTAAAGATTCATCACCCGCCGGCCGACGGGGTCCGTATTCAACATTAGCGGGAAACTCCGACCGAAATGGTTTTTTCCATCATCGCATGTCCGATGCCGCAGTATTCCAGACAGCGGACGGTATAACGTCCCGGCTGGTGAAACGTGACCTCCAAATAATTGACGTAATCCGGCATGGCCTGCACTTGCGCGATCAGATGCCCCTGTGGATCGTAAACGCCAAAACCGTGGTTAACGTCGCGGGAGGTAACCTCGAAGATGATCCGCCGATTCACGGGGAAATGGGAGGGCATGAGCAGCCGTGGGACATAATACAATAAAAAGGTCCTTACTTATAGGGGATTACCTTATGCTGATTTCAGCATTCCCCCGATATAATCGGGTTTTGCCGGTGAGTATTGTAGAAATGGTGTGATGAGGGTCGCAGTGATTGTGAAAAATTTCACTATATCTGCGACCGGATAATTTTTCGTATCATCACTCTTGGGATGGGTTTGGTTATGGGTGTCGCAAAAACATCAAAAACCACCGTTCGCAAGCGATGGATCATCCAAGGTCAGGTTCAGGGAGTCGGCTTTCGACCATTTGTGTATCGCCTGGCGCAACGCGGTCATCTCACCGGCTTTATCCGCAACGACAGCGGCGGTGTCATCATCGAAGTTCAAGGCGACCTGGAAGACATCCGCCGTTTTGACGACGGTTTGCATACCCAAATGCCACCCCTGTCTCATATTGACCGGATGATGGAGCAACAGGCCATCTGCCGGGATGATGAAACCGATTTCCGCATCCAGCCCAGCGACGGTTCGGGCGCCGCCCGCGCCGTGGTGACCGTGGACAGCGGGGTATGCCGCGATTGTTTGACGGAATTTTTCGATTCCGCGAATCGCCGCTATCGCTACGCGTTGATCAACTGCACCAATTGTGGTCCGCGGTACACCATCATCCAGCGCATTCCTTATGACCGTCCCAATACCACCATGGCTGAATTTCAGATGTGCGAGGCCTGCCAGGTTGAGTACGCTAATCCCGACGATCGGCGTTTTCACGCCCAACCCATCGCCTGCCATGATTGCGGACCAACCGTGTGCCTGGAGACTTCCGGCGGCCAGAGAGTGCCCGGCGATCCGATCCGGCAAGCCGCCGAGTTGCTCGCCTGCGGCAAGATCGTGGCGATCAAGGGACTGGGCGGTTTTCACCTGGCGGTTCGCGCCGACAGCGCCGCGGCGGTGGAGCGTCTGCGGCGTTTGAAACATCGCGATGCCAAGCCATTCGCCCTGATGTGCCAGTCCGAAACAGCGAGCCGCCGGCTGGTTAAACTCAGCCCGGCCGGGCGCGAGCTGCTGCAATCGCTCCGCGCGCCGATTCTCCTGGCTCCCCGGCGGGAAGAGGCGCGCATCGCCGCGGCGGTGGCGCCCAACAACAACCGCCTGGGCGTCATGCTCGCTTATACGCCCATCCATCATCTGCTGCTGGCGGAACTGGAAAAAGTGGAAGCGGCGCTGCCGGCCCTGGTCATGACCAGCGGCAACCAAAGCGATGAACCGCTGGTTATCGACCATACCCAAGCGAGGGTTCGCCTGGGGCCCTTGTGTGACGCGCTGTTGCTGCATGATCGTCCGATCGAGCGTTGCGTGGACGACTCGGTGATTCTGGACATGGGGCCGGGGCACGCGCCGCTGCCCATTCGCCGGTCGCGCGGTTTTGTCCCGGCCCCGCTCTTGCTGCCGATCCCGGCGCCGGACACCGGTTTGTGCGTGGGCGGCGAGCTGAAAAACACCGTGGCGGTGGTGCGCGGCGCGGAGGTTATCCTCAGCCAGCATCTGGGCGATTTGACCCATCCGCTGGCCCTGGAGTATTTCCAGAAGGCCATCGCGGACCTGTGCGTTCTGTTCGACGCCCCGCCGCGCTGGATCGCCCATGACCTGCATCCCATGTACGTAAGCACCGCGTACGGCGCCCGGCTGGCACAAAATGAACGCATAGACATGATTCCCGTACAACACCATCACGCCCACGCGGCCGCGGTACTGGCCGAGCACGGCTTGACCGGTCCGGTCCTGGCGGTTCTGTGCGATGGAACGGGCCTGGGTCCGGATGGCGCCGGCTGGGGCGGCGAACTGCTGCTGGCCGACCTGGCGGGTTTCCGCCGCCTGGCGTCTGTGCAACCGCTGGAACTGCCGGGGGGCGATGCGGCGGCGCGCGACATTCGCCGCTGCGGACTGGCCATTCTGTTCCAGGCCCTGGGCGAGGCCGGGATCGAGCATCCGGCGGCGGTGCGGCTGGTTCCCGATCCGGTGGAACGCAAAATGTTCTCCCTGATGTTGCAGCGCGGTACGCAATGCACGGCCAGCAGCGGCGTCGGTCGTCTTTTCGACGGCCTGGCCGCCCTGCTGGGCCTGGCCAACCACAACCAATTTGAAGCCCAGGCCGCGCTGGCTGTGGAAGCCGCGGCCGAGAGGGCCGGCGAGAGCGACATGACCAGCCTGACAAAAACCTATATCCTACGCCAAGACAATGAGGAGATTCGGATCGATCTGGGCGAATTCTGGCGGCGGTTGCTGGCGGCCCAGGCGGATGGCGCGCCGGTTTGCGAGTTGGCGTGGGCTTTTCACGAAACCCTGGCCCTGGCCTGGGACGCCGTGGTGGCGGAACAGGCGCGGCGAACCGGCGTCAAGGCGGCGGCTCTTTCCGGCGGCGTATTCTGCAACCAGCGGTTCACGCTGCGGCTGGCCAACCTGTTGCGGCGGCGCGGTTTGAAAGTATTGTGCCATCAATTGGCGCCGCCGAACGACGGCGGTCTTTCGCTTGGCCAGGCCGCCGTGGCCGCGGCGCAGCGTGCGGGAATAGTTTCGGCGGTGCTTTGAACCGCCGGGGAGTTGAAGCGATGTGCCTGGCCATACCGGCGAAACTTATTGAGCTCAAGGGCGATCAGGGCGTGGTGGATTTACACTCAACCCGTCTGCCCGTGAACACGCTTCTGATCCCCGAGGCCAAAATCGGCGACTGGCTGCTGGTGCACGCCGGTTTCGCCATCCAGCGGATTGACAGCCGCGCGGCGGCCCAAACGTGGGCGGCCTTGCGCGACCTGGCGGAGGCGGCTGAAGAATCCCCACCGGCCGGCGCTAAGGATCGCCCGGACGCCGCGCCACGCGTTACGGGAGAAACGCCATGACCCGCGATGAAAAAGAAACCGCGTCCATTCTTCATCGTCTGCGGAGTTCCGCCGCGGCCTGCCCCCGCACCCTGGCGTTCATGGAAGTGTGCGGCACGCATACCATGAGCGCGTTCCGCTGCGGCCTGGCCAGCGTGCTGCCGAAGAATGTCCGGCTGATCAGCGGCCCGGGCTGCCCGGTGTGCGTAACCGCCCAGGGCGAGATCGATCGGATGATTGAACTGGCCCGTCGCCCGGAAGTAACATTATGCACTTATGGCGATATGGTGCGTGTTCCCGGCCGGCGGGGCAGCCTGGAGGCGGCGCGCCGGGAGGGGGCGCGCGTACAAATTGTATACAGCTCTCTGGACGCCGTGGCCCGCGCCCGGGCCGAACCGGCGCGGCGGGTCGTGTTCGCCGCCGTCGGTTTCGAGACCACGGCGCCGGCCACCGCCGCCGCCCTGCTCGCGGCGCGGCGACTGGACCTGGCGAACTTCACCGTGCTGGCGAGCCACAAGCGGATTATTCCCGCGATGCGGGCGCTGCTCCAGGGAGCGCCGCGCAGCGGCCTGGGCCTGGATGGATTCCTGTGTCCGGGACACGTGTCGGTGATTATCGGGCAGCAGGCATACGAACCGCTCGTGCGGGAATTCAACGTGGCCTGCGTGATCGGCGGCTTCGAGCCGGTGCAGATACTCCGGGCCTTGGCCGACCTGGTCGATCTGGCCCGCGATCATCGCGCCGCACTGATCAACCAGTATCCCGAAGCGGTCACACCGGAGGGAAACCAGGCGGCCCGGAAGCTGCTGGATACGGTTTTTCAAGCCGGTCCGGCCCGCTGGCGCGGCTTGGGTGAGATTGCGCAAAGCGGAATGATCATACGCGAAAGTTTTGCCCGGTTCGATGCCCGACGGGTGTTCCAACTCTCCGAACAGGCCGAACGTGAACCGGCTTCATGCCTGTGCGGAAAAGTGATCAGCGGCCTGGCCCTTCCTCCTGATTGCAAACTCTTCGGACGCGGCTGCACGCCCATTTCGCCCATCGGACCGTGCATGGTCAGCTCCGAAGGAACATGCGCCGCCTGGTTCAAATATGGGCCGCGCGACGCCGGCGGTGCGCCAGAACGGCATACTTTGCAGGAGGCCAGCGCATGACCCCTCCGATCTCCCACGTCAACAACGCCGCCGCGCCGCTACCGGCGCATTTCGAGCGCATCGCGCTGGCCCATGGCGGCGGCGGACAGCTCACCGACGCCCTGATTGCCCAAGCCATGTTGCCGCGCCTGAACAATCCCATCCTCGCCGAACGGCTTGATGCGGGTCTGCTGGAGCGCAATGGGGAAAGCCTGGCTCTGACCATCGACAGCTACGTGGTGCAGCCGCTGTTTTTCCCGGGCGGAGACATCGGCCGCCTGGCCGTGTCCGGTACCGTCAATGACCTGGCGGTGTGCGGCGCCGAACCGCTGGGGTTGGCGCTGAGCATCATTCTCGCCGAGGGACTGGAGCGAAAAGTTCTCGAACGGGTGCTCGACTCCATCGCCGCAACCGCCCGGGAGGCCGGCGTACAGGTTATCACCGGCGACACCAAAGTGGTCGGTCGCGGCCACGCCGACGGCATGTATCTGACGACCGCCGGCATCGGTTGCGTGCCCGGCTCTCGCAACCTGCATCCCCGTCAGGTGGCCCCTGGCGACGTGCTGATCATCAACGGAAACATCGGCGAACACGGCTTGGCCGTCATGCTGGAACGAGACATGCCGGAAGTAAAAAGCGTGCTTTGCAGCGATGCGGCCCCTCTGAACGGGATGATTGGCGACGTGCTGCGAGAGGTTCCGGGAATCAAGTTCATGCGTGATCCGACGCGCGGCGGCCTGGCCGGCGCGGCCGCCGACCTGGCGGCCCAGTGCGGCCGGCATGTGGTATTGCAGGAATCGCACATCCCCATCCGCCCGGAGGCTCGTCATGCCGCCGATATGCTCGGCCTGGATCCACTGGACGTGGCCAACGAAGGCAAGGTGCTCCTGGTCGTGCGACCCGAAGAGGCCGAAATCGCACTGGCGGCCCTGCGATCGCATTCGCAGGGCCGCGGCGCCTGCGTGATCGGCCATGTCGACGCCGCGTCGGACGGAATCTGCGAATTGCATACAACCATAGGAGGCCGCCGCATCGTCCAGAAACCCTACGGCGAGCAGTTGCCCAGGATTTGTTGAAGGGTCCAAGGAGACAGGCGCATGTCGCAGACCAACGCCAGTAATCAAAAATACTTCCTGCCGCGGGCGGGGTTGGAGCCGCTTGTGCGCATTCTGCGGCAGCGCGGTTATACCGTACTGGCTCCGACACGGCGCGACGAAATCATTTCCCTGGCGCCGGTGGAATCCGCCGACCAGATCGCCCGTGGCGTGCATGATCATCAGGACGGCGGCCGTTACCGCCTGACGCAAGCCGATCCGGAGATCATGTTCGAATACGTTCTCGGTGCGGATTCACCCAAGCGTTATCTGTTCCCTCCGGAGCTGCCTCTCGTGGAATTGCGGGTGCGGGGCAACCGTTTCGTACCCACGTCCCAACCGCCGGCCATTGCCCAATACGCTTTCCTGGGCATACGAGCGTGCGAATTGGCGGCCATTAAAGTGCAGGATCGGGTATTCGGCCACGCGGGGCAGGACACGCTATGCGCCGATGCCGCGGAGTATTACCGCCGCACGCGCCGCCAGGCGCTAGTGATCGCCGTAAATTGCACGCGTCCGGGTGGCACATGTTTTTGCGCTTCGATGGGAACCGGTCCCGCCGCCACGGAAGGGTTCGACCTGAGCCTGACGGAGCTGCGCGACGGCTTTCTACTGACGGTGGGAAGCCAGGCCGGCGCCGCGTTGTGCGCGGAGCTGGAGATCCGCGCGCCCACGAGCACCGAAGAGGGACTCGCCGAGATGAAACTCGCCGCGGCGCGCTCGCACATGCAGCGTCATCTGGATACGCGCGGCCTCAAAGAGCGGCTGGAGCAGACGATCGATGATCCAAATTGGGAACGGGTCGCCGCGCGCTGCCTGTCCTGCGGCAACTGCACGATGGTCTGCCCCACTTGTTTCTGTTTTACCGTCAGTGATTCCAGCGGCCTGACCGACGGCGTCTACGGGCGCACCCGGCGGTGGGAATCCTGTTTCTCGCACCAGTTCAGTTACGTTGCCGGCAGCGGGCCTGTGCGCAGCACCATTGCCGCACGGTATCGCCATTGGCTGCGACACAAGCTCTGCACGTGGTGGGACCAGTTCGGCGTGAGCGGTTGCGTCGGCTGCGGGCGGTGCATCACCTGGTGCCCCGTGGGCATTGATCTGACCGAAGAGGCGTCACGCCTGGGGCGGCATGTTCCCGGCGCGGGCGTCGTCCCGATCCCGAAAGCCGGCGGGACCAAGGAGGCTTTGCCATGATTCATCACGTTGCGGATATGGATCATCGTCCGCCGCCGGGCATGGGTGGTTGGATGCCCGTGGAAGCGACCATCGTGAACATCCAGCAGGAGAATTTCAATACCCGCACGTTCACCCTGCGGTTCGTGGATGAAAGCCTCTGTGAAAGCTATCGCTTTGAGCCGGGGCAGTTCAACATGCTTTTTGTGCCGGGAGTGGGCGAAGCGGCCATTTCGATCAGTTCCAGCCCCTACCAGATCGGCGCGATGGATCACACCATACGCATGGTCGGCGCCGTCACGCGGGGCATCGACCGGATCGGCGTCGGCGGTGTCGTCGGCGTACGTGGTCCCTTCGGCCGCGGCTGGCCGCTGAATAAACTCGCGGGCAAGGATGTCATTATTCTCGGCGGCGGCATCGGTCTGGCGCCGCTGCGCCCGCTGATCCACTGGCTGCTTCGCCATCGCGAGCAGTGCCGGCGCGTGGTGCTGCTGTATGGCTGCCGCTCGCCGGAGGATCGCCTCTATGCCGCCGAACTCGAGGCCTGGTCGGGACGCAGCGACCTGGATGTTCTGGTAACCGTCGACAACGCCGACGAGCACTGGACGGGACCGGTCGGAGTGGTCACCAACCTGCTGCAGCGCATCAAGGTCAACGCCGACCAGACGGTGGTTTTTGTCTGCGGACCGCGCGTTCTCAACCGGGTGGCCGCCTGGAACTTTCTGCAGCTCCATGTGCCGCCGGCCCAGGTGTATGTGAGCCTGGAGCGCAACATGAACTGCGGTTTCGGCCGTTGCGGCCACTGCCAGTACGGCAAACATTTTGTATGCCGCGATGGCCCCGTCTTCTGCTTCGCCGACATCGCCGACATTTTCGCCAAGGAGGAGATCTGATCATGTTGGCAAAAAGACCCATACCCAAAGTACCGCCCAAATCCCGCCTGGCGGTATTTAAATTTTCCAGTTGCGACGGGTGCCAGTTATCGCTGCTGAACCTGGAAGAACACCTGCTGGAACTTGTCGACGCCGTTGAGGTGGCCTATTTCCTGGAAGCGCGCCGCCGCGAATTGCCGCCGCCCTACGACGTGGGCCTGGTGGAAGGAAGCATTTCCACGCCGCACGAAGCGCAGCGTATCCGCCAGGTCCGCCGCGACTGCCGTTACCTGGTCGCCATCGGAGCGTGCGCCAGTTCCGGCGGTATCCAGGCTCTGCGCAACTGGGCCGACATCGGCGAGTTTGTCGGCGCGGTATATCCGAATCCCCAGTACATACGAACGCTGGACACCGCCACGCCCATTGCCGCCCATGTGTTTGTCGATTTCGAACTGCGCGGCTGCCCGGTGAACCACGCGCAACTGCTGGAACTGGTATCCGCGCTTCTGGTCGGCCGGCGGCCCAACGTGCCCACATCCAGCCTGTGCCTGGAGTGCAAACGCCGCGGCCTGCCCTGCGTGCTGGTGACGCATGGCCAGCCCTGCCTGGGACCGGCCGTGCAGGCCGGCTGCGGCGCGCTATGCCCCGCCTGCAACCGCGGCTGCTACGGCTGTTTTGGCCCCATGGAGCAGCCGAACTTGAATTCCCTGGGCGATCGCTTCCTGGAACTCGGAGCAAGCCATCGCCAGATCAAACATCTGCTGCGAATGTTCAACGCTTACCAGGAACCATTTAAACAAGCGAGCGACCATCATGAACGCCTCGAACAGCAAAAGTAATCCGGGAACCCGCACCATCCGCGTCGGCGCACTGGCCCGCGTGGAAGGCGAGGGCGCCCTGCATGTGGCGATGAAAGACGGCCGCGTGGAGGAAGTCCGCCTGGACATTTACGAACCGCCTCGTTTTTTTGAAGCTTTTCTCCGCGGGCGGGACTTCCGCGAAGTACCCGACATTACCGCCCGCATCTGCGGAATTTGCCCGGTGGCTTACCAGATGGGCGCCTGCCACGCCCTGGAAAAAGCCCTCGGCGCTTTTGACCAGGTAACGCCCGATATCCGCACACTGCGCAACCTGCTCTATTGCGGCGAATGGATCGAAAGTCACGTCCTGCACATGTTCATGCTGCATCTGCCTGATTTTCTCGGCTATGAAAGCGTGATCAGCATGGCGGCCGATCACGCGCCGACCGTACGACAGGCGCTGCGTTTGAAGAAATTCGGCAACGACCTGCTGACGCTTCTCGGGGGACGGGCGATTCACCCCGTGGGCGTGTGCGTCGGCGGTTTCTACAAGACGCCGGATGCCTCCCGCGCGGCGGAGTTGGCTTCGGAAGCCCGCGCCTGCCTGGACATCATGAGCGAACTGACGCTTTTCCTGGCTTCGCAGGTGCGGTATCCCGACCTGGAGCGCGATTACGAATTTGTGGCCCTGTGCCCGGATGATGAATACCCGATGAATCTCGGCCGTATCCGCAGCAACAAGGGCCTGGATGTGGATCAGGAACGGTTCGGCGACGCCATTGAGGAACGCCAGGTTCCCCACAGCAACGCGCTGCACAGCGTGCTCAAGGGGCGGGACGCTTACCTGGTCGGTCCGCTGGCGCGATTGAACCTCAACGCGGAAAAACTGCATCCCCGCGCTCGGGAACTGCTCCCCCAAGTCCGCCGCTCCCTCGGCCACGACCTTCCCTGGAAAAATAATTTTCTTAGCCTGCCCGCCCGCGCGCTGGAAACCGTGCACGCTCTGGGACGGGCGGCGGACATTCTGGCCGCCTACAAGCCCCTGGCCCACCCCAGAATTCTCCCGGCGCCGCGTGCGGGCGTCGGCGGGCACGGAACCGAGGCGCCGCGCGGCATTTGCTGGCATCAATATCATACCCATGCCGACGGCTCCATTGCCGCCGCCCGCATTATCCCGCCCACCAGTCAGAATCAGCGCTGCCTCGAGCAGGACCTGCGCGAATTGGCCGGCCGGTTGGCGGCATTACCGGACGATCAACTGGCGCTGCGTTGCGAACAGATGATTCGTAATTATGACCCGTGCATCAGTTGCTCGGTGCATTTTCTAAAGTTCGGCCGAACCTGGGCGCCGCGAACCGGCACTCCGGCCGCGCCAACGCGAGAGGACAGCGCATGAGCCTTCCGCCGCGCAGCATTCTTGTCGCCGCCTGCGGCAATCCCTGGGCCGCCGACGACTCTTTTGGTCCGTGCGTGGCCCGTTGTCTTGAGCAGTTTCAGCTCGCCGGCGTGGAGGTGGTGGATCTGGCGATGCGCCCCGCCGGTCTGCTGGACCTGCTCCAGGGGCGAGAAGCCCTGGCCGTGGTCGACGCGGCCCAATGCTCCGCGGGGCCGCTCGGACGGATGCTCGAATTTGACTGGTTTGATCCCCGCCGGCCGGAGTTGCTCCACGACGACGTGCTAAGCAGCCATGGACTTTCGCTGGACGTTCAGTTGGAGTTGGCCCAAAGACTCGGCATTCTTCCCAAGCGGGTGCAATTGTTCGCCGTGGGCATCGCCGGAGCTGATCCAGCCGGCGAAATGGACAGGCGTGTTCGGCGCTGCGTCAAGCCCACCGCCCGGCGCGTAGCGCGCTGGTGCCGCGAAATTGCGCCGGCGCGCTACGAACAAGGAGAACCGCGGCATGCATGAACTTTCCATCGCCGAAGCTCTGATCGACTTGCTCCGCCGCCGCGCCGGCCCGGAAGCCAAACTTGTTTCCGTCGGCGTGCGTATCGGAGCGCTCCAGGGAATTGACGGCCAGTGCCTGCAATTCGCCTGGCAAGCGGCGCTCTCCGGTACGAACTGGCAAGACGTTCGCCTGGACCTGGAGTCGGCGCCCTGGACGTTGCATTGCCCGGCCTGCGGCCGCACCTGGCAACCCGCCGCTGCGATCGCCGATCAAACCGCCTGTCCCTGCGGTCCTACGCCGGCGACCCTGGCGGGTGGTGATGAACTGGACCTGTTGTTTTATGAGGTTCAAACACCCGCCGCCTCCGGCGTTGGCGAGGGCGTTTACTCATCCACAAAAGGAGATGGACCATGAAAGTGCCCGTGGTTGAAAATGTGCTCAAGCTCAATGATGAAATCGCCCGGTTGAATCGCCGGGCCTTCCAGGAAGCCAAGGTCTTCGTTGTTGATCTGATCGGTTCCCCCGGCTGCGGCAAAACGGCGCTCCTGGAAGCCACGCTGGAACACTTGCGGGGAACCATAGAGATCGGCGTGCTCGTCGGTGATCCCGCCACGTCCCGCGACGGCCAGCGGCTGGCGCGGCGCTGCGCGCAGGTCGTGCAGATCAACACCGGCAATGGTTGTCACCTCGACGCCAACCAGATTCGCCAGGCCGCCGCCCGCCTGGACCTGAACCGGCTGGATATTTTATTCATTGAGAATGTCGGCAATCTGATATGCCCGGTGTCATTCGATCTGGGGCAGCACGTCAAGGTGGGCATGTTCAGCGTATCCGAAGGCGACGACAAGGCCGCCAAGCATCCCCATTTGCTGCTGGTTTCGTCGCTGCTGCTGCTGAACAAGATGGATCTGCTCCCCCACGTCAATTTTGACCTGGAGCATTTTCACCAGGACGTGCGGTGCCTGAATGCCGCCGTGCCGCTGCTGGAGCTGTCCGTCAAGCACGGACAGATTGAGCCTTGGCTGAATTGGCTCACTTGCCAGGGCCAGCTTCAGCAGGGAACAAGCCGCGTGGCGTGACCGACCGGTAAGGAGTCTGATCCATGGCTGGAGAATCTTCCCCGTCGACGTCATTTGATCCGGCGCATGATATCTGGCGAGTGAGCCAACATCCGCTGCGCCCCTTTTTCGCGCCGACTACCGTGGCTCTCATCGGCGCAACCGATCGTCCCGGCAGCGTAGGCCGGGCGATTTTGCGGAATCTGATCGCCACGCCGTTTGGTGGGACGGTTCTGCCGGTGAATCCCAAGCGTGCCAGCGTCATGGGGATCAAGGCCTACGCGCGGATCGCCGATTTACCGGAACCGGCGGAGTTGGCGGTGCTGGTGACGCCGGCGTCGAGCATCCCGGAAATTATCCAGGAATGCGGGGAGGCGGGAACCCGCTGCGCCATTGTTATTTCGGCGGGTTTCAAGGAAATCGGACCGACCGGGCTGGCGCTGGAACAGCGGCTCTTGGCGCTGGCCCGGCGGTACCGCATGCGCGTGATCGGCCCGAACTGCCTGGGCGTGATGTGCCCTCCCAGCGGTATCAACGCGACTTTCGCGCACGCCATGGCCCGGTCCGGTTCGGTGGCGTTTATCAGTCAGAGCGGCGCCTTATGCACCGGCGTGCTGGATTGGAGTTTGCAGGAACATGTGGGATTCAGCGCGTTCATCAGCATCGGTTCGATGCTGGATGTGGGCTGGGGCGATTTGATCGATTATTTCGGGGATGACCCGAAAACGCGCAGCATCGTACTTTACATGGAAAGCATCGGCGAGGCGCGTTCGTTTCTTTCGGCGGCGCGCGAGGTGGCGCTGTCCAAGCCGATCATTGTGATCAAGTCCGGGCGAACCGACGCCGCCGCCCGGGCCGCCGCCTCGCACACCGGCACGCTGGCCGGCAGCGACGACGCCATGGAAGCCGCGTTCCGCCGCGTCGGCGTGCTGCGGGTGGACACCATCGAAGACCTCTTTGCAATGGCCGACGTACTGGGCAAACAGCCGCGGCCCATCGGTCGGCGGCTTACAATCCTTACCAACGCCGGCGGCCCGGGCGTTCTGGCCACCGATGCGCTGATCCGCGGCGGCGGGGAACTGACCCCGCTCGGCGAGACCACTGTCCAATCACTCAACAACCTCCTGCCGGCGCAGTGGAGTCGCGCCAACCCCATCGACATTCTTGGCGACGCCGATCCGGCGCGTTATTCGGCGGCTTGCCGGGCGGCCATGGAAGATCCGGCCGGCGACGGCCTGCTGGTCATTCTGACCCCCCAGGCCATGACCGATCCGACGCGCACCGCCGTGGAGTTGTGCACCGCGGTGGCGGGCTGGAAAAAACCGGTCCTGGCGAGCTGGATGGGGGGAGCGGAAGTGGCCGCGGGCGCCCGGTATCTCAGCGAGCACGGCATTCCCAATTTTCCCTATCCGGATATTGCCGCCCGCATTTTCAATTTCATGGGTCGCTATAGCTACAACCTACGCGGCATCTATGAAACACCGTCGTTGCCCACCGGCCCGGGTGCGACGCAACAGGAATCCCGGCGCGTTGCGGAACTGCTCCAGCAAGCGCAACGGCAGGATCGGACGCTGTTGACCGAGGCTCAAGCAAAGGAAGTGCTCGCGGCTTATGGCATTCCGGTGACACCCACCCAGACCGCCCCAACCGCCCAGGCGGCGGCGGCCGTTGCCGATCAGATGGGCTACCCCGTTGTGCTCAAGCTGCTCTCGCGGACGATCAGCCATAAAACAGACGTGGGCGGCGTGCGGTTGAATCTCCAAACGCCGGAGGAAGTGCGCGGGGCCTTCGATCTCATTCGCCAGTCGGTGGAGGAAAAGGCCGGGCCGGGACATTTCGACGGCGTAACCGTCCAGCCGATGATCTCGTTGGATGGCTATGAAATTATTCTCGGCAGCACGGTGGATCCGCAACTGGGGCCGGTGGTGCTCTTCGGCGCCGGCGGACAGCTTGTGGAAGTGATGAAGGACCGCGCGCTGGGTCTGCCGCCGATGACCAGTACGCTGGCGCGACGGATGATGGAACAGACGCGGATTTTCAGCGCGTTCGGGGGCGTACGCGGCCGCCGACCGATCGCTCTGGCCGAGCTGGAGCGACTGATCGTCCGTTTCAGCCGGTTGATCGTGGAACACCTCTGGATCAAGGAAATCGACATCAATCCCCTGCTGGTCTCGCCGGAGCGAATGGTGGCCCTGGACGCGCGGGTGGTGCTGCATCCAAAAGCGACGCCGGTTGAATGTCTGCCGCGACCGGCGATTCGGCCCTATCCGGCGCAATATGTCACCCGCCTGAAAACCCGCGACGGTGTGGAACTCACGGCCCGGCCGATACGCCCGGAGGACGAACCGCTGCTGGTGGAGTTCCACCGCCGGCTTTCGGATCGCACGGTTCACCAGCGTTTCCTGGGTATGCTCCAGTACGACACGCGCGTGATGCACGAACGGCTTATTCGTCGCTGCTTCAACGATTACGATCGGGAAATCGCCCTGGTGGCGGAATGCTCGCAGCGCGCGGCGTCCATTGTGGGCGTGGGACGTTTGAGCCGGACGCCGGGAACACAAGAAGCGAGGTTCGCCATCATTATCGCCGATGCGTTTCAGAACCGCGGTGTCGGCGCACAACTGCTGGCCTTCCTGCTTGCCGTGGCCCGCCAGGAAAAGATTTCCCGCCTGCGGGCGGAAATTCTCGCGTCCAACTATCCCATGCAGCATCTGTGCCGCCAGGCTGGTTTTGAGGTTTCCCAGCCGGCCAATGGCAATCTGGTCGACGCCACTATCGATCTGTAAATGTGCTTGCAGTAAATGTGCTTGCAGGACGGTATATTATCTCCGGGTCCGAATCGCGCCGGACCCGTGCAGGATGAACGTATGAATTCATCCGATGGTTTCCAATTTTTACAACGAATCAGGGGAAAGTGCATGAAAAATTTCCACGTGTTGTTTTCCCTGGCGACGGTCGTTGCGCTGCTGGCGCGGAGTTGTCCGGCGGCGGGTCCCTTGTCGCTGAACATCACCGCCAATCAATCTTCTGTAAGCGAAGGACGAATGGTGGTCATTACGGCTGCGCTCAAGCCGTCCAGGAACGCACCGCGGATCGCCGGGGTTGCCTTGTGGCCGTATCTTGACGGCAAGCAATGGGGCGCTTCGGAAAAGACGAACCAGGCCGGCATTGCAACGCTGCTGTTTCCATTGCCGTTGCCGGGGATCGCCCGGATTCAGGTGGCCTTGACGCCTCCCGTACAGGTTCCCTCCGCCGACTGGATCTGGTCCTACAAACGCCGGTATCACCAGAACGTGTACTTCCAGCGGCGATTTCGCCTGGACCGGGGAATCCACGCGGCCGGAATGTTGATCGTATGCGACGATAGATACCAAGCCTGGCTCAACGGACATCGGATCGGCTCCGGCGGACTCTGGCGTGTGGACCACCTGCATCATCTTGGACGATTCCTCAAGCCGGGCGAAAATCTGCTTTCCGTGGAAGGCCATAATGTCACCGGTCCGGCGGGCTTGCTGGCCCGCTTTGTCGTTCATACCGCTACCGGGACAAACGCGATTTTCACCAATGGCTCCTGGCGTTGTTTTGCGGCCAGACCCGCCGGCTGGCCGGCCGCGGCCGGAGCGGTAAAATCCGCACAGCGCGTGCAAGTGATTGCCCCGGTCGGCGGGGGCGTTTGGGAAGACAAAATTCACGGATGGCCGGGCCTCAATAGCCGGACGGCTTTCCCGGTCGGCCAGCCGCCCTCGGCCCAGGCGTTGCTGTCCAATACGGTGCGGGTGCGCGTGCGACGGCGGCGTTTCAAGATCATTACCGATCCGCGGCACCTCGTGGGCATGGACTATGAAACCTGGTTCGGTCCGGGTTATGCGTATTGGGGTGGCCAAGAGGCGGTTCCGGTTCTGGGGTATTACACTTCGCTGGATCCGCTTGTATTGCGTCAGCAGACGCTCTGGTTTGATGAAATGGGGATCAACTTTGTCGAACTCGACTGGACGAATAATCTGGTCCATCCCTTTCCCGACGGCGCCGCCCGCGAGTGCATCGCCGCCACAAACGCTTTGTTCCATCTCTATGCGAAGATGGCCCAGCATCCCCAGATCGTGATTATGGTGGGACCGGAGAATAATCTTTGGCTTAACAATCGCACCACGCCATACGTGGGCCCGTGGTTCCGCAAGCAGTTGAATTACCTGTACCGGCGCTATATCCGCAATCCGAAGTATCGGAGCATGTATCTGACATACAAGAAAAAACCGCTGCTGCTGTGTTATCTCAACGGCCCCCGCGGTTCGCGGCCCCCTTCCATTGACGATCCCCGGTTCACCATCCGTTATGTCAGCGCCTGGCTGCAAACAACCAAAGATGAACGCTACGGCGCGTGGTCCTGGTATGACCAGAAAGCCACGCCCACCTACCACAATGGAAAAGTTGAGGCTCTCACCGTCACGGACGGATATCCAGGCGTAAATGCCCCGGAAAAAGGCCTGAATAACTGGCTTTCGCCGGAGGCGGGAGGCAAAAATTACGGCTTAACCTACCGCACCCAATGGCGGGTGGCGGACCGCTACCGGCCCCGGTTTTTATTTCTATGTCAGTGGAACGAGTTCGAGCCGCCCGATCAATATAATGTGAACCTGAGCAACGACATGGAGCCGACGCTGCTAACCGAGAAAGACTCGACCCGCCCCAGCGGCTGGGGTTTTTTCTACCTGGACCTTACCCGGCGGGAAATTCAGCGGTACCACCGCATACTAACGCACCGGTGATACCGGTGTTTGCCAAGGCCTGGTGGCGGGTGGCGGCGCGGCGCCGGCGGTGGGGGAAGGACCGCCGGAACGGACCATGCGGATGAAGCTCACAAGGATCAATATCAGAAGAAGCAGCAGGTAAAGGCGCAGCGCCACGAGCGCGGTTTTTACCAGCGGGGTCATCTTCATACGAGGCATGGGACACCTGGAATAAGAACGTTTTTTCCGGCGATGGGCAAGGTCAAGCCCGCGCGCGGGTTACCAATCCTTTCATAATGTCATTGTAATGGATCGCGCCAAGAAGATGATCCTGCTTGTCGACGACCGGGATCATGCGGAAATGATATTTGGCGAATATCTCCACGAGATCATCGCGGGTGTCGTCGGCTTCGGCGCAAACCACGGGAGAGGTCATGATCTCGCCGAGGGTTTTGCCATCGGCGGCCAGCACGAGTTCCCGCAGATCGACAACGCCCAGAAGAATTTTGTCGGCGGAGTTGACGACGTAGATGTAAGAAATGGCGTCGTGGGCCTTGCCGGAGTTGCGGATGGTCGCGAGGACTTCGGCGACCCTGCCGTCGCGGGGCTGCGCCACGTAATCGGACCCCATTAAAGACTCGGCAATGGTCTCGCGCTCGGTCAGCAGGGTTTTGACGCGATCCAATTGCTGGGCCGGCAGCAGATTCATCATTTTGGTGGTCTCGTCGTGGGGCAGGACCGAAAGCAGATCGACAAGCTGGGGGATGGACATTTCCGAGAGAATATTGCGGGCGCGTTCCTGGCGCAAATCGGCGATCAACTGGCGCTGGGTCCGGGGTTCCGCTTCGACGAGGGCCTCCGCGGCCGCCTGCGGCCCCAGGGCCAGGAAGAACGCCTCCTGTTCTTTCCCCGTGAGCTCTTCGAGCGTGTCGGCAAGGTCCTCCGGCGGCAATTCCCGGGTCTGCTTGCGGGTGATGGACAGGGAAACGGCGTCTTTGGCGACGGCGTCCTCGAGAGAGAGAGGTTGGACATATTTCCAATTTATGAATTGATCGGGCCGGCCCAGGAAACGATACAGCCGCCATTTGCGGAGAAAACCATTGAAAGACAGGTCCACGTGCACCAGGATCATGCGCCCCTGCGAAGCCAGCAGATGAACGTCGTTGACCACTTCGGTGCGGCGGCCATCCATGTCGAGAATGGTTTTGCCCATCAGGTGCTGGTCCAGCAGAATCCAGCCGGGTTGGTCCACAAAGGGAGGAAAGGTCCCCGTGGTCTTCCGCGCGGAGGGGGCGGATGGATCGGGTGGGTTTACAAAAATAAAATCTTCTTCAATGCGGGCGATCTTGCCCCAGGGGATGAACTCGGAGGGTTTGCCCCAGCCGTGGTCAATGAGAATTCCCACCGCCTCGGGGTAAGGTTCGGCGACTTTGAAGGCCAGATCACAGACTTTGCCGATGCGGTTCTTAATATTGCCGATACCGATCGGTCTGCCGCGGAGCTCGGAGAAAAAAAAGACCTGGTAGTCCCGGCCTCCCGGCGCGGGACGCGCCGCCGGCGGACCGGGAGAAGAAGATAGGTTGAGTGCGTTCATACCGTTATGATAAATGCAAAAAGCGGCCCACGCGATACCAGAAACGCGGTTCCATCACATGAGGGAAAAGCTGCGTGACGCCATAGACGGAGGAAACCAGTACGACGAAAACGGCAATCGACCAGTTGGCGATGTTTTGCCAGCGGGTATTGACGTATTGGCCCATGACCTCTTTGTCGTTGAGGATCAGAATAAGGAAAAACAAGGCGGCGGGCAGAAGAGTCACCGCCACAACCTGGACAAAGATGGTGATGGCGTTCTGAATATGGACGCTGGCGATCAGACAAACCGCGCCGGCGGAAAGGAGCATCAGTACATAGGCGATATAGAACCAGGGCGCTTCCCGGATGGACTTGTTGAGGGAGTGCGCCCAACCGAAAACTTCGCCGAGAGCCCAACTCGTCGCCAGCGAGATACACAGAGCGCCGAGCAGACCGGCGTCAAACAGGCCGATGGCGAAAAGCACCTTGGCCCATTGGCCCCAGTGGGAGCCATGCGGCATGACCAGAGGCATCGCCTGGGCGGTTTTGGCCGCCGAGTCCATATCCCGCCAGCTTGTAAAGTGGGGATCGACCTGCTTCCAGGGCGCTCCGGCTACGTGGGGATTGAAATAAAACAGGGCCGCCGTGGTGACAATAATAAAGGCGGCCACCAGGCACGTGAACAAAGAGCCGGCGAACGTGTCGATTTTCCCCATCTTGATATCATGGACATCCATGCCTTTGTCGACCACGGCGGATTGCTGGAAAAAAATCTGCCAGGGGGTGATGGTGGTGCCGATGTTGGCCATGATGAGGGTAAGCATCGCGGCGGGCGGGAGGATGCCGCTGAACCGGGGATCGAAGAACCCCTTGCCTACGGCGGTCCAGCCCGCTTTGACGTTGCCGGTCCGCATGGCCCAGATCGCGGCGGGAATGTAGACGAGGTTAAACAGGCAAAAAAACAGCGTGATTTTTTCAAAGGTCCAGTACCTTCCCGTGATCACAATCATCAGAAGCAAACCCGTCACGGCCAGAACGGTGATCCACGTGGGAATATGGAACAGACTCATGGCCTGGGTCATTCCAATGTATTCGGTAACCAGGGTAAGCCAGTTGACCACCACCAGATCGAAAATGGAAAAACAGCCCCAAACCGGGCCAAAGGAATCGAAAATCGCTTCGGCGTGACCGCGTTTGGTTACGGCGCCGAGGCGGACGGTCATCTCCTGGACATAAAAAGCCATCGGCACCAGGATGATGAAAGCCCACAGAAGATTGAAACCGGTCTTGGCGCCGGTCTGCGCATAGGTGGAAATACCGCCGGCGTCGTTGTCGGCGATCATCGTGATGATGCCGGGACCGATGACGGCCAATAGGATCAGGAGGCGGCGCTGCAATCGCCCCAAACGATGAATGCCCTTGTTGATCCAGAACATCGCGCACCTGTTTTGCCGGCGAATCGGCGTATGGCTCATGAGTTCCACGGGGAAAACGAACCGCGGCGCCGAAGCGGAGATTATACGATGGGCATCAATGGTGTCACGATAAGATATCGAGAACTGGCCGATAAACCGCAAACCGCATACAATATATTTCCAAACCCCCGCGTATGAAGAAAGGGCGGCGATGAAACCGGAAGATACGATTGTTCTTGAACCTCCCAGGCTTACCCCGTCGGAAAATGTATTTCTGCCGGCTGTACTGGCGGGCCTGGGCACCACCATCACCCATCTTTTCCAATCGGTCGGCGGCCGGACGCGTACGCTGCAATATCCGGAAGAGCGGCGCGAAGATCGTCCCGTGCTGGAACAGGGAATGGATGTCCGGCGTTATCGCGGTGTTCATCGGCTCAATCGCGACGCGCAAGGTCGGGTCAAATGCGTAGCCTGCTACATGTGCGCCACGGCCTGTCCGGCTCATTGCATCCACATTGTCGGGGACGCCGCTCCGGACTCTTGGTCGGACCGCGAGAAATATCCGATCAAGTTCGATATTGACGAGCTTCGCTGCATTTATTGCGGGATGTGCGAGGAGGCCTGCCCGGTCGACGCCATCGAGCTGACCTACGAATACGACCTGGTCGGGCTTACCCGGCAAGAGATGATCTTTGACAAGCAAAAGCTGCTGGCGATTTATGACCAGACCAAAGAACGCCGGCCCATGTGATGTCTGTTGCTTGCCGCCAATCATCATGTAGGACCGACCTTCCCATCGACCAATCGTGACCGCCTGGAAGGGGCGAGCGGCCGCCGGCGACAGCGCCCGGCCGTACCCAACCTGATACACTGCTTGTGTTGGATGTGATACCCAACGCGGGAAAATTGGCCGGGCGGAATCATCGTTGAGCGAAGCGATCCCGCCCCTCCCGACTTGGGCTGAACACTATTTGGGATCACCATCGGGATAAAAATCGGACCTGGTCGCTGAGACTTGTTGTGTTGGATTTTGGGGTGGCGGTGATAAACCGCCGCGTTGGGGATGTGGTTTAAGAAAAAAAGTTTGCGGCGCCAGGCTGTGGCGGAAGAAACACTGCCGACCAAGAGTGTTCTGGGACGCCTGGGAAAGCGGGGGCGGCATTTTCTGCTGGGGACGATCGTTTTTTTTGCGGCGGTTCTGGTCATCGGCCTGTTTCCGATGAGTTCCGGGCAGTGGCCGCTCTGGCTGGAATCGGAACGGATTCTGGGCGCCGGCTTACTAGCGGCGATGCTCACAACCATCGGCGTTTTGCTGATAGGCTCTCGGCGGCGCCCGGAAAGCTATTGCGAACAGGGCGGGACCGGGCGGGACTGCCCCCACCCCTGGGTTCCTCCCCTGTTGGTGCTGATAACCCTTGCCGTGGCCAAGGCCGTAGTTGTCGCGGGTCTTGGGCCATGGATTTATCTCCTGGGTCTTGGGCCGATGTTCCTGATCGCCATCATATTGACCATTGCCTACGATCAGCGTTTCGCGGCTTCTTTGGCCGCCCTGAGCGCCATGCTGCTGACCATAACCATCGGCCAAACGATGGGCTTCTTACTGACCGCCTTTGCCGGCGCGGCGGTGCTGGTATTTGCATTGCGACAGATCCGCACCCGTCCGCAACTGATGCGTGCGGGACTGTTCGCCGCCGCCGCCGCCGCCGTGACCATCGTGGGATATGGGCTGCTTGGCGGACCCCTGCCGCACACCGCTCCGACGACTTTGCCGTGGGCCGGCAGTTCCTTCGATCCGCCGGCGCTTTTTCGCAACGCCGCGCTGGCGGGCGGCGCCGCGCTGGCGGCCATCTTCGCCACACTGGGGATCCTGCCACTGATTGAAAATATCTTCGGCGATCCCACCGCCATGACCCTGCTGGAGCTTTCCGATACGAACCGGCCGCTGCTGCGTCGCCTGGCGATGGAAGCGCCGGGCACGTTCAACCATTCGTTGATCTTGGGAACACTCGCGGAAGCGGCGGCGCACGACATCGGCGCCAATGCGCTCTTATGCCGCGTGGGCGCGTACTATCATGACATCGGAAAATTGCTCAAACCGACCTATTTCATCGAGAATGCGGCGGGCCGGGCCAACCGCCACGAGAACCTCTCTCCCGCGATGAGCCTGTTGATCGTGCTTGGACACGTCAAAGACGGACTGGAACTGGCGCGCGAATATCATCTGCCGGCCGCCGTCCGCAAATGTATTCCCGAACACCACGGCACCACGGTGGTCGAATGCTTCTTCCATGCGGCGCGGGAAAAGCAGGCCGACAGCGCCGATCCCGGCACGCCGGTTCGCGACAGCGAATTCCGCTACCCCGGCCCCAAACCGCGCTCGCGTGAAACCGCTATTTTAATGATATGCGACGGCGCCGAGAGCAGCGTGCGCGCACTGGGCGATCCCACCGCCGCCCGAATCGAAGGGGCGGTACACCAGTTGATTATGAAGCGCCTGCTGGACGGCCAGTTTGATGAATGTAATCTGGCGATGGGAGATCTCGAGCGGATCGAACAATGCCTGGTTCGCACGCTCGCGGGCGTCTACCATACACGGACGGCGTACCCCGCCGCTGCGCCAATATCCAAGCCGGCGTGAGATGAGACAGGTTCTATGGCGATTCGCATCACCATTCGACGGCGCGGATGCGCCGCCGTGCGAGAGACCCGCTGGTTCCGGCGGAAACTCACCGCCGCCGCGAACGCAATGAACGTGCACGCGGGAACATGGGCCATCCTTCTGCTTGATGATCGGCGCATGGACCAGTTGCACCGGCGAACCATGAATATTCCCGGTACCACTGATGTGCTCACATTCGACCATCGCCACAGCGCCGCGCGCACCGCCGCCGGCCGTCCCGGTGCGCCGCGCTCGCCGCTGGCTCTGCAAACCGTTGTTTGCGTGGAGGAAGCGCGGCGGCAGGCGAAAGAACGCGGCCACCCCATGCGCCATGAACTGCTTTTATATATGGTCCACAGTCTTCTGCACGTAACCGGCTACGATGATAGCGCCCCGACGGCGGCGCGGCGCATGCATCGGAAGGAAGATGACATTCTCCGACGGCTGGGGGTGGGACCGGTGTTTTACCGCCGGCGGCGTAAGAGTGGACGTCCCAATCCCGATGGCCACCGGTCCGCCAGCGGGCGCACACGGGCCGAGCGGGACGATCGTTCGCCCGGGCGGCGCACGCCGACAGGAACGAGGAAAGAAAAACCGGAGGTTTCAGCCCCGCGCGTGTGTGAGAAGAAATCGCGGCACTCGCCATCTTCTCATACAGACTCAGAGAGGCGCTTATGACATACTGGCCGACATGGTTGATTATTCTGGCCCTGGCAGGCACCCTTATCGCTTCCACCCTCGCTTACACGCTGCGCATCATGTCGCGCGTCACCCTGGAGAAGGAGTTGGCTAAGCGCTCCCGCCAGGGGCGGCTCGAAGAGTTGGTGACGCACCAGGATGATCTGGCCCTGGCGTTCTCCATCGTCCGCATCGCCTGCAACATCGGCGTGGTGGCGTTGTGTATTTACGCCTTGCGGACCCATCCCCGGACCGCCGGGCCGCTGGAGACGTCGGCGATTTTCATCGGTTCGGTTCTTCTGGCCGGCGCGTTGTTGCTGGTGTTTTCCGTGGCCCTCGCCCACGCCTGGGCGCGATACGCCGGCGAGGCGCTGGTTGCCGCGCTCGCGCCGGCGCTGCGGCCGATCTACCGCCTGCTATATCCGCTGGTTCTGTTTCTGAAGCTTTTCGATGGGTTGGTGGGTCGCCTGGCCGGCGTCACACCCCAGGCGCACGCCCGCGAGGAAGCCGTGGAAACCAGGGAGGAAATCCTCGCCGCGGTCTCCGAAGGAAGCGCCCAGGGCGCCGTGGATGAGGAACAGAAAAAGATGATTGAGGGGATTATCAGCTTCCGGGACCTTCAGGTCGGACAAATCATGATGCCCCGCACCGACATGATCACCGTGAGCGTGCACGCCCCGCTGGAGGAAATCCGCGAGAAAATTCTTCGCGACGGACTTTCGCGCTTGCCCGTGCACGATGGCAACCTGGATAACATTCTGGGCATTCTTTACGCCAAGGACCTGTTGGGACTGCTTGGCGCCGCGGACCCGCCGCCGACTCTGAATATCCGGACACTGATGCGCCCGCCCTTGTTTGTTCCCCATTCCAAGCCGCTGCGCGACCTGCTGCGCCAGTTCCGGATGCAACGCGTCCACATGGCCATTGTACTCGACGAGTTCGGCGGTACCGCCGGTCTGGTCACCAGCGAAGACATCCTGGAGGAAATTGTCGGCGAGATCACCGACGAATATGAAAAGGCGCCACCCAGCCAGATTTATCGCCTCAACGAGACCATCGTTGAAGTGGATGGCCGTACCAATATCACCGACCTCAACCGCGAGTTGGACCTGGACTTGCCCGAAAGTCAGGATTACCAGACCATCGGCGGGCTGGTCGTGAGCCATCTGGGCACAATCCCGAACAAGGGCGAGAGCCTGACCATGGGCGCGCTGCGCATCACGGTGACGGAAAGCGATCCGCGGCGAATCCGCAGACTCCAGATTCTGCTTCCGGAATCCCAAGAGTTATCGGACCCCGGCGTTTCGCCGCAATCCAAAAGTTGATTCGACTCATAGCGCGTGATACGAAAAGTGTGACCCGCCGGGACTGCGGGGCGATGCATTATTGGGACCGGTGGATGCTTCCGGGATTAAGCGCGATCAAAAATTCGCGCGGATTTTCTCTTATTTTCTGGGCGGCCGCGCGGCTTGCTGGGTTTCCACGGTTCATCGGTGCATTCAATGAAATAAGAAATCCGTATGGATTTACTTCTCCAACCGGCTCTTCCGGCGATACAATCATTGTGTGAAAAAATGATTTCGCATATTTTATTCCGTGAACGGTTCCATAGGAAAAATACAATCCAAAGGGTAAATGAACGATGGACACTCGACCCCGCAATGACGGTGCGCTTTGGACGCGGGACCAGCTTGTTCTGGCATTTGAGTTGTATTGTCGTATTCCCTTCCAACGTACTAAAGCGACCGATGGCCGCGTCAGAGAACTTGCTGCATTGATTGGGCGGACCCCAGCCTCTGTGGCTCGGAAGCTCGGCAATTTAGGAGCCTTTGATCCCCAACTTACCCAACACAACATCTCTGGATTAGCCCACGGCAGCAAACTCGACAAGACCGTTTGGGATGAATTCCACCAAGATTGGGCCGCCTTAGCCACAACAGCCCAAGAGATCAAGAAAATCCTCGGAGCCGGTACCGGAGCTTACGCGGCCGGTATGGCACCGCATATCCAGCCGCAGGGGCCATCGGAACAACTGCGGACAGCCAAGCAACGCCTGCATCAAGCATTTTTTCGGGACGCCGTTCTGAGTAGCTATAACAACAGGTGCTGTATTACCGGGATGTCCGTCGTTGAATGTTTGGTTGCCAGCCACATCATTCCGTGGAGTGTGGATGAACACCGCCGGGCTGACCCGCGAAACGGCGTTTGTATATCGGGCACCTTTGATCGCCTATTTGATGCCGGGTTAATCACCATTCAGGATGACCTGACGCTACGCATTAGCGGCCGATTTCAGAAACTAAAGGACAAGTACGTCATAGAACAAATCGTCGCTCGCGATGGCCAGAAGATTATTCCGCCAGCGCGGTTCTTCCCCGATCCAGTTGGCCTTCGGTGGCACCGTGAACACAAGTTTAAACCGTTATGAACGCCAATTTTAAAAGAATACTATTATATATTACTAAAGACATGTATCTGGGCGGTGACGAAATGCCAAGTAATTCTAGGCGCAAACGCAGAAACAGAGCATCGTGCAGGCACTGGTCAGCCGGACTCTTCGCGAACGAGGGTGGTATGTACTTCGACTTTGGGGACACGAGTTTTCAAAGAAGAACGAGGTCAGGTTGCTTGAGCGGATACGGCGCGCGATGCAAAGAGCGAACATGGTGTCATGTCGCACGCCCCCAAAACCTGGCGCGCCGGCAGGATTCGCGAAATAATAACTTCATTAAATAGAGGTACTTGGACAATACGGATTGCATGCCGGCGCGATCCCGCGCTGCCCCGGCGACTGGCCGGCGACGGTCCAAGCCGCTAATCTTCCAGAGATCCGCTGGTCGGGCACCATACAGGGAATGTTAGAAAAATCGGCGCGCCACGATGACTCAAACACCAACCACAATTGCCGCGGCGCCCGCCGGGAACGGCCGCGCCCGGGGCGTCGTGCTTATTGCGATTTTGTCTCTGGCCCTGGCGGCGCTCACTCTGATCACCGGCGCGTTGCTGCTGCTGGCTCCCACGGCCTGGCCGCTCCGCTTGAGCATGTACTGGCTGGACCGGCTCGGATTTATTCCGCATTCCCGTACCGGAGCGCTTCCGGCGACATGGATTTTATTCTCCGCCCTGATGGTCTACACCCTGATATTTATTCTCGAGGGCGTCGGCATGCTGCTGGGAAAAGCCTGGGCGGAATACCTGGTTCTGGTGGAACTCGCGCTGCTGCTCCCACCGGAAATTGATGAAAACTTTCATCAGACCGACTGGTTGCGCCTCGCAATACTCGGATTCAACTTGTTTATCTTCATGTATCTGGCCTATCGCCGCATACGGTCGCTGCCGGCGCGACGATGCCGCACCGGTGCTGATCCGTAAAAAACAGGCTCCGTTGAATCCTCCCGCCGAGCAAAGTTCGACCCGCCGCGACGAGTACTCCGGGCACAGTTAAAGCGAACATTTCACCGCCAAGACGCCAAGAATGTATTTGTAAACAAAATTGTCGCAAAAATCACGTAACCGTTCACGCCCCGGGTGTTTTTCGCGTACATCCCGTCGGCGTGGATTTTTCCGGTGTGCCGGGACCGCCAATCACCGCGCCGCCCCAGTTATGCAGTTGCGTGGTAGAATCCCGCGGCCGTTTTGCGTCCCGCCTTGAACGGTTTATTTTTATTGGTGACACGGTCAGCAGGCTGACCCGTTAAACACCGTTTTCCTTGCGGTTACGGACGGCCGTGGATTTCCATCCACGGCTGCGGGGGGGCGACCATGGGGCAGCCGCGAGGATCGCAATC
>JAKBMM010000042.1 GCA_021831565.1 Planctomycetota bacterium
GGCCAGAGGGCCGTGGGCTTTGTCGCTCGTCGTCAACGTATGTTTGCATACGCCATCCTCCTCGCTTCGCGCCCACGGCCCTCTGGCCCGCCGTCAATCCATCATTACACGGCTGACAGAGCACTAGCGTCGCCGCAGGCGGCGAATTGTGTTAAAATCCCCACCCGATCAGCCTGGCGCAAGGCCATCACCCGTGGGCGAAAGCGATGCGGTTTCCCTTGGAAATGAGGAAAATACATGTTCGACCAGGATGTACGGATCACCGATCTGCAAATTGAAACCGAACTCCAGGAAAGTTATCTCACCTACGCCATGAGCACCATCATGGACCGCGCCCTGCCGGACGTGCGCGACGGCTTGAAACCTTCCCAGCGGCGAATCCTGGTGGCGATGAACGATCTGCAGCTCGGCCCGCGCAGCAAACACCGCAAATGCGCCAAAATCGCCGGCGACACTTCGGGCAACTACCACCCGCACGGGGAAGCGGTGATTTATCCCACGCTGGTCCGCATGGCCCAGAGCTGGAACATGCGTTACTTGCTGGTGGACGGGCAGGGTAATTTCGGATCGATCGACGGTGATCCGCCCGCGGCCATGCGTTATACCGAGGCCCGCATGGCCGCCGCCGCCGCGGAAATGATGGAGGATTTGAAGGAAGACACCGTCGATTTCATACCCAATTATGACGAGGTGCGATTCGAACCGACGGTGCTGCCGGGCAAATTTCCCAATTTGCTGGTTAACGGCGCCCAAGGCATCGCCGTGGGCATGGCCACCAGCCTGCCGCCGCACAATCTGCGCGAAATCTGCGACGCCATCTTGCAACTGATCGACGCGCCGAACAGCACTGTCCGGGAATTGATGAAAATCGTCAAGGGACCGGATTTCCCGACGGGTGGCGTGATTTGCGGGCGGGCCGGCATTGTGGAAGGTTATGAAACCGGCCGGGGGCGCATCACCGTGCGCGGCCGGGTGCACACGGAGCAACTGAAAGGCGCCAAGGAACAGATCGTTATTTCCGAAATTCCCTACCAGGTGCTCAAGAAGACGATCATTGAGTCGATCGCCCAGCAGGTGAAAGAGGAAAAGATCAAGGACATCACCGACGTGCGCGACGAGTCCGACCGTGAACACGCCGTGCGCATTGTGGTGGAATTGAAGCGCGATGCGGATCCGAACGTGGTCATCAATCAATTGTACCAATATACGCCGTTGCAAAGCACTTTTTCCATCATCAACATCGCCCTGGTGAACCGCCAGCCGCGAACGTTGAGCCTCAAGGACCTCCTCGATGATTTCATCGCCCATCGCGTGGAGGTGATCCGCCGGCGCACGGCGTTCCGGCTTAAGAAGGCCCGGCAGCGCGCCCATATTCTGGAAGGATTGATTCTCGCTCTGGCCGATATTCACACCGAGCAGGTCGCGGGTCGGACGGCCGCCGGCAAGGTGGAAATCATGGGCGTGATCGATATTCTGCGGGATCGCAAAATCAGTCCCGATGTGCCCACCGCCAAGGCCAATCTGATGAAAAAGAAATTCACCATTGATGAGAGGCTCACGTGGAAGGCGGCCATTCCCACGGCGTTCCGCCGGCGCATCAACGAAGCCGCGGCCAAAGACGGCGGCCTGTCGCTTTCATCGGCCCAGGCCGACGCCATCCTTTCCATGCAGCTCCAGCGGCTGGTCGGGCTGGAAATCGACAAGCTCACCGAGGAGCACAACCGCATGGTGGAGGAAATCGAAGGCTACGAGATGATTCTCAAGGATGAAAAACTCATCCTGGACATCATCCGGGAAGACACGATCGAACTGAAAGAAAAGTACGGCGACGACCGTCGCACGCAGATCACCAACGACGCGACCGACATCAACATTGAAGACCTCATCGCCGACGAGCAGGTGGTGGTCACCATCAGCCACGAGGGATACATCAAGCGCATGCCGCTGGACACCTATCGCAAACAGGGCCGCGGCGGGCGCGGCGTGGTGGGCGCGGACTCCAAGGAAGGCGATTTTATCGAGCACCTGTTCATCGGCTCCACCCATGATTATCTGATGTTCTTCACCAACCTGGGCCGGTGCTACTGGCAAAAGGTTTACGACGTGCCGCAGATGAGCCGTCAGAGCAAGGGACGCTCCATTGCCAATCTGGTGGAAATGCAAGCCGAAGAAAAACTCGCCGAAGTGCTGGTGGTGCGCGACTTCTCGGATGAGGCCAAACACCTGGTCATCGCCACGGCCAAGGGAATCATCAAGAAAACGCTGCTGAAAGCTTATGGGAACCCGCAACGCCGCGGCATTATCGCCATCGGCCTGGATAAGGGCGACCGCGTCATAGGCGTCAGCGCCACCAACGGCAATGACCAGATCGTGCTGGCCACCCGCGGCGGCATGGCGGTGCGATTTGAAGAGAGCGAAGTCCGCGATATGGGCCGGCAGGCCGGCGGCGTCAAAGGCGTGGAACTCGAAGGCGACGATGTCGTTGTCGATATGGTCATTATTCCCCAGGGACTCGACCACGGCGAAAACCAGGTGACGCTGCTGACCGCCTGCGAGCACGGCTATGGCAAACGCACGCGGATTGAGGAGTATCGTCTGACCCACCGCGGCGGCAAGGGTGTGATCAACATTAGAACCACCGACCGCAACGGGCCGGTGGTGTCGGTGCGGACCATTACCGATAAAGATGAACTGATGATGATCACCAAGGGCGGCCAGGTGGTGCGCATCGGCGTGACCGGAGAATTGCGGGAAATGGGCCGGGCGACGCAGGGCGTGCGACTGATCCGCCTGGAGGAAGCGGACATCCTGGTGGGCGTGGCCCGCGTGGCGCCGGAGGAAACCGAAGGCGACGCTCCCCTGTTGGAAAGCGCGGAAAAATAGTTGATGAATCCATATGCCGCCCCGCAAGGGAAGCCGTATCGTATGGCGCCAAGCCGGGCCGCGGCGACTTACGGAATGGCGCCGCCTCAACGCACCCCGTAGCGCTGCGTCGTATGGCGCCAAGCCGGGCCGCCGCGACGGCCCGCGTCAGGGGATTCAACGAAAATGACCCACGGGTCAATTGGGAAAAGATTTCATGCCGCCCGTCGTCGCCTACCACAGCATCATCAGCGCGTATGGTTTCTGGTTGCCCAATGATCCGCGCGGTTCATGGTCTGATTTTGTCGGCTCATGGGATTTGCTCCTGGCCGGCGGCAAGGCCACCCGCATCCAAACGGATCGTTCCGTCGCCGCGGCGCCGCACGATCGAACCGCCCGCCTGGCGGTCAAGCGCCGCCTGAAAGCTCCGCCGGTAAAATTCACCGGCATTCAAGCACGGACGATCGGTCATGGTATGGCCGGAGTTATCATGGCGCGGCAATATGCCGTGCGCGCCTGCGCGATCTTGCCCGATCACCTGCACCTGGTGATCGCCCGCTATGCTCGTCGGATTGAATCCATTATTTCCGAGCTTAAGTTCGCCGCCACGCGGCAACTTTACGCCGAAGGGTTGCATCCTTTTCAAGATTGGGAAGGTCCGCATCGGCCTTCCGCATGGGCCGCCGGGAGTTGGAATGTATTTTTGGGAACCGATGATATTTCCCGTGCCGTGCATTACGTGGAGAATAATCCAATCAAACAAGGATTGTCGCGGCAACGGTGGAGTTTCGTAACGCCGATTTCCTGAAGACGCCGTTAGCGCCGCGCGGGGTCGCGGCCCCGCGGCTTCGCGCTGGCGCGGCGCACTTGCCGCCGACCTGGGCGCGGAGCGGTGGTAATGGCATAGCGCCGCGTCGTATGGCGCCAAGCCGGGCCGCCGCGACTTACGGAATGGCGCCGCCCCAACGCACCCCGCAGAGCCGCGACGTATGGCGCGAAGCCGGGCCGCCGCGACGGCCCGCGTCCGGGGATTCAAAGAAGCGGAGCGGCGGCCATAAATATATCAAAAGACGGCGCGGAGTATATCATGTTCAGCCATGGGCTGGATACTCGATATTCTTTACCTGCTCGGACTGCTGGCGGCATCACCCGCGTTGCTGGTCAAAAGTCTGCGCACCGGTAAATACCGTAGCGACTGGCCGGGCCGGCTGGGACGAATCAACAAGCAGGCGCGTATGGCGCCGGCCGGCAGCGCCCCTTCGCCGCCCCGGCGGCTGCTGATTCACTGCGTGTCGGTGGGCGAACTTCTTTCCACCCGCCGGCTGGTGGAGGAACTGCTGGGTTTGAACGCGGCGCTGATCATATTCATCAGCACCACCACGGACACCGGTGTACAGCGGGCGCAGGCGATGTATGGCGGCGACGCCAATGGCCGCGTGCGGACGGTGCGCTATCCGCTGGATTTTTCATTTGCGGTACGGCGGTTTCTTAAGGACATCCAGCCGGACCAGATTGTGCTGGTGGAGTTGGAGACGTGGCCGAACTTTATTTGCGCCGCCGCCCGCCGCTCCATTCCGATTCGGATCATCAACGGCCGCATGACGGCGCGCTCCTTCCGCCGCTATCGCCTGGTGCGGCCGATCATGGCCGCCATGTTCCGGCGGATTGAGCATTTCGGGGTTCAGACTCCGACCATCGCCGCCCGCTTCGCCGCCTTGGGCGCGCCGGCCGATCGGATCGAAGTAATTCCCACGCTCAAATATGACACCGCCGATTTTTCCGATGCGGTTCCCGGCGCCGCCGAGTTGGCGGCCGCGGTGGGGATTATGCGGGAACACTCGCTGCTGGTGGGCGGTTCGACGGGGCCGGGTGAACAGGAGGCGCTGCTGGAATGTTACCTGGCGCTGCGCCGGAAGCAGCCGACGTTGCGCCTGGCTATTGCTCCCCGCAAACCGGAAGTAATCCCGCGTGTGATTGCGGATATTAAAAGAGCGGGTTTGGCGCCACTGCGGCGCAGCGAACACCCGGACGGTTGCGTCCCGCCGGCCGGCGGGATGGGCATGGACGCCGTGCTGGTGCTGGATACCATGGGGGAACTCAAAAAGCTTTACAGTCTGGCCACGATGGTATTTTCGGGCCGCTCGCTGGTGAAATTGGGCGGAAGTGACATGATTGAAGCGGCGGCCATGGGCAAGCCGTGCTGTTTCGGACCGCACACTTATAATTTCGACCAGATCGTGCAGTTGCTGCTGGCCAACGACAGCGCCGTGGCGGTTAAAAATACGGTGGAATTGACCCGGCAGGTGGAATCCTGGCTGGCCAATCCGCGGGAGGCGGTGGATATGGGCCGGCGGGCCAGCGCGTGTCTGGCGGCCCAGCGAGGCGCTACGAAGCGTTACGCACGGCAACTGATCGAACGTCTGCGAGAATGAAACAGAAATGCGGCGGTTCGGCTTCCCCTGCCGCGCGCCGCGGGTGCGGGCGCTTCGGGTGGATTGTGCCCAGTCCGAGTATCGTCCGGCGATGATGCTTGAAGATGCGCCGCGGCGTGAAACATACTCTCCGCGTCGCGGGATTTTCCAAGCCATCCGCTCGTTTGACTCCCCTCTCAACGGCTTTATACTTTCAAAAGTTCGTTCCCGCCTGAAGAATTGACAGAGCGGTGTGTGTAATTTTCCCGAATAAACGTCATCGACGTTTATTCCCACAGAGGTGCGTGATATGGCTGACAAAATGGTCTACTTTTTCGGCGCCGGCCAGGCGGAAGGGGGCGCCAAGGATAAGGTTCTTCTGGGTGGCAAAGGCGCCAATCTGGCGGAAATGACCAACTTGGGTCTGCCGGTTCCACCCGGTTTCACCATCACCACGGAATGTTGCGCCGCGTATTACCAAAATGACCGGAAATTCCCCGCCGGGCTGGTCGAGCAGATTGATGAAAACCTGCACCGGCTCGAAGAGACTCTGGGCAAGAAGCTCGGTGATCCGAAAAATCCCCTCCTGGTTTCCTGCCGCAGCGGCGCCGCCGTCTCCATGCCCGGCATGATGGACACGGTGCTGAATATCGGGTTGACCGCGGACAACATCGAGTCGTTGGCGGCGGCCGGCGGCAATCCGCGCTTCGTATGGGATGCGTGGCGACGGCTGATCAACATGTTCGGCGACACGGTGATGGGGGTGGAGCACAAGCATTTCGAGCATGAAATGGACGCCGTCAAGAAGAAAAAGAGAGTGAAACTCGACACCGAACTGAGCGTGGAAGATCTGCGGGAAGTCTGCGCCCGCTATCTGAAAGTATACGAAAAGCAGACGAAGGGGAAATTCCCGCGCGATCCGCGCGATCAGATTCTCCAATCGGTGATGGCGGTGTTCCAATCATGGAACAGTCCGCGGGCGATCAAATACCGGCAGATCAATGAAATCACCGGTTTGGCCGGTACGGCGGTGAACGTGCAGGCCATGGTATTCGGCAATATGGGAGTGGATTGCGCCACGGGCGTGTGCTTCACGCGCGATCCATCCACGGGTGAAAACCGGTTCTACGGCGAATTTCTGATCAACGCCCAGGGAGAGGACGTGGTCGCCGGCATCCGCACGCCGCAGCCGATCGAAAAAATGGGCGACGTGCTGCCCGACGCCTACGCCGAGCTGTTGCGCGTCAAGGACATTCTGGAAAAGCATTTCCGGGATGTGCAGGATCTGGAGTTTACCGTCGAGCATAACCATTTCTACATGCTTCAAACTCGCAATGGCAAGCGAACCGCGCCGGCGGCCGTGCGCGTTGCGGTGGAAATGGTCCAAGAGGGATTGATCGATCAGAACACCGCCCTGCTGCGGGTGGATCCGGCCAGCCTGGATCAGCTTCTTCATCCTTCCTTTGATCCCGCGGCCCGGCGCGATCCGATCGCCAAGGGGCTGCCGGCTTCGCCGGGCGCGGCGGTCGGCAAGCCGGCGTTTACCGCCGACGAGGCCGAAGAACGCTTCGCGCAGGGCGAAACCGTGATCCTGGTGCGCAAGGAAACTTCGCCGGAAGACATCGGCGGCATGCAGACGGCGGTGGGCATTCTCACCAGCACCGGCGGCATGACCAGCCATGCGGCGGTGGTGGCGCGCGGGATGGGCAAACCCTGCGTGGCCGGTTGCGGCGAGCTGAACATCGACGCCCCGGCGGGCTTTTTTTCGGTCCGGGGCGCCGACGGCAAAACGCGCAAGTTCACCCGCAAGGACACCATTTCCATCGACGGCTCGGCGGGGATGGTGTTCGCCGGCGCGGTACCCACGGTGGAACCAGCCGTTTCCGGCGATTTCGCCCTGCTGATGCAATGGGCCGACGCCACCCGCAAACTGCAGGTTCGCACCAATGCCGATACGCCCAACGACGCCCGTGTGGCCGGTGAATTTGGCGCCCAGGGTATCGGTCTTTGCCGGACGGAACACATGTTTTTTGAAGGCGACCGGATCATCGCCGTGCGCGAAATGATCCTGGCGGAAAACGAAAAGGACCGCCGCCAGGCCCTCAAGAAATTGCTTCCCTATCAGAAAAAAGACTTCGTGGGCATTTTCAAGGAAATGGACGGTCTGCCGGTGACGATCCGCCTGCTCGATCCGCCCTTGCACGAATTTTTGCCGCATGAGGAAAAAAATCAGCGGCAAATGGCCCGGCAAATGAAAGTGCCGTTGGGAAAAATTAAACGCCGCGTTACGGAATTACACGAAGCGAATCCGATGCTCGGTTTCCGCGGCTGCCGGCTGGCGGTCATCTACCCGGAAATCCAGGAGATGCAGGTTCGCGCCATCTTCCAGGCCGCCTGCGAGGTCAGCCGCAAGGGTGTGAAAGTGTTGCCGGAAATTATGATCCCGATCGTCAACACGGTCAAGGAGCTGGAGTTCCTGCTGCCCAAGGTGCGCCAAGTGGCCCAGGAAGTGTTCGGCAAGGCGGGCTTGCGGATTGACTACAAAGTCGGCACGATGATCGAGCTGCCGCGGGCGGCCCTCACCGCCGACCAAATCGCCCGCGAAGCGGAGTTTTTCAGCTTCGGCACCAACGACCTGACGCAGATGGTGTTCGGGTTTTCCCGCGACGACGTGGCTTCGTTTGTGCCCAAGTACGTGGAAATGGAGATTCTGCCCAAGGACCCGTTCAACTCGCTCGACCAGGAGGGCGTGGGGCAACTTATCAAGATCGCCATGGAAAAAGGGCGGGCCGCCCGGCCGGATCTCAAGGTGGGCATCTGCGGCGAACACGGCGGCGATCCGGCGTCGGTGGAATTCTGCCATCGCGCCGGCCTGAACTACGTGAGCTGCTCGCCCTATCGCGTGCCGATTGCCCGCCTGGCGGCCGCCCAGGCCGTGGTGCGCCAAGCCACCGGCGCCAGTTACAGCACGAAGTAATATGTCCGCACGAACCTATTCCATCGGATTCATCGGCGCCGGCAACATGGCCGAGGCGATCGCCCGCGGCGTGCTCACGGCCGGGTTGTTCCCGCCGGAGCAGATGATCTGCGCCGATCCCAGCGCGGCGCGGCGCGAACTGTTTTCGCAACAGCTTCGAATCCAGGCGGTGGAAGATTCGGCTCTTGTGGCCGGCCGGGCGCAGGCGCTTCTCCTGGCCGTCAAGCCGCAGAAAATCGCCGAATCCCTCGCCCAGATCAAACCAACCCTCGCCGCGGAAAGTCTTCTCATCAGCATTGTCGCGGCGGTGAGCACCCGTTATATCGAAAGCAATCTTCCGGCGCCAACGCGCGTCGTTCGCGTGATGCCCAACACGCCGGTGCTGGTCGGCGCCGGCGCCAGCGGGTTATGCAAGGGTGCCCGGGCCACGGACAATGACCTGGCCTTCGCCCGCCGCATCTTCGGCGCCTGCGGCCTGGCCCTCGAAGTTCCGGAAAACCTGATGAATGCCGTAACCAGCTTGTCCGGCTCCGGGCCGGCTTATGTTTTCTTCCTGGCCGAAGCGCTCTCCGCGGCGGGAGTGAAGATGGGCCTGGACCAACCGACGGCCGATTCGCTGGCCCGGCAAACCATTATCGGCGCCGGCCAATTGCTGGCGCAATCGCCGGATTCGGCCGCCCAACGGCGCCGCCAAGTGACCAGCCCCGGCGGATTCACCGAGGCGGCGATCCACAGTTTGGAAAGCCAGCGGTTTTTTGAGGTCATTGCGGCAGCCCTGGCGGCGGCGGAAGAACGCGGCCGGCAACTCTCCCGTTGACGCAAGTGCGTGTGCGTGATGTACGCCATAGAAGTAACCGGAGAATTCGTCGCCACACACCAGCTTCGCCTGGCGGATGGTTCTGTGGAAACGCCGCATAGTCACAACTGGCGGGTGCGGGTGCGGGTGCAGTCGGCCCGGCTCGATAAACTGGAAACGGTTCTGGATTTTCACGTCCTGGAGGCGGCGCTGGCGGACATCATCGATCCGTGGCAAAACAAAAATCTCAACGACATTCCACCATTTGACCAGCGGGTAAATCCCTCGGCCGAACGCGTCGCGCAACGCATCGCGGCGTTGTTGGCGCCGCGGATTGTCCCTCCGGCCCGGATTGCGCTGGTGCAAGTTACCGAAGCGCCGGGCTGCCGCGCTATTTATTTTCCGGAAAATTCATGGTAGTACTCTCCCTTTGTACGAATGAAAGGCCTGTCCTTAATCCGATAGCCATCGGGATCGGGATAGAATAGACAAGGAGTATTTCTCGTGACCAATCGCCCCCGCAGTGTGGAAGTTACCGAAGGCAACGAACGTGCCCCGCAGCGGGCGTTTTTCCGTTCGATGGAACTTTCCGATCGGGAGATCCATCAGCCTTGGGTGGGCGTTGCCAGTTCCTGGAACCAGGCTACGCCCTGCAACATCACTTTGGACCGGCAGGCCCGCGCTGTCAGCGACGGTGTGCGAAAAGCCGGCGGCACGCCCCGTGAATTTGTCACTATTGCCGTTTCGGATGGCATCGCCATGGGACACGAAGGCATGAAGGCCTCGCTGATTTCCCGGGAAGTCATAGCCGATTCCATTGAGTTGATGATGCGGGCCCACTGTTATGACGCCCTGGTCGCCGTGGCCGGTTGCGATAAATCCCTCCCCGGCGCGCTCATGGCCATGGCTCGTCTGAATCTCTCCAGTGTGTTTATCTACGGTGGAACCATTCTGCCGGGTAAATTTCAAGGCCGCGACGTCACCATCGTTGATGTGTATGAAGGTGTCGGCTCCCACGCGGCTGGCAAAATGACAGACCGGGAGCTTTACGAACTCGAATGCGGCGCCTGTCCCTCCGCCGGTTCCTGCGGCGGGCAGTTCACCGCCAATACCATGGCTTGCGTGGCCGAGGCGCTGGGTATGGCGTTGCCCGGCTCGGGTTCTCCGCCCGCCGTGGAAACCGCACGCGATGAATTCTGCCGCCAGGCCGGCCAGGCGGTCATGCACTTGCTGGAAAAGAACATTCGGCCGCGGGACATTATCACCCGTGAATCTCTGGAAAACGCCGCCGCCATCGGGGCGGCCACCGGCGGCAGCACCAATATCTTCCTCCATCTGCCGGCCATCGCCCGCGAAGCCGGTTTGAAATTCACGCTCGACGACATCGATCGCATCAGCCGGCGTACGCCCACCATCGCCGATCTCAAGCCCGGTGGCCGCTACGTGGCACTGGACGTTTACCGTGTGGGCGGTATTCCGGTGATTCTCAAGGTTTTACTGGATAACAATCTGATCCACGGCGATTGTATGACCGTGACCGGGAAAACCATGCGCGAGAATCTTAAAGATGTGACGCTGCCGACGGACCAGGATGTAGTTGTACCGGTTGAAAAGGCCATCAGCCCGCATGGTGGTCTGCGTGTTTTGCGCGGGAACCTGGCCCCGGAAGGCTGCGTCATCAAGATCACCGGTGTGAAAAAACTCCGGCAGCGCGGTCCCGCCCGCTGTTTCGACAGCGAACAGGATGCGATGAAGGCCGTTCAATCGTTCCATATCCGCAAGGGCGATGTGGTCGTCATTCGCTACGAAGGCCCCAGGGGCGGACCGGGCATGCGTGAAATGCTCGCCGTCACCGCCGCCATCGTCGGCCAGGGTCTTGGCTATGACACCTGCCTGATTACCGATGGCCGCTTCAGCGGCGGAACCCGTGGTTTGTGCATCGGTCATGTCGGACCGGAAGCCCAGGTCGGCGGCCCGATTGCTCTGCTGCGCGATGGCGACATGATTGAGGTCGATGCCGAGAAGGGAACTATTCACGTTGCGCTTAGCGACGAGGAACTTTCGGCGCGCCGTCGGCAGTGGAAACCCAAGGAGCCGCTCTACAAACACGGCGCCATGGCCAAATACGCCCGGATGGTCGGCTCGGCTTGCGACGGCGCGGTAACGCAGTAAGCGTCATGGGCGGTCCAACCTGTCCGGTTCTCTGGACACCTGCGGAACGTCAATTGCCCCGTATCCGGGCGGAATCGGCACTGCTGGCGTCGAAGGCGGCGCGAATTGTTTTTTGTTCTTCTTCGCTCAAACACAGGCCCAGCGCCCCGGCGTTGTGCGCCGCTTGCCGGGCATTACGCGCCCCGACGATGGCGGCGGTTACGCCGGGCTGGCTGAATGTCCAGTTGATGATGATTTGTGCGAAGCTGGCCTTGTGCTTATCCGCGATCGGCTGCAAACTCGCCAGCACCCCGAGCACTTGCCGGCGGAATTCCACCGTGAACAGGCGGTGGTTGACGCGGTGATCGCCCGGCGGAAACCGGCGATCCGGGCTTACCTTGCCCGTCAAAAGTCCCCGCTCCAGTGGCGAATAAACAATCGCCCCGACGCCATTTTCCCGACAGAACGGCAGGATGTCCTTCTCCGCCCCGCGTTGAATAATGCTGTATGGCGGCTGAATGCTGGCCAGTTGCCCCACGCGCATACATCGCCGCAGCCCATCCACGTCGTGGTTGCTCACGCCGATGGCCCGCACTTTGCCCTGGCGGCGAAGCTTTTCCATGGCGGCGAACGATTCCTCCGGCGGCGTTGTTTTATCCGGCCAGTGAATCTGGTACAGGTCAATCACGTCCGTACCCAGCCGCCGCAGGCTTTGTTCCACTTCATACATAATGCTGTGCGGCTTGGCGTTCTTGCGGATGGTTATATCCCGGCCGCTGCCGTCTTTCTGGGGCCAGGGATCGGAGCCTTCCTCCTTCGGATCATCCCACCGCATGCCGCACTTGGTGGCGATGAGAACCTTCTCGCGGGGAATACCCACCAGCGCCTTGCGGACCAGTTCTTCGCTGGCTCCCATGCCGTAAATCGCGGCGGTGTCGATGGTGTTGACGCCGGCGTCGAGGGCCGCGCGAATCGCGGCGATCGAGTCGTTTTCATCGTTTCCACCCCACATCCAACCGCCGATGGCCCAGGCCCCGAAAATGACGGGGGTGACCCGAAGGGACGATTGGCCCAGTTGTCGCATGGCGTGCATAAGAAGGAGACTCCTTGGCAAGGGTTCGGATACAATTAGACAACCATCTATAGACAAGATAAAGTCCGGCGGCGCCGTTGTCAATCGAAACGCATTCAGATAGGCTTGAAGTAGCCTCGGATCAAAAGGAAAGGAGAACCTTGTGCGACGATTCTCATTGTTTTTGATGGCGGCGGTATTGCCGATTGCGACAGCCGGTTTGGCGGTGGTGGCCGGTTCGTTGCCTCCAACCAATCCCGGCGCGCCGGGACTCTCACGGACCGCACGCGTCAAACCGGCGGAAGGTACGCCCCCCATCTGGGCGGCGCAGCTTAATTGGTTGCCAATCGGCGGCACGGGGCTTCTTCATATTCAGTATGACTCCACTTTGGCCACACTCGCCGGCGCTTATAAGTCCACTACCGCTGTATTTTCAGCCGGCAAAGATATCTGGCATACTTATACTTGGAAGCTTGCCCAGGTGGACTTTGCCGGCCGGCAAAACGCCGGCGCCGACCTGCGCCTCAGTGGCCCGCCGGGTGTCGCCGTGCACCAGGTTACCCTCTCCCTGCGGCCGCCGGGAACATCCGGCCATGGTCCACACGGGGCCAATGGCCCCACCACCAGTATTATTTTCGATACGGGTAAAACGGGAACAATCGCCGCCAACACCGATCACGATATGAAGCAGGTGGCCGCCGGTGGGAATACCATTGACAGCAAATACACCTGCGGTCTGATCGCCGGAAGGAGCGCGGAAATATTCGCCAATAAGAGGGCAACCAGTTATATCTATCTGCGCCTGAGCCGGCGGAGCAAGCTTTTCCTGGCACATCCCACGGTTGTCTACGCCACCGTGACCTATGCGGTGACCAGGCCGCCTGTTGCCTGGTCGGAACGGACTTTTGCCCACCTGGTGGCGCGCGGCATTCGCTACGCCGAGATCAATATGGAGTGGGCGGCGGTGGAACCCCGTCCCGGCCGGTTCGACTTTCAGATGCTCGATCAAACACTGGCCAACGCCGCCAAGGCGCACGTTCGCATCATTCCCCTCTTCTGGAACGCGGTATGGACAGGCAATCCTCCATCATGGATCACTCATTATGACGTGGGATCATCCGGGGCGCCATCGCGAGTGCCCACCTGGTGGAATCGATTCAATCGCCGTTCTTATTTCCACTACGTTACCGCTACAATAGCGCATATCAAGAATAATCCCGGTTTTGGCGGCGCATTTCTTGACTTCGGATGGCTGGATTATATGTGGGGTCCGCCGCCGGGCGGCAAGGATGTGAATGGTTATGCGCCCGCGGATGTGGCGCGATTCCACCGCTGGCTGCCCGCACGTTACCATTCCCTGCGGGCCTTTAATCGGCGTTATGGCGTCCATTACACTTCCTGGGATGCGATTCCCGCGGCGGCCCCCGGGCAGCAGCTATTCCATATATATCAACATTTTCGCAACTGGAGCGTGATCGAAACCTATGGCCGCCTGACGGCGCTGGTTCGCCGGGAAACCGCGGCGCCGCTTTATTATTACTGGGGCGGCGGATATGGCGGGGCGGGTGTCGCTTTTAATCTACCCGATTCATTTTTTCAGCTCGCGCGCCGCTATCACGTAACGGTATGCCTGGATGATGCCGATCACACCGGCTTGGGGCTGCTCTTTGGAAGCCTGGCCAGAGCTTATGGAGTGCGTCTTTTTCAAGAGTGGACCCCGCGACCATCCGGTCTGCACGCCGAGATCGCCGAGTTTCTCGGCCACTACGGGTTCGCAGCGCCGCGGGAAGTGGGGATGGATTTCTTTCTCTATCATGGAGGAAAGGAATATGCGGTTGGCTACCCGCAATATGTGCGCTGGATTCCGTTATTAAGCCGGATTCACGGCTCTTACCCTCTCCAGCCGGTGGCGATCTATGTTACTTACCGGCCGGTCTTCACCCATCCGGCGGCGCTGGCCGGCATGGCGGACCGGTTGGCCGGAATATGGCGCAAACTGCCCCTGGCCTTTACCGTGGTTACCAACCGGGAAGTAGCGGCGGGAGTTGTCCGGCTGGGACAATTCCGCGCCATCTTCCCATTAAACGGCCGGCATGATCGGGCTATTACCAATTATGCGGCACACGGTGGGCATGTTCTGGATCACGCCTCGCAACTGGCTCAATATGCGCCGGCTTATCTCACCTTCGCTCCTTCCAGCGACAGGGTCGAAGCGCTGCCCACGGTGCATCGGGCGGCGCATAGCGCCTGGATCACCCTGAGCGGCTGGCGACCCGCTCATCCATACAGCGGTGTGGCTACGATCCATTTAGGGGGATTGGGTCTGCCCCGTGGGCGCTATCACATCATGAACGCCGCAACCGGCCGGCCCATCGCCAGTTTCGCTACGCGTGGCGAGTTGCAGGTTCCCTTGCACATCGCTCCCGGAGATTTGCTTCTCTGGCGGATTCTGCCCGGCCCGGGCGCCGCGCTCCGGCAACCTCCACCGATCAGGTAGGGATGGTCCCGATGGGGCCTTCGCAGATCGACAATTTCCATGCAGGAAAAAGACAAAATATGTTTGGCCTGAACTGGAATACAACCATTCTTGAACATGTCCATTGAATGCCCGGGGCGGGAGTCGAACCCGCACGGCCGTTACCGGCCACAGAATTTTAAGTCCTGAGCGTCTGCCATTCCGCCACCCGGGCTTAGAGCTACTCTACGCCGCCGCCTGGCAAATGAGAAGATTGACGACCGCTGGAGTAGTAATTTTTTCAATAGAAGCCGAAACAGACGGCGCGGCCCGCCTGCCGCCAGGCAGGCAGGCGCCCGGCGCGCCATCCTGGTTGATACGCCGCTGATCCCGCCGCCGGAAGTCCTCAATGGTGCAGCATAACCAGTGTGAGAGCGCCCAGCAGAACGCAATAGATGGCGAACGGCGCAAGCTTGCGGGTCTGAAAATATTTCATCAGGAAGGCGGTGCTCAGATAAGCCGTGACACCCGCGGCCAGCGCGGCGGGAATGGTCAGGCGGAGGATGGACTGCGCCTCGGGCTGGAACAAGGCGGGCACCTTGAGCAGACCCGCCGCGCCGATCACCGGCGTCGCAAGCATAAAGGCGAAGCGGCAGGCTTCCTCGTAACTCAGGCCGGCCAGAATACCGCCGACAATCGCCACTCCGCTGCGGGATATTCCCGGAAACAAGGCGAAGGTCTGAAATCCACCGACCACCGCGGCGGCGGGGAAAGTCAGATCCTCCGCCCGCTTTTTCTGCCTGGTCGCGGCCTGTCGGATGGCCCGCTTCTTCAGATAGTCGCCCAGGAACATCACGCCGCCATTGATGATCAGAAAAAGAGCCACCATCCATAAATAGGCCGGATTGTCGAAAAACAACTTGAATTTTTTTTCGAAGATCAATCCCACCAGGCCGACAATAATGGTGCCGGCCACCAGCAACCAGGCAAATTTGCTCTGTTCGTCATAAACAAACTTCCCGCGGCGCAGACTGCCCAGGTACGCCCGGATAACCAGCCACCACTGTTTCCAGAAATAACACACCAGGGCCGTGGCCGTCGCCAGGTGCAGCGCCACGACAAATGAAAGGAAATTTCTGTTGTTGGTGCTGAAATGCCAATGCAACAACGCCTTGATCACAATAATGTGTCCAAGACTGCTGATCGGAAATAACTCCGAGACGCCCTGGAGCGCACCGAGAAAAATGGCCTGAAACATACTCAAGTGCTGGGTGATATGGTGTATTGCATGCGGGGCGGGGTGCATATCAAACTCCTTCGTCCGTTCCTTGACACGCGGGACCCCCGCGCGCCGGGTTCATTGATTCTTCGGCCCGCGGGCGAATGGATCATCATGCACAGACAACGTCCAATGGCAAGCGGTTTGCTTCATTTTTGGGGACGCCCGGGATAACGGCAATTGCCGCGCGGCCACTGTACAATGGGGGCGACTCGCAATACACGGACCGGAGTTTCCGATGCCCAAAAGCGCTCCAACCAGCCACGATACCTATCTGCCCCGCAGCACCGTGCTGGTGGTGGATGACAATCCCCAGAACGTGGAGCTTATCCAGGCTTATCTGGAAAGCATCAACTGCGCCACGGAGGTGGCTGTGGACGGCGTGGACGCGCTGGCCAAAGTGCCCCGCATGAAGCCCGATCTGATCATTCTGGACGTCATGATGCCGCGGATGAGCGGTTTTGAGGTGTGCCGCCGGCTCAAGGCCGATTCCAAATTCCGCGACATTCCCATCCTGATGGTAACCGCTTTGAACGAGCTGGGAGATATTGAGCGCGGAGTGGAAAGCGGCACCGATGACTTTCTTTCCAAACCTCTTAATAAGCTTGAGCTTCTAACCCGTGTCAAGAGTCTTCTGCGGGTGCGGCATCTGAAAAGTCAGTTGGAACGAACGCTGGCTTATTTGAGCGACATAGAAGCTGGTGATTCGCAGAATTAGCGCCCATCGCGGAGCCATACCACGCACCGGGGGAGTTGGAGAGACTCAGGCCGGCGCCGCGCGGTTCCACTGTTCGCGGATGCCCCGCACCAGCGCTTCGCATGCCGTTTCCAGGGAACCATCCAACCGGCACCCCGCCGCCCGGGCGTGGCCGCCGCCTCCGAACCGCGCGCTGACTTTGCTTACGTCCACGTCGCGTTTGCTGCGCAGACTGGCGCGGATTTTGCCCGGAGCCGTTTGCGCCAGAAACACCGATACAACCACGTTCGCCACCATCAAGGGATAATCCACCAGTCCCTCGGTTTGCCACGGCTGGGCGCAACAGGAGGCCATATCCGCCTGCGAAATGGACGTCACCGCGATGGCGTCGTCGTTAAACCAGCGGATGCTCTGGAGCGCTCTTTTGATCAGTTCCAGCTTGGCGCGCGATTCCCGCTGTGCCAGCCGGCTGTAGATATCCGCCGCCGAGGCGCCGGCGCGCAGCAACCGCGCCGCCAGTTCATGGCTGCGGGTCGTCACGTTGTCAAACCGGAACCAGCCGGTGTCGGCGACCAGTCCCGCCAGCAGCGGCGTGGCTGCGTTTGCATCGATCGGAACATCCAATATTCGGAACAATTCCGCCATGATTTCCACGCAAGCCGCGGCCGTGGTATCGCGAAAAACACCGCGGCAGGGCAGGTCGCCCACCAGATGATGGTCCATGGCGATGATTTTATCCGCCCGCTCGGCCAGGAATTCCATCGCCGGTTCGAGCTGCTCCCGGGCCGAGGTATCGACCACCAGCAGGCAATCAAAACTTTCCAGGTGTTCCCGCGCCCATGCGGGCGATAAATGAACCGCCGGCGACGGCGCCAGGGCGGACAGAAACGCCAGGCTTTCCGGTAGCTCGCCCATGTGGACGATGGTGGAAGCGATGCCGCGGCCCGCCAGCAACAGGCTGCCGGCCGCCTGGCAACCGACCGCATCGGCATCGGGTCGAACGTGTGTGAAAATCGCCACTTTTTTGGCGTGGGCAAGTTCCGCCGCCAGAGTCGCCAGGTCGATATAGTCGTCCATGTTGTACAAGACTGCATTATGGGCGGCAAGTTCATCGCCGGCAAGCCGTCGGCCATACTTGTTGACCATCCGTTTGCACCCCCGCGTTCCTCTGATTCCTCCGCGGTGCAAAATCCGGGCTAAGACGGTGTTCCGGGCATCCGACCGTTTATCCGGTTGATCCTGAAAAAACGCCACAGCCGGTTATCGGGATTGGCGAACTATCCTGATAGCCGGAGGGACCGTACAATATCGAACGTTCGAATCGCCATGGTGGAGTCGGCATGCAGCTTTCCAAACGTACGCAATATGGTATCCGCGCCATGATTTGTCTGTGCGAGGCTTATCCGCGGGGCTACATCCAGACGCGCGAGTTGGCCACCCGGGAAGGGTTGCCTACCAAGTTTCTCGAGTCCATCCTTTCGACCTTAACGCGGGGAAAAATCCTGGTTTCCAAGATCGGCGCGATGGGAGGATATCGGCTGGCGCGACAGCCGCGCGATATACTCATCGGCGAGGTGATTGCCCGGCTCGAGGGCGGGAAGGTAATCCAGGAACAGACCACAACGCCGCATGACGATTTGAAACCCGGAGAACTGGCGGTCGCAATTCTTCAGTCGCAACTTTCCGACGCGTTACGCCGGGTTCTGGAAAATACCTCATTGTCCGTGTTAGCCGACCAGACCGCGCAGCGCAGCCGCGGAGGGCAGATGTACTATATATGAATGAGACGCCCGTTCCATCTTCGCTTACCCCTTCCCTGGCGACGCCGGCACCGGAGAAGCCGCCGGTTACCGGAGGTTTCCTCCATCACATGAAGTCGGTTTTCATCGGCGGACTGTTCGCGCTGATTCCGCTTTTTGTCACCCTTTGGGTGCTGAGTTTTCTCTACCATGTCACCACGGATTTTTCCTTCCCCCTGGCCCGGTTCATCGTGACTTCTTCGCCACTGCACTCCGAGACCGGCTGGAACACCACGGCGGCGACGACGGTGCTTAGCTCAGCGCTGGCTCTGGTGCTTTTCCTATGCTTTGTTTATGCCATCGGCGCGCTGAGCACATTCGTCATCGGCCGAAAGCTGCTCGCCAAGCTCGACCACTTCGTGGAGAATCTTCCGTTGCTCAAGAGCATTTACGGCACCACCAAGCAGGTGATGTCCGTATTTCGCCAGGGCGGCGGTGGCGCGGGATTCCAGCGGGTCGTTCTGGTTGAGTTTCCACGCGCCGGCATCTGGGCGTTGGCGTTCGTCACCAACGAGGTCACCGACATTTCCTGTGGAAAAAAATATGTCGCCATTTTCATCCCCATGACGCCCAACCCCACCAGCGGCTTTTTCCAGTTGGTCCCCATCGATGACGTTCGCAATACCGACTGGACCGTCGACCAGGGCATAAAAATCGTCCTGAGCGGCGGCCTTTTGGCGCCCCGGGAGCTGAATTTCGGCCGCGCGGGGAAAGATTCCATTCCCCCAGCCGCGCCGGCCGTCGGAATGGGTAAGAGCCTGTCCGGATAACCATGGGTGGATCGCCCGCGATGCGCCCTTGACCGCAACAAGGCGCAAGGCGTATTCTCAACCATAACTAAAAGAGGAAGGGTATAATTCCGGGAAATCCCGGACGCGACCCGTTCGTGATCCCGGGCGGTTGGGAAAGCGGAAACGTACTAACGGAGGCATTCAACCTATGGCAATGGCTCGATCAACGCGCAGCGCGCCCCCTCCTTATGCTTTGATCACATTCGTGTTCCTGTGGTTTCTGGCCACCGCGGGAAGCGCCATTCTATACGTGCAGTTGGGCAAAGCCCAGAAGAAACTCTCCACAGCCGGCAGTCGTCTGGCGCAGTTCGCTTCGGACCGGGACATGGCGCAGCAGAACGTCCGGAATATGCTGGCCCGGGCGAGTCTTCAGAACACTGTTCTGGATCAGATGACCCACGAAATTCACGAATTGGAGTTTCAAATATTTGGTGCTCATCCGGCCGCGACCGTAAAGGCGCTGACCGGCCCCGGCGGCCCGATCGCCCGGACGCTCTCTTCCGTCGGGATGCCGAACCAGTCGCTGCTCGGCGCGGTGGAGAAGCTCCGGAACCAACTGGCCATCGCCACCCGCAAGAGCCGCCGCTACCAGGCGAGTCTGGCCCTTTACCAGCGGCGCTTTCAAAGCGCCAACGGCTCTTTTGTCAATGACCAACACGCCCTCCATACGGAGCTCCATGCGGCCCGCCGGCGGATCGACGAATTGACCGCCGACTTGACCAGGGTCCGCAATGAATTGGCCGGCCAGGCCACGCGCTTGCAGAAGAAGCTCTCGCACCGGCAGCGGAGATTCATCGGCGAACTGCGCACGCAGGTGGTGCTCAAGAACCAGTACCGCCAGGAACTGGCGATCCGGGAACGGCTGGTGCGGCAACTGCGCCGGGATATCGCCGGCGCCCGCCCGCCCGCCCAGGGCGCCGCCGCCATTCTCGCCCAGGCCGACGGCAAGGTGTCGCGCGTTTCCACGGCTAACAATAATGTTTACATAAACATTGGGACGCGCGAGCATGTTGCCCCGGGTTTGACGTTCGCCGTTTATTCGCCGGCGCTGGGCGTCGGATCCGGTCCCCACGGCGGCGGAAAAGCTTCGATCACGGTAACCCGGGCCGGTCCTTACGCCGCGGTGGCGCGCATTACGCACGTGCGCGACAACCAGGCGATTTACCCCGGCGACCTGATCGCCAATCCCGTCTTCCGCCGGGCCATGACGCATCGGTATCACTTTTTTGTTACCGGTGATTTTGACGTCAATGGCAACGGCGTTCCGACGGCCCAGGGGCGCCGGCAGATCGTGAACCTGATCCGCCAATGGGGCGGAGTGGTGGACAAAAAACTCACCAGCCAAACCGATTTTCTTGTTTTGGGCGCCCGCCCCGCGCCGGCGGCTCTGAATTTCGGCCCGGCCCGGACGCCGCAGAGCGCCAGCATTGCGGCGATGCGGCGGACAGCGCAGATGCAATACAGCGCCTTGGAAACCAAGGCACAAAGTCTCTCGATTCCGATACTGGACGCCAACCGGTTCCTGGCCATGATCGGTTATTACGCACATCCGCTCGTGCGGCGGTAAACGGCGTGACTATGAGCCAGCGCCTTGCCGAGTGTTTTCAGAACGCCCGTCGCGAAAAACGGACTCTTTTTTGTCCTTTTCTGACCGCCGGCTATCCTCGTATGGAGTTTCTGCCCCGGATGCTTCTGGCGTTGCAGGAATCCGGGGCGGGGTGCGTGGAAATGGGATTTCCCTTTTCCGACCCCATTGCGGACGGTCCGGTTATTCAGGAAAGTTACCGCGTGGCGCTGGAGCGCGGTGCGACGGTGGAAAAAATTATCGGAGCCGTGCGCCACGCGCGGGAAAGCGGCTTGCGCATTCCCTTGCTGGCGATGGCCAGTTTCAGCATATTATTCCGCTACGGAACGGAGGATTTTGCCGAGGCCTGCGCCTACGCCGGCGTCGATGGTCTGATTCTGCCCGACCTGCCGCTGGAAGAGGCTCCGCCCGTGGTCCGGACGATCGGGATCCGCGGCCTGGCCGCAAGCCTGTTGATTGCCCCCGGCACGGACCCCGCCCGCCGGGCGCGTATCGCCGAATTATGCACCGGTTTTGTGTATTACTTATCGGTCAGTGGAATCACGGGAGAGCGATCCGCGCTGCCGCCGGATATTGTCTCGAACTTGGCGCAACTGCGGAAACTCACGGACCGACCGGTATGCGTGGGATTTGGTATTTCTCAACCGCGGCAGGTCCGCAGCCTGCGGGGGCTGGCCGACGGCGTGATCGTGGGCAGCGCGATCATCCGGCGATTGACGGAGGAATCCGCCCGCCCCGAACCGGATTATGCGCAAGCTGTGCGGGAATTTTCCTCCGCACTGGCGGTGGAGTTGAGAAAAAATGAACCAGGGAACGGCCAGTCGCAATATACCCGGTGAAACGAGCGCGGGTTCGCCCGACGGTGCTCCAACCGCGCCGCGCCTTCTTTCCATCCTGATTCCCGTCTACAACGAACAGGCGTACCTGCCCTTGCTGCTGGAGCGAATCGCGCAACAGCCCTTGGGGGGGCAACTAAAGCGCCAGATTGTGATCGTCAACGATGCTTCCACCGATGATTCATGGAAGATAATTGAGAAATTTCCCGCCTTGTTCCCCGCGGTTGATTTCAAGTTGCTCAACAAACCCCGCAACGAGGGCAAAGGGGCCGCCCTGCGCGACGCCTGGTCCCTGGCCACGGGCGACATCCTGCTGATCCAGGACGCCGACCTGGAATACGATCCGGCCGATTACCCGAAACTCCTGGCGCCGATTATCGCGGGAAAAGCGGACGTGGTTTTCGGAAGCCGCTTTATCGGAGAGCCGCACCGGGTCATGTATTTCTGGCACCAGATCGCCAATAACATTCTCACGACCCTGAGCAACATATTTACCAATCTGAACCTTACAGATATGGAGGTGTGTTACAAGGTTTTCACGCGTGCGGTATATCGGCGGATACGGATCAAGAGCCGCCGCTTCGGCGTGGAGCCGGAGCTGACCGCCAAGATCGCCCGCCTGCGGATCAACGGCCGGAAGGTTCGAATCTACGAGGTGGGGGTGGCGTACGCCGGCCGGACCTACGAAGAAGGAAAAAAAATCGGCTGGCGGGACGCCCTTTCCGCTTTGTTCCAGATCATTCGTTTTCGATTTTTTAATTGAGCCGCGGGGCGGGTGTACTCGGCGGGCGCCATCGGGATTGGTAACCGTTCACGCACCGGATGTTTTCCGCGTACGTCCCGGCGGGCACGGGTTTTCTCGGTGTACCGGGACCGCCAATCACCGCGCCGCCCCAGACACGCAGCCGCGTGGATCGCAATCCCGCGGCCGTTTTCCGCGCCGCCGTGAACGGTTACCGGGATTGCACCCCCGGCGCGGCGGATGGACAATGGCGTTTGTGTCAGAATGCCCGCTCATCAAGGCCGAACGTATTCTCGTTATCATGCCGAACCGGCTCGGCGATGCGGTGATGGCGACGCCGTTTCTGCGATCGCTGCGCGGCATTTACCCGCGGGCGCACATCGCGGCGCTGGGCCGGGAACTGGTTCTGCCCGTTCTTGCCGGTTTGCCGTTTGTCGACCGGATTTTATGTCTTCCGATCGAGCCGGAAGGGGAAAAGAGAAAGGTTGGCCGAATCGCGACGACTTTGAAGAGCGGAAAATATAACCTGGCGGTGCTCCTGCCGAACAGCTTTCGCAGCGCGCTGCTCGCCTGGCGCGCCGGCATACCCCGCCGGTTGGGTTATCGGCGCGACGGGCGCGGATTTTTGCTTACGGATTATCTCCGGCCGATTCCGCTCTCCGGCGATGAAATTGATCTGCGACTGGCCCGTGCCGCGGCGCGGAAACTGATCGCCGCCGGAGCGGTTCCCGAATCCGCACGCCTGGAACGCGCCGGTTCCGGCGGCGGGCATCCCGATCCCGATCATCAGCGGGATCGGGGCTGGCGGCTCCGGCCAGGCGATCCGGCTCCGCCCGGCCCGCTCCCGATGGCCGGCCGGACGCACACAGGTAGCCATACAGACTCTTACGATCATCCGATCCGGGTGCGGGCCTGGCGGCGTCTGGCGTACCGGCGCAATTTTCAGCCCATCCCCGCGATCGACTATTACCTGGCTCTGGCTGGCCGCCTCGGTGGCGCCACGGACGATCGCCGGATGGAACTGGGGATTACCGCGGCCGAGCAATCGGAAGCGACGGCGGCGCTGGAGGAGTTTGGTGTTCTTGGCCGGTCCTTTATGCTGCTTTTTCCCGGCGCGAATTTCGGTTCCTCCAAATGCTGGCCGCCGGAGTTTTTCGCCCGGGTGGCGGCCGCGGTGGCCGATCCCGCCGGCCCGTCGGCGGCGCCGGTATTGATCGCCGCGGCGCCGGCGGAAACACCCCTGGTCAACGCCGTGTTGCGCTCCCTGTCGGAACTCCCGGGCGGCCGGGCCTTGCGCAATCGCGTGCGGTCGCTGGCGGCTTTTCGCGAAGGCCGGGGCGTGGGCCTGGGAGCGATCAAGGAACTGGTGCGGCGGGCGAGCCTGGTGTTGTGCAACGACACCGGCCCGCGCCATTTCGCCGCGGCCTTCGCCACGCCGCTGGTCACTCTTTTCGGGCCGACCGACCCGCGCTGGGCCCAGACGTTCCATGCCGGTGAAAAACAGCTTTGGATCCAGGTTCCCTGCGGTCCGTGCCAGTTGGCGCGCTGTCCGGTGGATCACCGCTGCCTGCGCGGACTGGCGCCGCCGCTGGTTCTGGAGGCCATTCGATCGCTATGGCGGGACACCGCCCCATGAAGATCGCCCTGATCATCGAGCATTTTGACCCGGCGCGCGGCGGCGCCGAACACTTCACCGTTTGGCTCGCCGAACGGCTCGTCGCCGCCGGCCACGAGGTGCACGTCCTCTGCCACGACAGCGGCCGCCGGCCGCCTCCCCGCTCTCTCGCCCGGCACGGCGCTTCGCACGACGCGCGGCGCTGGAGCGGCGCTGCGGGTTCGTCCGGACCGGTCCGGATCGACGGCGTTCATATTCATATATTAAAAACTATAAAATTAAGTACGGGCGTGGGCTTCCGGCGGTTCGGGCGCGCGGCGCAACGCTGGTGCCGCGCCCGGCGGCCGGATGTGGCGCATTCCATGAGCGTGGCCTGGCCCGGCGATCTATACCATCCGCACGCCGGGGTTTACGCGCGTCTGCAGAGCCAGGCCGTGGCCAGCCGCCGCACGCCGGCGGCGGCGCGGCTCAAGCGCTTCTTGCTGCGTCTTTCCGGAAAACAGCGAGCGCTGTTGGCGCTGGAAAAACGGGCCATGCGGCCGCCGGAACGGGGCGGCCCGTGGAAAATCCTGTGCCTGAGCGCCCGGATGCAGCGCGATTTTCGCGCCCTGTATGGCGTCGCGCCGGCGCAACTGGAAATTATGGAAAATCCCTTCACGTGCCGCCCGCCGCCGCCGGCGCAATGGGCGGCGATGCGCCGGTGGTTTCGAGAAATGTACCGGCTGAACGAAACCGACCGGGTGGCGGTATTTGCCGGCCATGATTTCCGCCGCAAAGGACTCGACTGGGCGATACGCACGATCGCCGCGGCGGCGCCGTGGAAACTCCTCGTGGTGGGAATGGGCCGCACGCGGGCGTATTTGGAACTGGCGCAACGTCTGGGCGTGGCCGAGCGGGTCCTGTTTATCGGCCCGACTCGACAAATGGACCACGTGTACAGCGCCGGCGATGCGCTTCTGCTGCCGACGTTTTACGACAGTTTCGGCCTGGTGGCGCTCGAGGCGCTCGCCCAGGGCTTGCCGGTCATCAGCACGCGGTTCCTGGGCGCCGGCGAGATGATCGAACGCCATGCGTTGGGAACCATTGTGGACTCGCCGTGCGCGGTGCGGGAAATGGCCGCCGCGCTCGCCGCGCCGCCGTGGTCCGGTTGTGATAGAATGGAATTCGCCCGGCGGGCCATGCGCGCCCTGGGCGATTTGTCTCCCGCGGCTTATTTGGCGAAACTTGAGGATCTTTACCGGCGCTGCCTGGCGGACAAGGCCGCCGGAGACTAAAGAGTCGATATATGCACCCGCAATTGATGCGCCCCCAAACGAGCATGGAGTCTTTTTGTGTCGTGGTCGCGGTGGCCTACCTGGTGGGGTCGATTCCCTTCGGACTGTTGCTGGGTCTGGCCCGCGGCGTGGACATTCGCCGCCACGGCAGCGGAAACATCGGCGCCACCAACGCCGGGAGAGTGCTGGGAATGCGCTTTTTCTGGATCGCGTTTTCCCTCGATTTTCTCAAGGGCTTTTTACCCGTGTTTCTGTCCGATCTTCTGATCCAGCGCGGGGCCGGTCCCATCTGGATACCTCTGGCCGCGTTGCTGGCGGCCGTTGCCGGCCACCTTTTCCCGATTTACCTGAAATTCCGCGGCGGCAAGGGCGTGGCGACCGGCTTCGGCGCCGTGCTGGGAATATGGCCCGTCTACACCATCGCCGCGCTGGGGGCGGTGGTGATTTTCCTGCTGGTATTTGCGCTCCGGCGAATCATATCGCTTTCCTCGCTGGCCGCCGTGGCGGGTTTCGCCGTGCTGGTGCCGCTGGCCGGCCGCTTTTTGCCGCCGCTCGCCGGTGCGCCTTATCCGACGCCCTGGTCCCGGCTGATGCCACTGGTGATGATTAGTTGGGTTTTCTCAGTTATGGTGATATGGAAGCATCGGAGTAACATTCGCCGCCTGCTGGCGGGTACGGAACCGCGCCTCAACCAGCGGCCGCAGGCGCCGGCGAACTCCCGGTGATTTAGGGGCATAGGATATTTACTCAGGCGAAATAGAGGATTTTCCTTTGCCTATTTTAAGGGGTTTTTCCATGTTGCCGGCTGCCGCATGGGGCGATGATAAGCATTGGTGAGTGCGGCTTGGAGTCTTCCATCAATCCGACACCAGCGCCGCAGCGCCTGAAAACTTTAGGACATCTTGCCCTCGCATGGCCGACTGTGAGCCAAAGCATCTCCAGCCGGCCATGCCCTTTTTTTATCCGCCTCGGATCATCGCCGGCGGGCTTTTCGTGATATGATTAACAAGATATTCCCGGCGCCTACACCGCCCGGGCATGACGAAATAAGGAGAAATGATGATAGCGACGCAATTGAAGATATGCCTGAGCGCTGCGGTTCTCGCCGGCGCCTTGACCGCTTCGCTGGTCGCCGGCTATCACGTCGCCGCCCCGGGCGTGGTGCGTCTGGACGGCTGGAAAGCGCCGCGGTCGGCGGCCAAGATCAAAAACCCCATTCCCCCCACGCCCGTCTCCATCCGTGCCGGTCATGTCATCTTTACCCAAAACTGCCAAGCCTGCCATGGCCGAAACGGCAAGGGCGACGGCCCGACCGGCGCGTTTCTTTCGCCGCATCCGGCCAACCTTACCACGGCGAAGTTCTGGAAACAGGGCCAGGGCGCTATCTTCTGGAAAATCACGCATGGCCATAGCCCCATGCCCAGCTTTCGGGACTCTTTGAGCGCCAAACAGCGATGGGATGTTATCAATTACATCAGCAAGCAATTCAAGCCGGCGGGCTGAACCGCCGCCGCAGCAGCAACGGCGCTCCGCCGAGGGCCAGCAGGGCCAGAGCGGCAGGTTCCGGAACATCACCCGGTGAGATAAGAGCCGCGTTCTGCGCGCCTGATCCGAGGGATAATTGATATATCGACGTGGCCCAGCTCGCGGCGCCGTCGGCGTATTCCTGAAAGGTCCAGAAATCGCTGGAATTGCCCGGATCCACAACCGTGGTGCTGTAATCACCCCAGCGATTGAGCTTATCGGTGGGGTCCACAATGCTATAAGCAAAGGTGGAGGCCTTGAGTAGAACCGGGGTTCCGACGGCCAGACTGGTTCCATTAAAAACACCGGCAAGCGCGTAAATGCTTACATATTGAGTAGAACTGCTCTCGTTAAAGGAGAGTACGAGCTGGCCGCTGGAATTAATCGCCAGCGAACCATAATAAAGCCAGCTTTTGGGATTATTCGGATCGGTGACGATTTTTTCGACGGTGGGCGCGGTGGCCCCGGGCTTGATGGCGAATACGCGCAGGGCCGTCGGCGCGGTGGCACCGCTGAAATTGGGATTTTGAATGGTCTGCACACCCCATATTAGGCCGTTGCTGTACACCAGGCTGGAACTCAGCCGCAGATCACCGGTATCGATGGGAGTTGAGTTCGTCCCCGGCTGCGGCGCCGGGTTAATGGTTCCCACGGTATTGGCGAATTTGGTGTAGGCGCCGCTGCTGAACGTGAAAGAGCCGTTGGCGTACTGAACCGTGCCTTGCTGGACGCCGCTCAAGCCCGAAGCCGAAGCCCCAACCAGATAGCCGGCATTGCTGCCACTTCCGCTTAAATCATTGGCCGGCTGTACGGCAAAGCCATAGTTCGCCGGAGATTGATCCGTTTGGATGGAGTAACCGGTGATCGACGGCGAGAGAGCCGTGAGCGACGATTTGGGAACGGCGACAAGATCGATGGAATTGAATGTAGGGGTCGATCCAATGGTAAACATATTCCCCGTGAGGTAGACAGCTTTTGCGTTGAAGCCGAGAGTATCGAAATCGGCCCAATATTGCGAGGAGCTGCCGGCTGCCGGTCCGTTCGGCGCCGTGGAAGAACCCCCGGAAGAAATTGACGGCGCGACAGGGAATGAAGTGCTGACGGTCCCACCCCAGCCGCCGGTGCCATTGACAACAGTGCCGCCCCAGCCGCCCGTACCGTTAACAACGGTCCCGCCCCAGCCGCCCGTACCGTTGACAACAGTACCTTGCCAGCCACCGCCGCCGCCGCCGCCGCCGCCACCACCACCACCACCTCCTCCTCCTCCTCCTCCTCCTCCACTACTGCCACTACCATTGGAAGCAATGGCAAATCCGGTCCAGCCGTCAAGGGGATTCGAATCTTTGGATACGGCCAACAGGAAGTTGTTGGGCTGAGTGATGTAGCTGCCACTCGAGTCGAGTTTGATGTCGATAGTACTGGCGAACCAGTGATTGGTAAAAGGATCGAACACAATGCGCGGATCGACAACACCGCCGGAAGGCGTAACACCGGCGCTGGTCCAGAAATTTTTTAATGTGCTGGTGGTCAGGCGTGTACCGGCATTGGCGCCGGTGGTGCTGTAAACGCCGTAATAGCCGTTGAGCAATTCCACGGCATAACCGGAGCCGACGGCGCCGTTGGTGTCGGGAGGAATGTAGCCACTGTCGGTATAAGTTCCTCCGGGGATAGTCATGGGATTGGTTAAGGTGGGAACAGTTGAGCCATATAGAGCTGAAACACCCAAACCAACCGCATTGAATCCGACCAGCGACGCCACGGTCAGGGAACCTGTCCATCCACGCATGAGCGATCTCCACGAAAAAGGTCCGAAAAATACAACCAGTAACCGTTCACGGCCTCTCGGCCAATCAGACTCACCACGAGCCTGACCATGTGTAAAGTGTACCCCCCCTCAGAAAAAAGCAAATAAATCTCCACGAAAAAGTTGAGCATAAAATTTCAGCATTCCACCCCATCCGTCCGATAATAGAAACATATCAAAGGATTGGCCGAAGCGACATGGATGTACGTA